>NZ_CP132911.1:2400000-2729220 GCF_036320485.1 Dyella sp. A6
TGCGTGCGATACCTCCTGTGGAAGAAGCCGTCATGCTAGATCCGGAGTCGCGGCCGGCGCTTCTCGATTCCTGATCGGTCGCGTCACCTGCCTTGCCACGCAGGAAGGCAGCCCCTCCGTCGCAAGTGCCGCGTCGCGCCGGTAGGCACTGGGTGACATGCCCACCAGCTCGGCAAAGCGCGTACTGAAGGTACCCAGCGAGGCACATCCCACCGCGAAGCAGACCTCGGTGACACCCAGGTCGCCCCGCCGCAACAGGGCCATTGCGCGCTCGATGCGACGGGTCATCAGGTAGCTGTAGGGCGACTCGCCGAAGGCCGCCCTGAACTGGCGACTCAGGTGACCGGCCGACATGCCGATGCCACGTGCCAGCACATCGACATTCAGCGGCCGCGCATACTCGCGGTCGATGCGATCGCGCACGTGGCGCAACCGTGCCAGGTCACGCAACTGCACTGCCGAAGCGGGTTCGCGGGTCATCGCCGGATCGTCCCACGCAGTACCGACGCGCTCAAGTGCGCAGTTGCACAACCCCTGGGCAAGTGCCAGCCACGCCTAGTCCGACCATGCCGTATGCAGCGGCACCAGCCATGGATGATCCGGGCGCGAACGGCTGTCCAGATGATTGACGTCGCCGGGGCAACCGGTGCCTTGCGCGACCCGGGTCAGGCGCTCGTCGCGCGAACGCAGCGCCGTGCTATAGCAGCTACCCAGCGAATCGCGGAAGGTCGCGCGCTCGCTGCCCGCCTCGTCATGCGCGAAGCGGCTGCGGTCGAGCGGATCGGGAATGGTGTTGCCGTCGGCGTGGTCGCGGGTGGCTAGGTTTTCGTCCAGCACGGCGTGATAGACCGCGCCGTGCGCGTCGGTCCGCCGCGTCTCGATACGATGCCCCTGCTTCATCGCCACATTGGCGGTGAAATCCTGCCCCTTGGTCCGCATGGTCTTGCGCACGGAGAGGTACAGCGGGTCGCGCTGGCTCAGCGTATAGCCGTCCAGATGATGACCATCGAGCGTGCGCTCCACCGCCAGCGAAGTCGTGCCGACCTGATCGATGGTCTCGTCGTAGCGCCTGGCGCCGGGGCGCGCGAAAGTCTGGTGATTATGGAATCCGCCGTGGTAGCGCACGGTGGTGACGATCGTGCCGCGCGGCGTGTGCAGGTGCCCGGCGATCACGTACGACTGCACCTGGTCGGTGTCGATCGTGCCGATGATGCGCCCCCTGGGGTCCTTGTGCAGGGTGTCGCGCACGACCAGTCCGGCCGGCTGCCGCACCACCAGCGTGTCCCGGATCAACCCGCCATGCAGCTCGGTGGCATGTGGGTCCTGGTAGACCAGCAGGTTCGCCGCCACATTGAAAAAGTGGTCGGCGCCCGGCACGCGTACCGCGACGGTGTGCGGCTGGCCGTCGTCGAGCAGGCCGGCGAACGGCGTCAGGTCCACCCGCGCCGGAATGAAATTGACCGTCTGGATACCCGGTGTGGGCAGCCACAGGTGCGGCGCCACGCCACCGGTGTAGATCCACGGATAGACCGGCGCCAGCCCGGCCGGCTTGCCGTCCACCAGCACCTCGACACCACGGAAACTGCCGCCGTCGCAGGCCTCGAACGACTCCAGCGAATAGTCACGCGTCCGTTCCAGGTAGGCCTTGTCGACGCATGTGTACCAGCGCTCGTCATGCGCCTGGCTCTGGGCGATCACGTCCAGATAGGCCCGTTCCACATTGCGGGGGAACGTGATTTTCCGCGACAGGCTCGCGCTACCGTTTTCCAGCGGCGTCTGCTCGCCGCGCGGATCGCTTCCGAGCGGATACACCTTGTCGGCCGCCGACGCCGCCTTCTGCCCGTTGCCCGCCGGATAGAAGAGCAGCCGGACATCCGCGTAGATCGGCTGATTGGTGGTGGGGCTGACCCAGTTGTTGAGAATCATCTGCCCCGCTTCCGCCTGACGGAACAGGGCGGTGTAGTCGGTAAGGTCGCGCGCCGCATGCCAGTGCTGCGCCACGTCCGGTTCCGGCTCGATGGTGGTACCGAAGTAGAGGTTCACGCCGCCCAGCCAGATCGCCACCGTGCGGTCGAACTGGCGCCCCGCCGGCACGGAAAAGTCGGCTTCCAGCACCACCTTGCTCCAGCTGTCGCCGCAGCCCTTCGGCGGCGTGTAGTCGAAACGGTGCGGATGCGCCGCCATCGACGAAGCGTCGCCATGGTCGTCGAACGACTCGTGCGCGAACAGCGTCACCACGCAGGGCTTCGTCGCCAGTCGCGACACCGGCGGCTCGGCCGAAGCCACCACCCGCGAACCGATCTCGAATCCCGCCCCGGACGCCACCTGCGTCCCCATCGCCGGCCCCATGCCGGCGGCAAGCAGCGCCACCGCACCCGGCAGCCAGCGCCACCCCATCATCGTTTTCGCTGTCACGACCGTCACCGCTCCCGTTTCCGGCTATTCACGACGTATCGTGCCGGTCCGACGACGAACTGCCAAGCAGCTAACGGCCCGGCCTAACGAACACATGGGAAGTCATGCAGCCATCACGACCATAAAGACAGACCTCGACCAGCAGAGCGCCCCTGCGATTGGCGATGCCAATTTGGATCTCAAACACCCGGCTTTGCCAGCATGGCAAGCGATATGAGGCGCGTTCGAGTGGAACGCGCGCTCAGAGATCATGGCTTGGCAACCAAGGATTAATGTCGCGCTTTCGCCCCTTACGTATCTGCTCAGCAGCCTGAGGAAAGACATAGGCTGTTGGAACGCGCGCTCTATTGCTCAATGACTCAACCAAAGGGATTTTCTCGGCAGACCTGTCGAGAAAGCGAATCAGCGCTCGCCACCATTTCTTGGCCTCGGGATGTGCTGACTTACCTATGGATTTGTAGTGATCGATAGCCCAAGAAAACTCAGAGCGGGCAAGGTTACCGGATGCCTCGCATCCATCTTCCGCAAACGTGAAGTGATATGGCCCGGGAAGGTTCGCTCCAAACCAGGGACAGGTAGCCCCTTCGTAATCCAAGGACTGCGTCCATCCCCAAAAGGCGTCGTCGACAACCTGATCTGGGACATCTTGGTGACCAGAAGGAATATTGAGCGAACCGCTTTGGATATGCCAGATTGCATATCTCTGTTGCTCAAGCGTCTCAAGGCACCGCACTGCCCTCCACTTGTAAACTTTCCCGCGCTCGTCCGATTTCACGATCCAGGCCACGTCCGCAGAGTCATTGATCCACGTTCGAATTGCCTCGGCATCACGCCTTGTTGCATAAATAATGGGCATTGTCTCGCCTAAACATAATCACCCCTTCCAGAGATGCTAAAGAATGTATGTACGCCTATTCCGGTCCACGTGAAAGGCATGCCTCGGATCATTTTTATCCGTCGCTACAAAGCCTCGACTAATCATACCGGCTGGCAGCCTGATCAATACTGACCTTCGGCGTAGCGCAATCAGTCCGGTGTCGGTATCTCGTGACACAACGACACCAATACCACGTGCAGCCAGTGCTGGGCTGGCTCGGCGTCGACTCCGGGCACGCTAGCCACACCGATCATGTCGTCATGGATTGCCAAACCCCTACCGACATTCGCATAGTGGCGGGTGCAACCACCCCATGAGGATGTCCCCCACATGAAGAAGACCGCCCTGGCATCGGCGCTGATCGCGCTTGCCTGCACCTTGTCGGCCGCCACGTTCAGTGCGTCCGCGACGGACCAGCATGCGCTGAAGGTCACCCCCGACATGATCCAGACCGGATCGGACATTCCGACTCACTGGAGGCAGCCGGAAGGCAATTTCGACTACATCAAGCGCGAGGTGATGATCCCGATGCGCGATGGCGTGAAGCTGCATACGGTGATCCTGATTCCGAAGGGCGCGCACGACCTGCCGATGCTGCTGGAGCGCACCCCGTACAACGCCGAGGGCTTCGTGCCGAACGACAGTCCGCACATGGCCGACGCCGTGTGGTCGGGCGACAAGGACTGGGCCGACGGCAGTTATATCCTGGTCTGGCAGGACATCCGCGGCAAGTACGGCTCGCAGGGCAAGTACATCATGACGCGCCCGCCGATGGGCCCGCTCAACCCCACCAAGACCGACGACACCACCGACGCCTGGGACACCATCGCGTGGCTGGTGAAGCACGTCAAACAGTCGAACGGCAAGGTCGGCATGATCGGCTCGTCCTACGACGGCTGGACGGTGGCCATGGCGCTGCTGCACCCGAACCCCGCACTGAAGGTCGCGGCGCCGGAGAGCCCGATGATCGACGGCTGGATGGGCGACGACTGGTACCACTACGGTGCGCTGCGTCAGATCAACCTGGACTACTTCACCGAGCAGATGACCGCCCAGGGCTCGGGCGAAAGCGTGCCGCGCGAAAACCACGACGACTACACCAACTTCCTCGAAGCCGGCTCGGCCGGCGCCTATGCCGACGCGCACGGCTTCAAGCAGCTGCCCTGGTGGAACCGCTTCTCCGCACACCCGGCCTATGACGCTTTCTGGCAGCTGCAGGCGCTGGACAAGCTGCTCGCCAAGCACCCGTCCAACGTGCCCACCATGTGGCTGCAGGGCCTGTGGGACCAGGAGGACATCTACGGCGCCGTGCATGCCTGGGAAGCCCTGGTGAAGGCCGGCCATCGCGCCAACAACCACCTGGTGATCGGTCCGTGGTGGCATAGTCAGATCAACCGCAGCGGCCGCCACCTCGGTCCGCTGAAGTGGCCGGGCAACACCACCGCCGAATTCCGCCGCCAGGTGATGATCCCCTGGTTCAACCACTACCTGCGCGGCACCCCGCTGGCCAAGCCGCTGCCGGACGCGATGATCTACAACCCGGTGGCGAAGCGCTGGGACGACTTCGCCGACTGGAAGGTGGCCAGCGCGCAGAAGCTCACGCCGCTGTACCTGCAGGCGCACATGGGCCTTGGCTTCGAACAGCCCGCCGGCGGCGGTGACAGCTATGTCTCCGATCCGGCCAAGCCGGTGCCCTACCTGCCGCGCCCGATCCCGGCCAATGACGAGGCCCGCTGGCGCACCTGGCTGGTCCACGACCAACGCTTCGTGGCGGACCGTCCCGACGTGCTCTCGTACACCACGCCGGTGCTGACCAGGACCGTGACCGTGCAGGGTGCGCCGATCGCCGACATCTTCGCCAAGACCACCGGCACCGACGGCGATTTCGTGGTCAAGCTGATCGACGTCTACCCGGGCAGCGACCCCACCGATCCGGCCATGGGCGGCTACGAGCTGCCGGTATCGCTCGACATTTTCCGCGGGCGCTACCGCAAGAGCTTCGCCGACCCGTCGCCGATCCCGGCCAATGTGGTGCAGGAATACAAGTTCCGCCTGCCGACGATCAACTACGAGTTCAAGCCAGGCCACCGCATCATGGTGCAGATCCAGTCCAGCCTGTTCCCGCTGTACGACCGCAACCCGCAGACCTACGTGCCCAACATCCTGTTCGCCAAGCCCTCGGACTACAAGAAGGCCACGATCACGATCGAGCACGGCCCGGACGGACGCAGCGCGGTGCTGCTGCCGGTCGTTGCGGGTGCCGGCAGTCACTGAGCCGGGCACCAGGCAACGCAGTTGCAGAAAGGCCCGCTCCACGCTTCGTCGTGGAGCGGGCCTTTTCATATCAGCCAGCGGAAGCGAATGTATGGCGGGGCGTGTCGAGGCAGCAGGCGGCCGTTCGTCACATCCAGAATCGACATCGTTCCGACAGGAGTAGAGGCATGCGCAAGCTCATCGTTCCCGCGTTCATCAGCCTCGATGGCGTCATGCAGGCACCCGGTGGTCCGCAGGAAGACACCAGCAACGGCTTCGTCCGTGGCGGCTGGATCTGGCCCTATGCCGACAGTTCCATCAAGCCGATGGACGGGCTGTTCGAACAGCCGATCGACCTGCTGCTGGGACGACGCACCTACGACATCTTCGCCAGCTACTGGCCGCAGGTGCCCGCCGATGCACCGCACCGAGGCATCGCCGACCGCTTCAACCAGGCCGCCAAGCATGTCGCCACCCATCATGCCGACACGCTCGACTGGCAGAACAGCTACAGCCTGGGACTGGACATCCTCGCCACGGTCCGCGCCCTCAAACTTGCCGACGGTCCCGACCTGGTCACCCAGGGCAGCAGCGAACTGGTCCACCAGTTGCTGGCCAGCGACCTGGTGGACGAGCTGCGCCTGCTGGTCTACCCGCTGCTGCTCGGCGCCGGCAAGCGGCTGTTCGACGACCGTGCGCAGGCGGCGGCCTTCCGCCTCGCATCGAGCAAGACCACGCCCGGCGGCGTGCAGGTCAACCGTTACCTGCACGAAGGCCCGGTACGCACCGGCTCGTTCGGCTGAAAACGGCCAGGCCCAGCCCGACCCACCATCACGATTGCAACCGGACACGCTGTAACCAAACCTGACATCTTCCGTGGCTAGACTGGGTCCATGCGAATCCTGTACGGCGTTCAGACGACGGGACGGGGACACCTGGTGCGTGCCCGGGCGCTCATCGCGGCGCTGAAGGCACGCGGCCACGAGGTGCACACCCTGTTCAGCGGACCACCGGTCGAAACCGTGTGGCTGGATGCCGTTTTCGAACCGTGGACCGTGCGCGAAGGGCTGACCCACATCTCGATCGACGGGCGCGTCAGCTATCTGGCCACCGCTCGCCGCCTGCGCCTGCTGCAGCTGGTGCGGGACGTGCAACGCTTCGATGCTGGCGGCTTCGATCTGGTGATCTCGGACTACGAACCGATCAGCGCCCGCATTGCCCGGCGCGTGGGACTGCCCAGCATCGGCGTCGGCCACTTGTATGCCTACGCGCACCGCGTGCCGATGGCCGGCCACAACCTGCTCAATCATGCGGTGATGCGCCGCTTCGCCCCGGTGGACATGCCGCTCGGCCTGCACTGGCATCACTTCGGCCAGCCGATCCTGCCGCCGATGATCCTGCCCGACGTGCCCGCGCCCGCCGACGTCACCGAAGACGGTCCGGTGCTGGTCTACCTGGGTTTCGAATCGCTCGACGCCGTGACCGCGCTGCTCGGCGGGCTGCGCGACACGCGGTTCCGCATCTACACACGCGTCGATGCGCCCCGGCAACTCGGCAACCTGGAACTGATGCCGATCGATCGCACCCGCTTCCTGGCGGACCTGGTGCGCGCACGCGGGGTGATCTGCAATACCGGATTCTCGCTGGTCAGCGAGGCGCTGCACCTGGGCAAGCGTATCCTGACCAAGCCGGTCCGCCATCAGACCGAACAGGAGTCCAATGCCGAGTCGCTGGAACAGCTCGGCCTGGCCACGGTCTGCCGCACGCTCGATGCACGCACCATCACAACATGGCTGGACAGCCCGGTTCCCGTGCCGATGCACTACCCCGACGTGATGCATGCCGTGCTCGCCTGGATCGACGAGCGGCAAGACCGCCCGTTGCAGGCGCTGGCCGACATGCTGTGGTCGCAGGTCGGCGGCATTCGCCCGGACCTGCTCCGGCCATCCGCCCTCTCCGCCAGCCCCTTGGCCTGTGCGCAGACAGGGCCATGACGCTTGTGCAGCGACGCAGTGCTTGATCAGGACGTGCCTTAGCGTGTGCTGCCTTCGTGGGCTGCCGCCGGCGACCCGGCTCCATGAAAGACAACCATCAGGATGCGTTCGCGCTGATAGGGTTTCTGCAATGCATAGATGCCGAACACGGCAATCAGCGAGGCCGCACCCAGACCGAGCAGCGTGCCGAGAGCTCTGCGTTTCATGAAGGTTCTCCCCAGTTCGTAGGACGTGCGTTCCCGAATCGCGGACCACGTGCAACCCAGCGCCCAATGCAACGCGGCCTGACGTGATCCGATGTAAGCCATCTCGTTGAGCATCGCCTCGGCCCACTCCTCGCGATGCGGCGGCAATAGCCAGGCGGCGAAGCGGACTGCCTTTGCCATTGCCGCGAATGTCCGCAGGCGCGCGACCATCAGGTCTGCTCCGGCGACAACGGTCGCCATGGCGCGCTCAAATCCGACGCATGCTGCACGGCGTAAGCCGCCCCCTCCGCAGTCAACCGATACAGTTTTCTCGGCGGACGCCCCTGATGTGGTGATGGCTGCCATTTCGATTCGAGCATGCCCCGATCACTCAGACGCATGAGGATGGGATACAGCGTGCCGGACGGGAGCCCAGTCCGCTCGGACAGGTCATATCCATGCAGCCATTGCCGCCGCTGTGACAGCAGCGCCGACAGCAGCATGCGGGTCTGTGTCGAAGGGGTGCGAACGGGAGACATGACATAACTCTATATATATAGATTATTGCTGGCAATAGCTGCCTGTCAGGCCCTGACCGACGCCTGGACCAGCGCCGCAAGCTTGAGAACGCACACTTCGCCCCGATGCTCAGGACTCCGGGACTTCCAGCATGTGTCCATGTTCGAAAAGTTCAGACGCTGGCGTGTACGCCACATCATTGCCCGACACCCCATCGCCGAGCCGGTCTGGCAGGCCGCGTTGCAGCGCTGTGCGCCGGCACGCCGCCTGGGCGCATCCGACCAGGCCACGCTGCGCGTGCTGGCCACGTTGTTCCTCGAAAGCAAATCGCTGGAGCCGGTACGGGGTTTGCAGCTGGACGAGGCGGACCGCGTGCTGCTCGCCACGCATGCCTGCATACCGATCCTGAAGCTGGGGCTGGACTGGTACGACGGCTGGCACAGCGTCATCGTCTATCCCGATGCCTTCATCCCTAACCGAACCTACGTCGACGCCGCGGGCGTGGTGCACCAGAACCACGCCGTGCTGGCCGGCGAGGCGTGGGGGCGTGGTCCGGTGATCCTGTCGTGGGCCGACGTACTGAAAGCCGGCACCAGACCCGGACACAACGTGGTCATCCACGAGATGGCGCACAAGCTGGACATGCTCAACGGCGACGCCAACGGCTTTCCGCCACTGCACCGACGGATGGACCGCCGGGTCTGGTCGAAAACACTGTCCGGCGCATGGGACCATCTGCGCGAGCAGCGCCGTCACGACCTGCCGTTGCCGATCGACCCGTATGCGCTGGAAAACCCTGCCGAATTCTTCGCGGTGGTCAGCGAGCAGTTCTTCGAGGCGCCGGCAACGCTGCTAGAGCATCTGCCGCAGGTCTATCGCCAGCTCGAGCAGTTCTACCGCCAGCACCCGTACTGATCGCGGCCGGTACCCGGTGATCGGCATGCGCGGCAAGGCGAAGCCTGCCGATCCGTACGGCATTGGCGGCCGGTTCACCCGCGCCAGTTGGCGTGGGTACGCCAGAACTCCACGCTGCGCGCATAGGCCTCGCGGTCCAGCGGCACGCCGGAGCCACCTTCGTCCACGCCCAGCGCATTGCGCATCATGGTGATCGGCGCCATCGGTGTCTCGGCGGGCTCGGCGGTATACATGCAGCCCACCACGCCCCAGTCGGCATCGATCGGCGAGCCTTCCCTGGCCAGCTGCTCGCGGCTGTACAGGATCGGTATCAGGTAATCCGCCACCGGCGGATCCAGCCCCTCGAACCAGCGCACCAGCACCGGCAGCTCGCCCCGCGTGCGCGCTTCGTAGTCCGAACGCAGCAAGTGCCGGTTGCCGTCGGTGATCGGCACCGTCAGGCAGCGGGTGGATGTCCAGTTGCGATGCACATGCAGCTTGCAGAATGGCGCATAGCCATCGAGCACCTGCAGCGGTGTCTGCTCATTGAGCCGGCGTTCGAATTCGGCAGGCGTGCAGTCCTGGATGGTGTTGCGCCGGGGCTCACGGGGAAACAGGCGGGGACGGGCGAATTCGGTCAGGACAATCGACATGCGGTACGGACCATGGCGTGAAAGCCATGCATTATGCCGCGCCAGGGCTGCCTGCCACGCCACGCCGTCGGGTATGCTCGACCCGTGCGGCGCGGGGGCGCCGATTGCAAAGGAAGCAGCACAATGACGACACGATCCAATGGACCCTTGGCCGCCTTCGGCTGGCTCGGGGAGAGCATCAGCAGAGCCCTGCGCCATCCGAAGCCTCTGATCGGCGGAGCCGCCATCCTCACTCTGATATGTTTTCTACCGGCCTTGATCACTGTTCCCATGCAGTTCCTTGCGCGCCGCGCAGGCGTACCGGAAAACCCGACCCAATTCATGGCCATCATGCTCGGCTCGGCTTTGATCGGCCTGCTGGTCGTACCGCTCTACATGGGCTACCTGCAGGTGATCGGCGCCACCGAGCAGGGACTGCCCGCCCGCGCACGCGACATCTTCAAGCCCTACCGGCATGGCGAAGCCTGGCAGCAGATCGGCTACGGCGCACTGATGCTGCTGATCTACTACGGACTCTTCGCCATCCCCTTCGTGTTCCGCGGGCACGAGATCATCAGCTGGTGGACACAGCTGCAGATCGCACAGATTCAGCACCAGCCGCCACCGAGCCCACCCGCGGGCTTCGGCACCATGATTGCGCTGTATTTCGTGATCGGCTTTTTCGTGTTCGGCGTCTATGCGATCAGCCTTGGCCAGGTGGCACTGCGCCGCCGCAACGTGTTCGGTGCCATCGGCGATGGCGTGGTCGGCGCACTGAAGAACCTGCTGCCCCTGATCGCGCTCGTGGTCGGCGGCATCCTGGCGATGATCGTCGCCGTGATCATCATCGCGATCCTGGCCATCGTCATCATCATGCTGGGCAAACTGGCCGGCATGTGGCTGACCTTCCTGTTGATGATTCCGCTCTACATCGCCCTGATACTGGCCATGCAGGTCATGTTGTTCGGCGTGATGTACGGCATGTGGCGCAGTGTCTGCGGCGACGACACCAGCCCCGACGCGAGCCTGGCGATACCGGCCTGAGCCCTGTCGCTCGTCTAGCACGAAGGCGGCCCAGCTAGCCGCCTTCGTGCGTCATGGACCCGGGTATCGCCTGCCGATTTACCTGTACGCCCTGAGCCAACAGGACTTCAGACGCCGCGGCCAGCCGCAGTGAGTGCCCACGCCTGCGGCGATACCCTGCTTTTCAACAACGCCAGGAAGCGCTCGCGGTCGGCCGGAGACACATCGCAAACGCGTTCCCACGGCACCGCTGCATCGCGCCATTCGATCCTGACGCGCCGCCGGTCCAGCGCCGAACTCGCCTGCACACTGTCCACGATGCGCACGCTCGTGATGTCGGCATAGGGAATCGTGACCCGGAAGAACACCGCGAACCGCACGTAGAGATCATGCTCGCGCAGCGCATACCACGTGCCCAGCACCAGACCCGACAAGGCCAGCAGAACCACAACCGCCACGGCAACCAGCGCCAGTGGCACAGCACGCCAGCCCATGCCGAAGGCAGCGACGACGGCCAGCATCGGAATGATGCCCAGCGCGACGTAAAAGCCGCCGACCCTGGGCCTGAAGCGCCACGCTGTCATGTTCGACATCGCCCATCTCCTAATCAGGCGGCACTGTACACCCGGCAAGCGGGCCTGACCGTAGCGACCTGTCCGCCACTCCCGGAAAGACGTCCGCATGATCCGCGCAGGCTTGCCGACCTTTGACAGATGGGCAAGGCGCATCAATCATCGGCTTCCGTCGCCACGAATACCATGCCGGGAGCCACACCGATGACGCCTTGCCGCACGTTGCGCTCGATCGCCGCATTCGCCCTGCTCGCACTGCTGGCCGGCACGCCCGCGCACGCACTCGACAACGGCCTCGCACGCACACCGCCGATGGGCTGGAACAGCTGGAACGCGTTCCACTGCAACGTCAGCGCCAAACTGGTCGAGGCGACGGCCGATGCCATGGTGGCCTCCGGCATGAAGGCTGCGGGCTACACCTACGTCAACATCGATGACTGCTGGCTGCTGAAGCAACGCGGCCCGCACGGCGAGCTGGTGCCGGACCCGGCGAAGTTTCCGCAAGGCATCAAAGCCGTGGCCGACTACGTGCACAGCAAGGGCCTGAAGCTCGGCATCTACGAATCGGCCGGCGCCACCACCTGCGCCGGCTACCCGGGCAGTCTCGGCCATGAGAAGCAGGATGCCCGGCAGTTTGCCAGCTGGGGCGTGGACTACCTCAAGTACGACAACTGCGGCGACCGGGATGGCGAGACCTATGAGCAGCGCTATACCGCCATGCGCGATGCGCTGCTGGCGACCGGGCGACCGATCGTCTACAGCCTGTGCGAATGGGGCAGAAAGTCGCCGTGGCGCTGGGCGCCATCGGTCGGCAACCTCTGGCGCACCACCCAGGACATCACCCCACGCTGGCATACCGACCAGCCGGACAACCAATACCCGCAGGGCATCCTGGACATCCTCGACCAGCAGGCCGCGCTGTCGCATGCGTCGCACCCTGGCGCATGGAACGACCCGGACATGCTCGAAGTCGGCAACGGCTACCTCAGCGACAACGAGAACCGTGCGCACTTCAGCCTGTGGGCGCTGCTCAATGCCCCGCTGATCGCAGGCAACGATCTGCGTCACATGTCCGATGCCGTGCGCAGCATACTCACCAACCGCGAAGTGATCGCGGTGGATCAGGACTGGGGCGGTCGCCAGGGCTACCGTGTCCATCGCAACGGCAACGCCGATGTCTGGGCCAAGCCCATGTCCGATGGCTCGGTCGCGGTGATCCTGCTCAACCGCGGACGCGGCCCGCTGCACATCGCCACTACTGCCGCTGCCATCGGCCTGAAGCACGCCGCCAGCTACACCGTGCGCAACTTGTGGCAACACCGCAGCCACATGAGTCGAGGTGTCATCGCAGCCGACGTGCCCACCCATGCGGTGGCAATGTTCCGTGTCTGGCCGGGCAAGCACACGGTACTTTAGGCAGCAGAGGCGGGCCCGCCTCCTCCGCTGCTCGGTGGTATATCCTGTGATGACGGCAGCCGCGACTGGGTCTGTGCGACCGGTTCGCGGGCATTCGCCCTGATCTGCGCTTGCAACTGATCGTGCTGCCGAATCTGCTCGATGGACTGCGAGGCCTGTGGCGAGGGCATCTTCACATCCACACTCACGCCCCGGAACGGCTGCCCTTCCTGGCGCCCGCCGAAACTGACTACGCCAAGCTGTTGATCGAAAACGACGTCTTTCAGATTGTGATCGGTGATGCCATGGACGTGGCAGGCTGCCGTGAACTGCAGCAGGCGATTGTCGGACGCCTCTGGAAAGCGATATTTCAGATCGCTGAAGAGAACATGGTTCGGATTGAACAGGTTTCGCGGGTCGTCCATGTCGGGCATACGCGCAGGCTCTGCAGACACAGCCGGCAACAAGCTTGCGGTACCGCGCCTGAGCATGCTCATTTCTGAATCGATGGCACGCCATGTGGCGGGCCCGACCTGACCGTCGATCGTCAGTCCACGAGTACGCTGGAAACCCTCTACCGCGCTTCTTGTGGCCACACCGAATTTGCCATCGGCCAACAACAAGTGCCCCGTGTCGTCAGTACACCCCAACTCAGAAAGCACCGCTTGTAGGTCTCGCACCGCGGCACCATGGTCACCGTAGCGGAGCACATCGCCAGCCCTGCCAGACGAGTGATCTGCCACCCGGACCTTCGGACCAAGACCCAGCTCGGCCATCGCCATGTTGAAGCGGGCTTCCCGACTCCTGATTGCACGTTTGTTGGAAGGATTACGACCGTATGGTGTCGCGTCGATGAAGTGTTGCAAATCTTCACGCGTTGGCGGATCACCCACCTTTACCCCACGCTCGACCTTTCCCACCAAAAAATCGACGAGCACGTCATCGTGACGACTCGAAAACTGATTTGCGTAATCAGCGATGCCCAGCTTCAACTTCATATCCGCATCAATTGAATCACCTGTATGCGAATTTCGCTTACGCACTTCATCAACGATAGCATTAACACGCTGAATCGCAATATCCAGTTGATGATTAGTAAAAGCGTCGATCTTCGAGGGTGGGATTGACTGCAATTTGGCATCAAGCAAAAGCCGGTCTTTTCTTGAAAGCCCTCTATACAATTTCAACTTCGATATATCAGAATCATCAAATCCGTGGCCCAACAAAAATGCTTGTGCATCAGGATTCGCTCCAACATCGAACTGCATCTGGCCAAATGATGAAGAGCTACTTCCGAGACCTGCACAGGAGAAATGTCGTGACTTTGAGACTTTACCACCGAGACCGGTAGCGACAAGAACAGCACGGAGCTGTTCACGTTTAATATCGTTACTGCCAGACATGGGAGCCACCATCCGCTCAAGTGCAAAGACTATCCGCGACCACCACAGTCATAGACAAAATCAACAAGATCCTTACGCATCAACTCATGCCCACTTATCGCCCTAACCTGAAAAGAACCCCACATCTCATCACTACATATCTCAACACTCTTCCGTCGTTGTCCATTTTGCAATGTGCATAAGCCACCAACGACCCGCTCTCCACGCCCAGGACCGATGTGCGACCCATCCCATACACCAATCAGCTTTTTACATTGAACAATCTTTCCGGCAACGGTATTTTTCCAAGAGATTATTGAATAGATCAACGTATTCATTGGCATTACGATAAAATCGAACAACAACGCCGCACCCTTTAGATGGACCCTTATAATTCGTTGGCCTCATGCAATCAGACACATGGTTTTCGTTGCCACTTGAATTACTCGCCAGCACAGCAACACGATCGACATAGACCTGACGCAGACAGGCAGTATCCTGACAAACTCCTCGCGCATACCTTATCCAGTTGCGCTGTTGCTTGATCAGCGCGACCTTGCCGCTGGCATCTCTTGCCGACAACGCAGTCGCGTACGCCTGCTGCAGCTTGGTATCGAGCACAGAAAGCCGAGCATCGGCGCAGATCATCTTCTCGACATGTGTGCTCGCCTTCATGCAATCGAAGCCAACCGCATGCACACCAAGCGAAGCGCCCAGCAAGACCCATGCGAGAACAGGTTTCATTACGTCATTGTGATTCGACTTCATCGCTTCGCTCTGGATAGACCCGAGAAGGATTCTGCTTCGACATGCCAGCAGCCGGCCGTCACCCCTATCCGTACAGCCACCTTGCGGAGGCGGCTCTTTCGACGTATCGCCGGCGTCAAGTGTCGCGATACGGGCCAACATCCGGTATCGGAGCAAACCGAATCCGTAGATCATCCAAACCATGCCTTCGTTGTCAGACTTCAACGAAATCGTCCGACAGGGCTCCCTTCAGAATGCAGGAAACGCATTGGCAGCGCAGGCAAGCACCGGCGTTGTTCCGATGCTACGCACAGGAAACCGAGAAGCGCTTCTGCCGTTCCACTCGATAGGCACGATCAACCCCGCCAACCACAGTGCTGCGGCATCAGCCAACGGATGGTTGAGAAGTCGACAATTGATTACACACGCCAAAAGCTCACTACCCGTAACCACAGGCATCGCCACGCCGATACAAACCCGGTAACCAAAAGCCCGGGGACAGGCTGCAATCACCTGTCCCCGGCGACACTCAGGCATGCGGTGGCGGGTAGGACGGCGGCGCGTCCTTCAGATTGCTGCCCCACGCCTTGTCCGGCGTGGCCTGCAGGGTGAAGCGCAGGTGTCCGCCGTGTACCGCGAACTTGGCCGGCAGCCACGGCTGGTCGACCGCCTTGCCGTCGAGCTGCAGTGCATGCACGTACGGAGTTCCGGCCGAGGCACCCGGCGCCTCGATCACCACATCGCCGCCGGGCCGGCGGATCTCGGCCTGCGAGAACAACGGGCTGCCGACGACCAGGTCGGCACTGCCGGGAATTTCCGGATAAAACCCCAGCGCCGACCACACGTACCAGGACGACATCTCGCCCAAATCGTCGTTGCCGGGAATCCCATCGGGTGCGTCTTTCCACAGTGCGTTCACCACTGCGCGCACGGTGGCCTGGGTCTTGTAGGGCTGACCGGCGAAGTCGTACAGCCATGGCGTTTCCACCGAAGGCTCGTTGTTCAGTTCCGCATGCAGTGGGCCGGCATTGGTAAACGCCCAGCGCCCGTCGGCATGATGGAAGAAGCGGTCCAGCCGCGCCACCGCCGTGCCATAACCGCCCATCGCGTCGAACAGGCCGTGCAGGTCGAACGGCACCATCCAGACGTAGACCGCTGCACTGGCTTCGACGAAGCCGTCGTCGCTGGACGGCTTGAACGCCGGCCAGCTGCCGTCGGCGTTGCGGTTCTGGATATAGCCACCGTCGGCTGTGGCCTTCGGGTTGTACAGGTTGCGCCAGTAACCGGCCCGCGCAAGGAAGCGGCGCTGGTTGGCGGCATTGCCGACATCGGCGGACAGCTCGGACAGAGCGAAGTCGGCGGTGGCATCTTCCAGCGTTTCGGCCGCACCGCCCCAGGCATGTGATTGGGTGGCGATGTAGTGCAGCTTCAGCCACTGGTCCAGCGACGGGCGTTCGCCCACACATTCCACGTTGCAGCCAGCGTTGGACTCGTCGTTTGCCGTCGGCACGGTCGCCGCGCGGACCAGCGAGGCGTAGGCGCCGCGCAGGTCGAAGTGGTGACCGCCGAACGCATAGATGTCCGCCAGCGCCGGCACGGCGGGGTCGCCGCTCATCACATGGGTGCCACCGCTGTTGTGCGTCCAGCGGTCCCACTCTCCATGGTTCTGTCGTGCCTGGTTGTACAGCGACTGGGCGATGTCGCTGCCGACCTTGGGCATCAGCCAGGTCACCAACTGCAACTGCGAGCGGTAGACATCCCAGCCGGAAAAGTTGGCGTACTGCGCATGCTGGCCGCCATGCACGCGATGGACCTTCTGGTCGAAGCCGCGGTACTCGCCGTCGACGTCGCTGAACACATTCGGATGCAGCAGGCTGTGGTACAGCGCGGTGTAGAACACCGTGCGCTGGCCGGGCGTACCGCCCTGGATGCGGATGCGGCCAAGCGCCCGGTTCCACGCCTGGTGCGCTTTCGCCCGCACCTGCGCCAACGTGGTGCCGGCCGGAATCTCCGCGTCCAGATTGGCGCGCGCGTTGGCAAGACTAACGTAGGAAATACCCACGTGCATCTGCACCGGCCCCTTGCGCGGGTCGAACGACACCCATACGCCGGAGCCCTTGCCTACGGTCGGGAAACCCTTGGCGTCGTACCCGGTGCCGCCGTGCGCGACGCGCGAGCCCTTATGCACCATCGCGTCCTGCCAGGCTCCGGTGGCGATGAACGGCCGATCGAAACGGGCCACGAAGTACAGCGTGTAATAGCTGTGCTGATCGGCCTTGGACAGGTAACCGCAGAAGTTGCCGCTGGTCACCGAGCCGCTGACGGTCCGCTGCGCGCGGTCGATGCGGGCCGATGCCGCGCTGCTGCCGACTTCGGAATCCGACGCCCGGAAAAGCAGGTTCGCCGGCTTGCCTGCGGGAAACTCGAAGCGTGCCATGCCGCTGCGCATCGCCGCCGCCAGTTCCACCTGCACGCCATTGGCCAGCGCGACCCGATAGTCGCCCGGCACCGCACGTTCGTCGGCATGGCTGAAGTTGGCGGCGTAGCGCGTGTCGCCGTCGTCGGTCGAAGGCGACGCGGTCACCGGCAAGGTCACCGGCATCACCGGGATATCGCCACTCGCGCCGGCACAGCCCGCGCCGGAAAGATGGGTGAGGCTGAAGCCGCGAATACGCGTGGTGTCGTACTGGTAGCCGCTGGGCGACGCGGTGCGCGTGTGATGGCCGCGCGTGTTCTCCGGACTCCACTGCAGCATGCCGAACGGCATCACCGCGCCGGGATAGGTGTTGCCGCCATTGCTGCTGCCGATCAGTGGGTTCACCGCGTCCGCCGGGGCCGATGCGTTCGTCGCAGCCGCGGCACACGCCACCACCCCGAATAGTGCACTACCCCATGCCAGACGCCGTAGCCAGCTACTCATCGGACCCGCCTGCGTCCAGGCCTTCGCTTTCGACATGATGCCCCCTTCCGGATTCGACCAACTAAATTTATATCGATCTAAATTACGCCAAAAAATGATTCCCGTCGAGGCGCCAAGGCTCCCCCATCAACAGCGCGTCACTACCCGCGATAGTGACGCGACGGGCACCGACCGGATCCCCGCGCCGGAACCCCGTCCTTCGACAGACATCATTGAACCTGTCGGACTTCTTTACAGAACAGCAGATCGCGCCAAGACGCTCGCACGCCAATTGCTTGATATTCAAAGGCACTCAGGGCTAGCACGCTTCTTGCTTCGTATTACATGCATTGCGCTGGGATGGCAGGTTTGTCCGTCAGATTCACAGGAGGCATGGCAGAGGATCCTGAATCCATCCGCCAGATACCGCCAGAAAGTCGCAGTGGTTTGAGGTCAGAGATTTGCAGTGACCACGGGGGGACGCCAGGACGGCATGTGTATCGCTTCAAGCCGGGTCGGCAATTCTTTAAACGAAGATCGATGAACCTACGGAATGAGCATTGCCATGAAGACATACACCAAATCACTGCTTGCGATGTTGGCCGTACTCCTCGGGAGTATCTGTTTCGTGGGGACGGCCTCGGCGACGGTCCTGGAGATGAACACGCTGTATGCGGGTGAGTATCCGGCGGCCCCGATCAGCGGTCCGGGCACGCCCTGGCTGACCGCTACGTTGAGCTACGGCGGGCCAAGCGCCACCCAAGGCCTCTACGACTACACGCTGACCATGCAGTCGTATCTCAGCAACAACGAGTTCATCGGCGGCGCCAACAAGAATATCGGCTGGGCCTTCAGCCTGGCGAACATCCCCTACAGCATGGCCTTTGCTTCCGGTACGGCGGCCAATTCGACCCGGACCAGCGGCATCCTGACCGGTTCGGTTCCGGGCACCTACAACCTGGCTTTCTATTGGAAAGCCAACACCTTCACGACCGATTCGTATGCCGTCTACGCGATTGAAACCAGCACTGCGCCTACCAGCTCATTCTTCAAGATGACGGGTCTCGACGGGCTCTACTCGGCGGCGCACATCCAGGGCATCACGGGCACCAACCAGACCTGCAGCGTGTGGATCGTCAACGGCGGCACGTCGGGCTTCACACCCAGCCTGACCTCATGCGGGGCAACGAACGTGTCGGTTCCCGAGCCCTCCGAGCTGCCGCTCTACGCACTGGGTCTGGTACTTGTCCTCACCGGATGGTACGCAGCCAGAAGGCGTAGGCAGTAATCTGATCCAATCTTCGATACATGACGCCCCGTGCAACCGCCGGGGCGTCATTGTTTGTGCGCCCGTTCCAGCATGGAGGCGGATACGGCGTCATGTGTCGGAAACCTTTACGGCTAAGACAAATCCCAAAAGATCGCTCTTCCGAAATGCCAAAGCCTTTCAGACACTTAACATGATGGCGCATATATTGCTTATTTTTTAGTCGGTTACAGCCTTCATCTGCCAATAGAGAGGAGACCGCGATGACATCGGTGGTTCGAAACTCTCGATTCGCAAGGTGGCTATCCGCCACGTTCATCGCCGCCGCCTTTCCCATGGCCGCCCATGCCGTGGTGATCAACTACACATTTGATTCCAGCTTCGCCGGATCCGGAGCCAACGGCGCGGCCATGGAAGCAGCCTTCGGCCAGGCCGCCGCCTTCATCGAGGCCAATTACAGCAATCCGTCGAGCATCAACCTGGTAGTCGGTTACGGCTCGATCGACGGATCAGCGATGGGTTCTAGCAGCCTGGGCGAGAGCCTCGCCTACCTGTACCAGAGTGGATACGCCAAAGTCCGGAATGCGCTGCAGACACTGGGCACGCCCGGTTCGGGCAGCTTGCCGCAGACCGGACCAAGTGACCTTTTTGCAACCACCGCCGAGGCGAAGGCGCTGGGCCTGATACCCAACAGCACGGCCACAGACGGCTATCTCGGTTTCTCCAGCACTTATGTCTTCGACTACACCCCGTCCAATGGCATCACCGTGGGCAGCTACGATTTTTTCGGCGTCGCATTGCATGAAATAACCGAAGCCATGGGACGGCTGTCATTGAAGGACAGCAACTTTCCATATCCGTCCGTCATGGACATGTACCGCTACAGCTCTGCCTCCGGCGACTACTTCTCGCTGAACGGCGGCGCGACCCCACTCGCCTACTTCAACGGCATCTCGGGCTACGACCTAGGTGACTGGGCCTCGTCGGTCGGCCCCAATGCCTTCGATGCCGTCAATTCTTCCGGCCACCTGCTGCCGTTCGATCCGGTAGACCGCCAGTTGGTCGGCGCCCTCGGCTATGTGAGCACGACACAGAGCGTTCCCGAACCCTCGGAACTTCCCCTCTTCGCTATCGGCCTGATCACACTGCTGGCCCTACTGCAGCGCGCCAGAGCAGAAAGAGGACGACGTCAGCTCTGACGCGGACGTGCCCACAAACCCGGCCAATGATCCGGCATCGATCAAGGTGCTGGGCCAAGTTTGTACTGCCCTCACCACAGAAGCGGCGGATATCGCCTGCGCACGATTGTCATGTCGACATTCTTTACAAAGCACACCAAAGAACTAGATGCATCACGCGATAAATAATTGATATGGAAGCAAACGATTAGCAGGCACGGAGCTTGCTGGAAGTCTCCTAAATTTTGGCTACAGCGGGAAAGCCAACGAACAACCCGGTTGCCCGCAGCACCACAGAACATCAGCGTGCCGCCAGAGCGGAACGCGCTTTTCGCAACGCACGGCCACAGCCCCACCCGTGGCTCGTCAACCCAGGGGAAACACCATGAAATTGAATTTGCCGCTATGGATTGCAGCGATGGGCCTGATGATCATTTCGTCAGGTGCCTCGGCGACGGTACTTCAAGATAACTACGTCGGCTCCAACAGCCACGGCTATGGCGACGTAATCGCCAACTCCGGCGTCACCATGTTCAACGTGGACAGTCTGGGTTCGACCCTCAACGGTACCCGGCTCACCGTCACCATCTACACGAACTTCGCCGGCAACGCAGGAGTGGATTCCCGCTACACCACCAACAACACCGGTATCGGATACGGCGACCTGTTCCTGTCAACAGGCTGGACGCCCAGTGGCTCCAATCCCTACACCACCGACAATGCCGCCAACGGCAACCACTGGACCTATGCGTTCTCGCTGGACAATCCGCTGAGCAACGCCGGCGGCAAAGGTACCGTCTACGCACTGGGCGCTGGCACGGCAAGCAACCACAACCCCGACGTGCTGCTGTCAGACCACTTCATCGATTGCGGCAGCCATTGCATCTATCGCAACGGCCAGGCGGTTGCCGTGAACAAGAGCCTGGCGACGGCAACGAATACCACCGGCACATGGACGGTGGGCAACGGCTTCCTGAGCTTCAGCTTCGATACCTTGGGCCTCAACCTGGATACCAACGATCTGGGTTTCCACTGGACGATGTATTGTGGCAACGACGTCATCGAAGGCCAGGACGCACCAACCCAGGTGCCGGAACCGTCGTCGGTCTACATCTTTCTTCTCGGCTTGGCACTGGTCGGTGTAGGCGTGATGCGCCGACGCCGGGTGTAACGGGATCACATCCATCCGTCGATCCGCCGTCGAAATACGGCAGTTCCATTAGTGACAATGGGTCCGTGCCGACGTCGGTGTCGGCACTGCTTGTGGCAACAGGCGGCCCAGTGTCGCGACCACCCCACCAAGCGCGCGATCAGCTCGGGACCAGGCCGACCACCTCAGTTCGCTTTGGCCCTCGCGATGTCATCGAGGTAGTCGGGCGTACCGTTGACCCGCTCCAGGTGCGGGTACTTCAGGCCACCGTGATAGTCGACCTTGTGTGTGCTGTACGTGCCGACATACTTCACCGCCAGCTCGATCGGCGACGTGCCGCTCTGCGCCTGCCGGATGGCCGCCTTCAGCGCATCGCCGGTGAACTCGTTGCCGTTGACCGAGACCACCTTCATGCCCGGCACCAGGCCAGCCTTGTAGGCCGGGCCATTCCACTGCACGTCGCTCACCGTGCCGTCGTCGGACATCGTCATGCCGATCGAATAAGCCAGGTCGAGGCGGTGCCTGGACCGCGACACGGCCTGGTCGTAGGCGGAGGGCGCATTCGTGTACACCACCTTCCAGCCACCGCGTGCGATGCCGTGTTCCGGCAACACCTTGCCCGTGTAGTCCAGGCGCTTGCGCAGGAAGCTCGCCCAGTCGAACGGCTGCACCTGGTTCAGCGCATCCACCAGGTCGTGGAACGTGTAGGTGCGGGTGACATAGCTGCCGTTGTCCATGCCGTAGAACAGCTTGGCGAAGTCGTCCAGCGACCGGCGATTGTGGCTGAGCTGGCGTATCTTCGTATCGACACCCAGCCACAGCAGCTCGCCCTCGGGGTAAAAGTCCGTGCTACGACGGTAATTGCTCCAGTAGCTGCCATTGAAATACAGCAACTGAGCACTGGTCGCGGTGTCCTGCAGCGAGCGCCACGCGCGTCCGGTTCGGTAGGCCTGCGCGGCGTCCACCGACGCCAGCGATTCACGGAACTCGGCAGGCGTAAGCAGGCCCGAGCGCGCCGCCAGCACGACGGACCAGTACTCGGTCAGGCCTTCGTAGGCCCACACCATGTCCGATGGCTGCGGCGTATTGAACGCAGGCGTCCACATGTCGGCGGGGCGGCGGAATTTGCCGTTCCAGGAATGCGTGAACTCGTGCGGGATCAACGTGGCCGACGCCATGAACGCATCCGGATTCGTCAGGAAATCCGCACCCGCCATTTCCATGCTCGACTGGTGATGCTCCAGCCCGGTACCCGCGACATGGTCGGACACCGTCAGCAGCAGGTCGTAGTGATGGAAATGGTGCGAATGGAACAGCGCGTACAGCTGCTTCACCATGCGGCGGTATGCAGCCACCTGCGTGTCGCTGATCTGCACCGACGCCGCACTGTCGCCGACGATGTTCAGATGCACCGGCGCCGCGTCGCCAGGTGACAGATCGACGCGCTTGAAGTACTTGCCCGCGATCAGCGGCGAGTCGATGAAGTTGTTGAAACTCATCCGCTTGAAATGGATCGTGTCGCCCGACCGGCTCGTCACGTCCATGGCCGTGGCGAACTTCCAGCCCGTCGGCAACACCACCGTGGGCCGGATCGGAATATCGCGCGCGTAGTAACCGCTGGGATAGAACACCACCTGGGTCGGGTCCAGGTCGGCCAGATAGGGCGTGGACCACACCTCGTAACCGTACCAGGCACCCGGCCCGGGCGACAGGTACTGGAAGGAAAGGTTGATGCGCTCGATACCCTGCGGCACCGTTACATGCAGCGTGTACATGTCCACCACATCGCGCCGCCAGGGCAGTTGCCTGCCGTCCGCCGTGATGGTCAGGCCCGCGATATTGGCGATGGTGGCATCCGGCGCATGGTCGGGCAACGGCCACTTCGGGTAGTACAGCGTCAACGGGCCCGGTTTCACCGGAATCGTCTCGTGCATGCGGTAAATGCGATGCGGCGCATCGCGCAGATCCATCGTGATCGCCAACACGCCGGGATACGGCGTGTCCTTCGGCGCGGCAGGCGCCGACGCCTGCGCGGCACACACCACGAACACCGCACACGCTGCGACCAGTGCAAGCGCGTGGATGCCAAAACGAACCGATAGCGATTTCACCTGAGCCCCCCCCCTGTAACAAGCGATAGCCGTCGCATACGCAGCATGCGAGGAACTGCGCAACGGCGGTGGACACAAGCCTCAAGTGTGTACGTCACCGCACGGATGGCGTCAACTTGCTTTGGAGGGGGCGAAGATCCTCAATCGTTTTACCGGTTCCGGCCGAGTCCGCATCCAGTCGATGTACATGCATTACGCGACCGAGAAGTGAGATGCGGTGCGGCGGGCGTGACATGCGTCCGCCGCTGTTGTTTCACTGCGATCAGCAGCCTGCTTGCTGCGTGATGTAAAGAACGAGGCCCGGTTCGCTCCCGCCATGAAATAAGTGAACCTGACTCAGCTATTTGTGGTCTGCCACTCGTGAAAAGTGCACTCTAACCCCTGTTTTCGCCCTCTATTTGCTCCCCCGACTACTCTGAGGAAGCCTTCACCGAAGTTGCTACGATGTGATTCAATGGCGACCCTTTGGCAAAATAGTCGAGCATGTAGTTGCGCTCGGCAAGCTTCAGCGTTCGCGTCCCCACAGCCGCCGCCCAAGCCGTCCAGTCCGAAGAGCCCGACTTGGGGATTTCACCTCGAATCTCCTTGAACCCGAAATCTTGAGTGGGTATCTCAAGAACTTTTGCACGAGCGATTCGCGCCTCCCCTGTCAAGTCATACAACTTGACCATCAAGTCGCCAAATTTGGCCGACTTAGCAAGTGACTCTTCGACGATATGAGCGAGCCAAAAAAGCTGGTACTCCAGTAGCGGCTCAGATTCCTCCAGAAACTTGAGAAGGACATCGGCCAACCCCTCCTTGTCATTGACATGGGAACAGACTGCATGAAGCTGCTTGTACAAGTTCGGAAACCTTGCGAACAGTACCGGCAAATACTCGAGCATTGAATCGCTGTGCATTCTTAAGATGTTTAGAATCACTTCCGCGTCTGATTCTTCCAAAGCATCGTCCTTCAGAAATGAAAGCAGCATTTCAACTTGTGCCACCGACAATTGATGCTCAACCTCAACCATCTCCGACGTCACTTCGACACCCGAGGCCGTCTCAATGAAGTCTTCAATCTCGACGACTTCCAGCAAACTCTTCTTAATCTCTGAGACCTTTGCGGCGACATCAGCCTGAAAGTCGTCAATTCCTGTCTTCGATGGATTCACGTTCAGAGCAAACTGACCGAGCAACTGCTGAATGGTAGTGAAATCCCGCAAAAGAACACCCATCGAGTCATCAAAGAGATAAAAATCATCCATAAAGCGAACTAACTGCGCGGACTTTAGCTGACCACTGAGGTCCACAAACTTCAGGAACTCGTTGCCGATCATCTTTGCGGGGAATATGCCTTGGGGAAGAAAATCCACACTCCGTCCAGCATTAATCTCGCGGGTAAACTGACCAAACGCCTCTCCATCTTCGGCCGACACACCATCTCGCGAGCTCACCCAGTGCGTAAGATCATGGTGATATATGGAGTTAAAGTATGCGGCAATATCGAATCGGATGTGGTGCTTGAACTTGCCCCGACACTCACCCAAGGCGGCCTTAAATTCTCTATATGAAGAGTTAACAGGCACTGGTAGCCCGTCTTCGTATCTATAGCCAAACGAAAGGCGCTTGCCGCTCACCGCCTTTCGAAAGACTGACCTATTTCGATAGACGAAGTCGTATAAGAAGTACTCCGCCACCGGGTCAAGCTTGACTGTCCTCCGAAGATGTCCTTTTGGCTTCGTAGCAAAGACGCGCTGCTGAGGAAGAAAGCAATACTCTTTGTCAGCCTTCGAAAGGACCTTTGAATAGATAAAGTCGCGCAGCCCAGCCTCGTTGAATTGAAGGACAATCGCGTTGGTCCGCAGGGGGAAGAGCGTCCCCGAGTAGTCCCAATGAATGAAATCCGCCACGCCCACGTGTGCCTTGGCCTTATTTTTCGGCAGAAGCTGCATCAAAGTCGCAATGATGTCATTCACGGAATCATTCCCGAGGCAGGTTCAAAAATGGATTTTGTTCAAAACGGAGCGGGGGCAGAGTGTAGATCTCCGCGCGAGGCGCGCCGTTCGTAGATTGAAGCAATGCCGCGCACTCCGCGCTTCTGACCAATTCACTTCTCACTCCCCCTGCTGCACCTGAGGGATTAGGCCCGATTCGTTGAGCACCTGCAAATCGCCGACACCCGGCCAAGGAAAAACGCTGGATCCCAGCTTTCGCTGGGATGACGGGCTTGAGGACCAACGCGAAGTTCGGCAGCTGCCAAAAAAAGGCCCGCCAAAGCGGGCCTTCCGACATGCGAAGCGACGGTCGCCTCACATATTCCGCCGATACTCCCCACCCACGTCATACAGCGCGTGGCTGATCTGCCCCAGGCTATGCGTCTTCACCGCCTCCATCAGCGCATTGAACACATTCCTGCGCTCCCGCGCCGTGTTCTGAAGATACCCCAGCCCGTGCCCGTCGTGCTTCGCGGCAACGGCGGTTTCGTCCTCGACCACATGGGTGAGGCCTGTCTCGCCCACCGGCGCCAGCGCGTTGCGGGCTTTCTGGAAGGCCTGCACGTTGGCGATCTGCTGGCCCTTCTCTTCTTCCGTTGAACGAATTAGTTCGATCTCGGTGGCGATCTCGCCGCCGTGGTCCTTCGGCAGGAAGGTGTTGACGCCGATCAGAGGCAGACTGCCGTCGTGCTTCTTCTGCTCGTAGTACATCGACTCTTCCTGGATCTTGCCGCGCTGGTACATGGTGTCCATGGCGCCGAGCACGCCGCCGCGCTCGCTGATCGCCTCGAACTCCTTGTAGACGGCCTCTTCCACCAGGTCGGTGAGGGTGTCGACGATGTAGCTGCCCTGCCAGGGGTTCTCGTTGAAGTTGAGACCCAGCTCCTTGTTGATGATCATCTGGATCGCCACGGCGCGGCGCACGCTTTCTTCCGTCGGCGTGGTAATGGCTTCGTCGTAGGCGTTGGTGTGCAGGCTGTTGCAGTTGTCGAACAGCGCATACAGCGCCTGCAGCGTGGTGCGGATGTCGTTGAACTGGATTTCCTGCGCGTGCAGCGAACGGCCGCTGGTCTGGATGTGGTACTTCATCATCTGGCTGCGCGGGCTGGCACCGTAGCGGTCGCGCATGGCGCGGGCCCAGATGCGGCGGGCGACGCGGCCGATCACGGTGTATTCCGGGTCCATGCCGTTGGAGAAGAAGAACGACAGGTTGGGCGCGAAGTCGTCGATGTTCATGCCGCGCGCCAGGTAGTACTCCACGATGGTGAAGCCGTTGCTGAGCGTGAAGGCGAGCTGGCTGATCGGGTTGGCCCCGGCTTCGGCGATGTGGTAGCCGGAGATGGACACTGAGTAGAAGTTGCGCACCTTGTGGTCGACGAAGTACTGCTGGATGTCGCCCATCATGCGCAGTGCGAATTCGGTGCTGAAGATGCAGGTGTTCTGCGCCTGGTCTTCCTTCAGGATGTCGGCCTGCACGGTGCCGCGCACGGTGCTGAGGGTGTGCGCCTTGATCTTCGCGTAGGTCTCGGCGTCCACCAACTGGTCGCCGGTGACGCCGAGCAGGCCCAGCCCCAGGCCTTCGTTGCCCTTGGGCAGCTCGCCGGAATAGCCCGGGCGCTGGCGACCGTCGAACATGGCGGCGATCTTCGCTTCCGCCTCGGCCCAGCGCGCGGGGTCTTCCTTCAGGTACTTCTCGACGTTCTGGTCGATCGCGGTGTTCATGAACATCGCGAGGATGATCGGCGCCGGACCGTTGATGGTCATCGACACCGAACTGGTGGGCGCGCTGAGGTCGAAGCCGGAGTACAGCTTCTTCATGTCGTCCAGGGTGGCGATGTTGACGCCGGAGTTGCCGATCTTGCCGTAGATGTCCGGGCGCGGCGCCGGGTCTTCGCCGTACAGGGTGACCGAGTCGAATGCGGTGGACAGGCGCGTGGCGGCGCCGCCCTGGCTCAGGTAATGGAAGCGGCGGTTGGTGCGCTCGGGCGTGCCCTCGCCCGCGAACATGCGGGTGGGGTCCTCGCCGGTGCGGCGGTACGGGTACACGCCACCGGTGTAGGGGTAGTGGCCCGGCAGGTTCTCGCGCATCAGGAAGCGCAGCTGGTCGGCCCAGCTTTCGGTGCGCGGCGGCGATACTTTGGGGATCTTCTGGTGGCTCAGCGATTCGCGGTAGTTCTCCACCCGGATCGTCTTGTCGCGCACCTTGTATTCGTTGACCTCGGCGGTGACCGACTCGCGCAGCGCAGGCCAGTCGCGCAGCAGGTGCACGGCCTCGCTGGAGAGTTCCTTCACGGCTTCATTGTAGCGCTGGCGAAGGGTCAGCAGGGAGCGGTCGACGACTGGCGCGGAGCCATGCTTGTGCTCGTCACCCCAGCGCATGCTGGGGTCCACTGACTTGGCATCTTGACCATCGGAAGGAAACTGGATCCCAGCCTTCGCCGGGATGACGGGCGCGGGGTTCGGGACGGACTGCAACGTCTGGCTGTCGTACAGGTCCAACGGACGCGGCAGCGCCGCGTCGTCCAGTTCCTTCAGCGCTTCGTAGTAGTGCTGTGCCTTGCCGGCGGCTTCGGCCATCTGCTCGATGCCGCTGTTGATGCCGCGGCCCTGTTCGGCAATCTCGGCCAGGTAGCGCACGCGGCTGCCGGGAATCAGCACGGTGGCGCGCGGTTCCTTCAGCGCGGTGTCGACCTGCGGCGTCCACTTGTCCGCCGGCAGTGCCAGCTTGTCGCGCATCAGCCGGCACAGGTTGGCGAACATCCAGGTGACGCCCGGGTCGTTGAACTGGCTGGCGATGGTGGGGTAGACCGGCACCTCGTCGTCGCTCATGGCGAAGGCATTGCGGTTGCGCTTCCACTGCTTGCGCACGTCGCGCAGCGCGTCTTCGGCGCCGCGCTTGTCGAACTTGTTCAGCACGACGAGCTCGGCGAAGTCGAGCATGTCGATCTTTTCAAGCTGGCTGGCCGCGCCGTAGTCGCTGGTCATCACGTAGCTGGCGAAGTCGACCAGGTCGACGATCTCCGAGTCGCTCTGGCCGATGCCGGCGGTCTCGACGATCACCAGGTCGTAGGCCTGCGCCTTGAGGAAGCCGATGCAGTCGTGCAGCACGTCGTTGGTGGCGGCGTTCTGGCGGCGCGTGGCCATGGAGCGCATGTAGACGCGGTGGCTGCGCAGCGCGTTCATGCGGATGCGGTCACCCAGCAGGGCACCGCCCGAACGGCGACGGGTGGGGTCGACCGCCAGCACCGCGATGCGCATGCCGGGGAAAGCCTGCAGGAAGCGCAGCAGCAGCTCGTCCACCACCGACGACTTGCCGGCGCCGCCGGTACCGGTCAGGCCCAGCACCGGGGTCTGCTTGCCGGCCAGCGCCCATTCCTTGCGCAGGTGCGCCAGCGAGGTCTCGTCGACATGGCCTTCCTCGATGGCGGTGAGCATGTGGCCCACGCCGATCTCGTCGGCGATGTCCACGCTGGCAGTCGGCGCGGCCTGCCCGGCTTCGCCTTCGGCGCGACGCTCGACGGCGGCGCGGGTGCGCACCATCACGTCCTCGATCATTTCGACCAGGCCCAGCTTCATGCCGTCGTTGGGGTGGTAGATGCGCTCGACGCCGTAGGCCTGCAGCTCGCGGATCTCTTCCGGCGTGATGGTGCCGCCACCGCCGCCGAACACGCGGATGTGCGCGGCGCCTTTTTCCTTGAGCATGTCCACCATGTACTTGAAGTACTCGACGTGGCCGCCCTGATAGGACGACAGCGCGATGGCGTCGGCGTCTTCCTGCAGCGCGGCGCGCACCACGTCTTCCACCGAGCGGTTGTGGCCCAGGTGGATCACCTCGGCGCCCTGGCTCTGGATGATGCGACGCATGATGTTGATCGCGGCGTCGTGGCCGTCGAACAGGCTGGCCGCGGTGACGAAGCGCAACGGATGGGTCTCGCGCCGGGGAGTGCTGGCGGGAACGTGCTGGGCGGGCGAGCTCATGGTGGGGACTCCGTAAACATCGTGGGGATAGCCCCGTGATTGTAACGGCGCGGCTGTTGCAGACTCTGATGCAGCGCGGCATACGCCGACGCATGCAACGCGGCGTTGGCGCCGTAAAAGACCCGCAAGCCAGCCGCGGCACCGCGCCGCCACAGGGTGCCATTCCTTCCCGCGCACCGCGACGCTGGCTGAACGGATCGCCGGCATGCCGGTCAACACGCGCGGCGGTGCCACGTTCTCCGCACTGCACGCCGCCATCGCGGCGATGAAAGGAGAACACACCATGATGATGCGCCTTCCCCGCAAGCTCGCCCTGATCGCCGGCCTCGCCATCGCCTTCGGCGGCATGGCCTACACCCAGCCCGCCGCCGCCCAGGTGCATGTCGGCGTGGGTATCGGCATTGGTATCGCGCCGCCACCGCCGCGCGTCGAGCGTCTGCCGCCGCCGCGTGCGGGTTTCGTCTGGGCGCCCGGCTACTGGCGCTGGAATGCCCGCTGGCACCGGCATGTGTGGGTCACTGGCCACTGGGTGCGCGTGCGCCGCGGCTACCACTACCGCCCGGCCCACTGGCAGCGCGGCCCGCGCGGGCAATGGCACTTCCGTCCCGGCCACTGGGTGCGCTGAACCGGCACGGGGTCCGCCACCAGGCGGCGGACCCCGTGACATTCAGCCCGTGGCGGCGAGCCCGATCCCGCTGTCCGCCGCCTGCGGCTGGCAGCCTTTCACCATGCTGCGGTAATCGCGCGGGGTCATGCCCACGGTCGCCTTGAACTGGCGGGCAAAGGCGCTCTGGTCGGCAAAGCCGCAGGCCAGGCCGACGCCGGCAATGCGCTCGTCGCCATGCAGCAGGCGCATCGCCTCCTCGATCCGCAGCTTGGTCAGCCACTGCTGCGGCGTCACCTGGAAGACCCGCCGGAAATGCCGCTCCAGCTGCGCCACCGAAAGGTTCGCCAGCTTGGCCATGGTGTGCACGCGCACCGGCTCGGCGTAATGCGTCTGCAGGTAGTCGAGCACCTGGCGCAGGCGGTCATAGGTGGGATGACGGCCATCCGGCTGCCCCAGGTCGCGCGAGATGCCGACCACGCCGCGCACCTGGTTGCGCTTCACCAGTGGCCGCTTGCAGGTCAGGCACCAGCCGGACGAGCGATTGGGAAAAATGTGGACTTCGAGCTGGTTGTCGATGGTTTCGCCGGCCAGCACGCGACGATCCTGCATGGTGTAGGAACCGCCCATGCTGGACGGAAACAGGGCATCGGCAGTGCTGCCTATGATCTGGTCGCGGCGCTTGAGCCCGAGCCGACGGATCAGGGTCTGGTTGGCATGCGTGTAACGCCCGCCGTCGTCCTTGACGAAGAAAACGACGTCCGGCAACGCGTCGAACAGGTGCTCCAGTTCATCGGCTGAAATTCTCATCGTCGCAGCCCCGTCACGGCTTGTGGTTGCAATGCAACAAATCGCTGTGAGTCGAACATAGCATGCAAATCAGTGCATTGCGCAAGACCCGGGCGGGCCATTTCGACTATGCCGAATTCCGCATCCAAGCCTCCCAACGTTTTCTATACTGGAACGACCCTGCGAGCCAGCATGGACGGCATGCAAACCATCTCCGTCATCGATTCGCACACAGCCGGCGAACCGACCCGCGTCGTCATCGGCGGGTTTCCCGACCTCGGCCCCGGCTCGCTGGCGCAGTGCCGGCAGGTTTTCCGCGAACGCCATGATGCATGGCGCAGCGCGATCGCCTGCGAACCGCGCGGCTCGGACACCATGGTCGGCGCGCTGTTGCTGCCGCCGCGCGACCCCGATGCCTGCGCCGGGGTGATCTACTTCAACAACGTGGGTTACCTGGGCATGTGCGGGCACGGCACCATGGGCGTGGTGCGCACGCTGGCGCACCTGGGCCGCATCGGCCCCGGCCGGCACCGGCTGGAGACCCCGGTGGGCACGGTCGGCGTCGAGCTGCATGACGACGGCCGCATCGTCATCGACAACGTGGAAAGCTACCGCCACCGGCAAGGTGTCACCGTCGAGGTGGCAGGCCACGGCCCGGTCACCGGCGACATCGCCTGGGGCGGCAACTGGTTCTTCATCATCTCGCAGGCGCCGGTACCGCTGACGCTGGCCAATGAACGCGAGCTGGCGGCCTACACCATGGCGATCCGCGAAGCGCTGGAGCGCGCCGGCATCACCGGTGCGGATGGCGCCGAGATCGATCACATCGAGGTCAACGGAGCGTCGCCCGAAAACCCGGCGGTGGCGCGCAACTATGTGCTGTGTCCGGGCATGGCCTACGACCGCTCGCCCTGCGGCACCGGCACCAGCGCCAAGCTGGCCTGCCTGGCCGCCGACGGCAAGCTGGCGCCGGGCCAGGTGTGGCGGCAGGAAGGCATTCTGGGCACCGTGTTCGAAGGCAGCTATCAGCCGGGCGAACGCGGCGTGCTGCCGCGCATTGGCGGCCATGCGTACATCACCGCGCAGGCGCAGCTGCTGATCGACGACGCCGACCCGTTCGCCTGGGGCATCCGCGCCGGATGACGACCCATGGCGCCAGCTACGACCTGATCGTGGTCGGTGCCGGCATCGTCGGCTGCGCCTGTGCCGAGGCCGCCTCGGCCGAGGGCCTGCGCGTGGCGGTGGTGGAACCGGCGGCGATCGGCGGCGGCGCCACCGCGGCGGCGATGGGCCACCTGGTGGCGATGGACGACGACCCCGCCGAGCTGGCACTGACCAGGTATTCGCTGCGTTTCTGGGACGCCTATGCCAATCTGCCGGCCGCCGAGTTCAGCCGCTGCGGCACCTTGTGGGTGGCCAGCAACGACGACGAATGCGCAGCCATCGCCGGCCGCATCCAGCGACTGGCCGCCGCTGGCGTCCATGCCGAGCAACTGGACAGCAAGGCACTGCACGAAGCCGAACCCGAACTCGTTCCCGGCCTGGCCGGCGGCATGCTGGTACCGGCCGAGGGCGTGGTCTATCCGCCGCGCATGGCACTGCACCTGCTGGGCAGCGCGCAGGCACGCGGCACCCGGCTGTATGCCGGCCGCCGCGTGGTCGCCCTGCACGACGACGGCGCGACGCTCGACAACGGCGACCGCCTGCACGGCCCGGTGCTGGTGGCGGCAGGCTGCGCCACCCCGACCCTGCTGCCGCAGTTGCCCGTGCGCGGCCGCAAGGGGCATCTGGTGATCACCGACCGCTACCCCGGCCTGGTGCGACACCAGGTGCTGGAGCTTGGCTATGCCGCCAGCGCGCATGGCAGCGACCGCAGCAGCGTTGCCTTCAACGTGCAGCCGCGACCGACCGGGCAGATCCTGATCGGCTCCTCGCGCGAGTTCGACGCCACCGACGACAGCGTTTCGCGGCCGTTGCTGCGTCGCATGCTGGCCCGCGCCTTCCATTTCATGCCCGCGCTGGGCGAGCTGCAGGCGGTGCGCGTGTGGACCGGATTCCGCCCGACCAGTCCCGATGGTCGTCCCTACCTGGGTGCCGTCGACGACCGCGACCGATGCTGGGTCGCGACCGGCCACGAGGGTCACGGCGTCACCACCGCGCTGGGCAGCGCGCGCCTGCTGGTCGACCTGATGCTGGGGCGCACGCCGGCGATCGACCCGACCCCCTACGCCCCCTCGCGGGTGATGGCGCAACAGGTGACCGCATGAAGCCGGTCGTGCTGTACGTCAACGGCCAACCGTTGCAAGTCGCGGCGGGCATCAGCGTGGCCGCCGCGGTGGCCCACATGCAGCTGGCCCTGCGTCGCTCGTGCAGCGGCCAGCCGCGCGCACCGCTGTGCGGCATGGGGATCTGTTTCGAATGCCGCGTCAGTATCGACGGTGTGGCCCAGCAGCGCTCCTGCCAGGTGCTGGTGCGCGACGGCATGCAGGTCCGGACCGATGTCTGAGCCGCGACACTACGACGTGCTGGTGGTGGGTGCCGGCCCGGCCGGGCTGAGTGCCGCCCGGACTGCCGCCGGACACGGTGCCCGGGTCGGCCTGGTGGACCTGCAGCCGCGCGCGGGCGGCCAGGTGTGGCGGCACGACGTGGCGCATGGCGCACCGCGTGCCGCGCGCCAGGCCATCGACCAGCTCAGTGCCGCGGGCGTGGAACTGCTGACCGGCACCCAGGTGGTCGATGCGGAAGCCGGCTGCCTGCGGCTGGAACGCGGCGACACCACTTTCGACGCCAGCTACTGCGACCTGATCCTGGCCACCGGTGCGCGCGAACTGCTGCTGCCGTTCCCCGGCTGGACCCTGCCCGGCGTCACTGCCGCCGGCGGCCTGCAGGCACTGGCCAAACAGGGCTTTCCGGTAAGCGGCCGGCGCGTACTGATCGCCGGCAGCGGCCCGCTGCTGCTGGCGGCGGCGGCCACCCTGCGCCGGCATGGCGCGCAGCTGCTGGGCATCGTCGAACAGGCGCCACGCGCGCAGGTGATGCGCCTTGCCCGCCAGCTCTGGCGCTGGCCCGCGCGGGCCATGCAGGCATTGCAACTGCAGCTGCAGCTGGCCGACGTGCCGCGCTACTACGACAGTTGCGTCACCGCGGCGCAGGGCCACGGCATGCTGGAAAGCGTGGAACTGCAGGACGCCGCCGGCACCACCCGGCAGCTGGCCTGCGACCTGCTCGGCGTCGGCTTCGGCCTGCTGCCCAACGTGGAACTGGCCGCCCTGCTCGGCTGTGCGCTGGACCCCGATGGCGCGCATCAGCGGGTACGCGTGGACGCCATGCAGCGCACCAGCACCGCACACATCTATGCCGTGGGCGAAGCATGCGGCATTGGCGGCCTGCACAGCGCCCGGCTGGAAGGCGCGATCGCTGCCCACACCGCCTGTGGCCACGCCACCAGGGCACAGGCCCTGCTCGAACAACGCGATCGCGCACGCCGCTTCGCCGTCGAACTGACCCGCAGCTTCGCGCTGCAACCGCGCGTGCGCCAGCTGGCCCGGCCGGACACCCTGGTGTGCCGCTGCGAGGATGTGCCGCTGGGCGCGCTCGACGGTTTCGGCGACGCGCGCGCCGCGAAACTGGCCACGCGCTGCGGCATGGGCGCCTGCCAGGGTCGCATCTGCGGCGCGGCGCTGGCCGAACTCGGCCACTTTCCCCGCGGCCACGGCCGCCCCCCTGTTTTCCCCGCACGGCTGGCAACGCTGGCCGCCGTTTCTGGATCCTGCGAACACCACGGAGCCTGTTCATGAGCAATGCCACTTTCTGGCGCGGTGTCATCCCCGCCATCACCACGCCCTTCACCGCCGATGACGCGATCGACCACGAGTTCCTCGGCCGCCACGCCAACTGGATGGTGGACGCCGGCTGCACCGGCATCGTGCCGCTGGGTTCGCTGGGCGAAGCCGCCACGCTCGACTTCGACGACAAGGTCGCGATCCTGCGCACCCTGGTCAAGGCGCTCGACGGCCGCGTGCCGGTGATCCCCGGCATCGCCGCGCTGTCCACCCGCGAAGCGGTGCGCCTGGCCAAGGCCGCCGCCGAGATCGGTTGCGGCGGCCTGATGGTGCTGCCGCCGTACGTGTATTCCACCGACTGGCGCGAGATGAGCGCACACGTGCGCGCCATCATCGAGGCGACCGACCTGCCGTGCATGCTGTACAACAATCCGGTGGCCTACCGCACCGACTTCCAGCCCGAGCAGATCGCCGAGCTGGCCGCCGCCTACCCGCAGCTGCAGGCGGTCAAGGAATCGTCCGGCGACGTGCGTCGCTTCGCTGGCATCCGCGCGCTGCTGGGCGATCGCCTCGACCTGCTGGTCGGCATGGATGACGCCATCGTGGAAGGTGCCGCGATGGGCGCTACTGGCTGGATCGCCGGCCTGGTCAACGCTTTCCCCAAGGAGTCCGTGGCGCTGTACCAGCTCGCCACCGGCAACGGTGCCGATGCCGCCATGCCGCTGTACAGCTGGTTCCTGCCGTTGCTGCGGCTGGACACCGTGCCCACCTTCGTGCAGCTGATCAAGCTGGTGCAGGCCCAGGTCGGCATGGGCAGCGAACAGGTACGCGCGCCGCGCCTGCCGGTTGCGGGCGCCGAGCGTGACGCCGCGCTGCGCGTCATCGAACACGCCCTCAGCAACCGCCCGGAGGTCTGAGCATGTCCAGCATGGCTCCTGTCCTGATTGCCGGCAGCTGGCGCCAGGCCAGCGATGCCACCGGCCACTTCAACGCCGAGAACCCGACCACCGGCGCCGCCATCGCCGGAGACTTCCCGGTCTCCGGCGCGGCCGACCTGGAGGCTGCGCTGAGTGCCGCCGTCGACGTCGCCGCCGAACTCGCGGCGACGCCGCCGGAACGCATCGCCGCGTTTCTCGAGGCCTATGCCGATGGCATCGACGCGGCTGCCGATGAACTGATCGAACTGGCCCACGCGGAAACCGCACTGCCGCGCGAGCCGCGTCTGGCCAAGGCGGAACTGCCGCGTACCAGCGGCCAGCTGCGCCAGGCCGCCGCGGCGGTGCGCGGCTACCGCTGGACACAGCCGGTGATCGACACCGCCGCCGGCCTGCGCTCGCACCTGGCACCGCTGCACAAGCCGGTGCTGGTGTTCGGGCCGAACAATTTTCCGTACGCCTTCAATGCCATCGCCGGCAGCGATTTCGCCTCGGCCATCGCCGCCCGCAACCCGGTCATCGCCAAGGCACATCCCTCGCATCCGCACACCAGCCGGCGACTCGCCGAGATCGCCCACGCCGCGCTGCTCGCCACCGGCCTGCCGCCGGCCGCGGTGCAGATGCTGTATCACTTCGACAACGAGCCCGGCCTGCGCCTGTGCGGCGACAGCCGTCTTGGCGCGATCGGCTTCACCGGCAGCCGTGCCGGCGGACTGGCGATCAAGGCCGCCGCCGACCGCGCGGGCATTCCGGTCTATGTCGAGCTGTCCAGCGTGAACCCGGTGTTCATGCTGCCCGGCATCCTGGCCGAACAGGGCGAGGCTCTGGCCGGCGAGTTCTTCGCCTCCTGCACCATGGGCAGCGGCCAGTTCTGCACCAACCCGGGCGTGGTGACCGTGCCGACCGGCGCGGACGGCGACGCCTTTGTCGAAGCGGCACGCCAGCGCTTCGCCGCCGCCTCGCCGTCGGTGGTGTTCTCGCGCGGGGTGCTCGATCACCTGGCCAGCAACGTGGACGTGCTGCGCGCCGCGGGCGCGGACTGCCTGGCCGGCGGTGCGCGCGGCAACGGTCCCGGCTACGACTACCAGCCGACCCTGCTCAGCGTCGACGCGGCAACCTTCCTGCGCAACCCGGCCGCCCTGCAAACCGAGGCCTTCGGCCCGACCAGCCTGCTGGTGCGCGCCGCCGACATCGACACCATGGTGGCGCTGGCCGCTGCCTTCGAGGGCAACCTCACCGGCACGCTGTACCGCGCCGCCGACGGTCGTGACGACGCGGCCTGGCAGCGCGTGGCAGCGGCGCTGCGGCCGCGTGTCGGGCGCCTGATCGCCAACCGGATGCCGACCGGCGTCGCGGTCAGTCCGGCGATGAACCACGGTGGCCCCTACCCCAGCACCGGTCACCCTGGCTTCACCGCGGTCGGCATGCCCGCGGCGATCCGTCGCTTCGCCGCCCTGCACAGCTACGACCATGTGCCCGACCCGCTGCTGCCGGCCGAGCTGCGCGACCGCAACCCCGGCGGTGTGCCGCGTCTGGTCGACGGGCACTGGAGCGACGCCGACCTGGAGACGGCATGAGCGGACAGATCGGCGGACTGGACCCGGCACGCGCACTGGACGGCCTGGCGGCCTGGGCGACGCCGGCGGCACCGATCGATGCCGACGAATACGGCCGCCGCCATGAGCAGGCCCGCCGCCTGCTGCGCGAACACGGCGCCGATGCCCTGCTGCTGACGGCCGGCACGTCGCTGCGCTACTTCAGCGGCATCGGCTGGGGTGCCAGCGAGCGGCTGGTGGCGCTGCTGCTGCCGCTGCACGGCGAGCCGGTGGCGATCTGCCCGGCCTTCGAAACCGGCTCGCTGTCGCACGCACTGAAGGTGCCGGCCGCGCTGCATACGTGGGAAGAACACGAGGACCCGCAGCAGCTGGTCGCCGCCGCGCTGCGTGCAGGCGGCGGCAGCACGCTGGCGCTGGACCCGCAGGCGCCGTATGGCGTGGCCAGCCGCCTGCGTGAGGCGCTGGACGGAGGCCGGCTGATCGATGCCACCCCGATCATCGACGGCTGCCGGCGCTGCAAGTCGGCCGCCGAACTGGCGTTGATGGAACAGGCCACCGCAATGACCCTGGAGGTGCACCGGCGTGCCGCGGCGATGCTGCACGAAGGCATCGGCACCGACACCGTGGTGCGCTTCATCGACGCCGCGCACCGCGCGCTGGGCGCCGACAACGGTTCGACCTTCTGCATCGTGCAGTTCGGCGAGGCCACCGCCTACCCGCATGGCATTCCCGGCGTACAGCACCTGCGCGAAAACCAGCTGGTGCTGATCGACACCGGCTGCACCGTGCAGGGCTATCACTCGGACATCACCCGCAGCTACGTGTTCGGCCGCGCGGAGGCGGAGCAGCAACGCATCTGGGATCTGGAACAGGCCGCGCAGCGCGCCGCGTTCGAGGCGGTACGCCCCGGAGTGAGCTGCGAGAGCATCGACCACGCCGCGCGCAAGGTGCTGGAAGCGGCCGGACTCGGACCCGACTATCGCCTGCCCGGGCTGCCGCACCGCACCGGCCACGGCTGCGGCATGGCCATCCACGAAGCGCCCTACCTGGTACGCGGCGACACCACCGCGCTGCAGCCGGGCATGTGCTTCAGCGACGAGCCGATGATTGTGGTGCCGGGCCGCTTCGGCATCCGCCTCGAGGACCACTTCCACGTCACCGACGACGGCGCGGCCTGGTTCACCCAGCCCTCGCCCGCCATCGACCAACCCTTCGCCAGCTGACTCCGAGAAGACTGCCATGCCCATGCTGATGCTCAGCCTTGCCTGCGCCGCCGGCCTCGCCGCTGCCACACCCGCCCATGCGCTGCCATCGCCGGATGCCAGCTTCAAGGCGCTGTACACGCGCGAGTGGAACTGGCGCCAGGCGCAGTTCGCCGACGACGAGGATTCCAGCTCGGACGAACCCGCCGCCCACCTGCCGCATGTCGACGCCGCCACCCAGGCCAGCCGGCAGGCGTACTGGCAGCAGGTGATGGACCAGCTGAAGGCGATTCCGCGCGACAAGCTGAGCCCGGCCGACCAGGTCAACTACGACGTCTACACCTACCAGATCCGCACCCTGCTGACCGACCAGAAGTACCGCACCTGGGAAATGCCCTTCAACAGCGACACCGCGTTCTGGAGCGACCTCGGCTTCACCGCGCGCAGCCATATCCGCGATGCGCAGGGCTATCGCAACTACCTCAGCCAGCTCAGCGAGATTCCGCGCTACTTCGGCGAGCAGATCGACAACATGCGGATGGGCCTGGCGCGCGGCTTCAGCCAGCCCAGGGTGATCCTGCAGGGTCGCAACGACTACATTGCCGGCATCGCCGATGCCACGGGCGAGAGCAACCTGTTCTACACCCCGTTCCGCAAGATGCCCGACAGCATCCCGGCCAGCGAGCAGGCCGCACTGCGGGCACAGGCGCTGAAGGAGATCGAGGCCGACGTGATCCCGGCCTACACCCGCCTGCTGCACTTCATGCGCGACGTGTACGCGAAGCAGGCACGCGATTCGATCGATGCCTATGCGCTGCCCGACGGCAAGGCCTTCTACCAGTCGCAGATCTACGAATACACCACGCTGGACATGACCCCGCAGCAGATCCACGCGCTGGGACTGAAGGAAATGGCGCGCATCCACCAGGAGATGCTCGACACCATCAAGCAGACCGGCTTCAAGGGCAGCTTCGCGCAGTTCCTGCACTTCCTGCGCACCGACCCGCGCTTCTATGCCAGGACGCCGAAGGAGCTGCTGATGGACGCGGCGTGGATCGCCAAGGAAGTCGATGGCGTGGTCGGCCAGTACATCGGCCACCTGCCGCGCGAGCGCTTCGCGATCAAGCCGGTGCCGGCGGACCTGGCACCGTTCTACACCGGCGGCCGCGGCGGCCCCGGCATCTACCTGGTCAACACCTACGACCTGCCCGCGCGGCCGCTGTACTCGCTGCCGGCGCTGACCCTGCACGAGTCCTCGCCGGGACATGCGCTGCAGATGCCGCTGGCGGCCGAGTTCACCTGGCTGCCCGACTTCCGCCGCTACAGCTACATCTCCGCCTACGGCGAGGGCTGGGCGCTGTACTGCGAATATCTCGGCCAGGAGATGGGCATCTATAAGACGCCCTACCAGCGCTTCGGCTATCTCAGCTACCAGGCCTGGCGCGCGGCACGGCTGGTGGTGGACACCGGCATCCACGCCATGGGCTGGACCCGCAAGCAGGCACAGGACTACATGCGCGAGAACACCGCGCTGGCCGATCACGAAATCGAGACCGAGGTCGACCGCTACATTGCGTGGCCCGCGCAGGCGCTGTCCTATTACCTGGGCGAAATGGCGATACGCGACGATCGTGCCAAAGCCGAAAAGGCACTGGGCGCGAAGTTCGACATCCGCAACTTCCACGACGCGGTGCTCTCCACCGGCTCGGTGCCGCTGCCGGTGCTGAACGCGCGGATCGACCGTTTCATCGCCGATGGCGGCAAGTCGCCCTACGCCGACGACAGCCACTGCAACTGCGCCACCCACTGACCAGACCGGAGCGGAGCCCGACGATGCCAGCGAAAGGATCCTTCCACCGCGAGCTCGGCCTGACCGACCTCACCTTCATCGGCCTGGGCGCCATCTTCGGCTCCGGCTGGCTGTTCTCGGCCAGCCACGTGGCGGCCATCGCCGGCCCCGCCGGCATGCTGTCGTGGCTGGTCGGCGGCGGCGCCGTGCTGCTGCTGGGCCTGGTCTACTGCGAACTGGGCGCGGCGCTGCCGCGTGCCGGCGGCGTGGTGCGCTACCCGGAGTACTCGCACGGGGTGCTGCTGGGCTCGCTGATGGCCTTCGTCACCCTGATCGCCTTTTCCAGCCTGATCGCGATCGAGACCGTGGCATGCCGGCAGTATGCCGCCGCGTGGTTTCCCGCCCTGAGCCGCGACGCGGCCGGCGATCCCACCGTGCTGGGCTGGCTGGTGCAGCTGGCCCTGCTGGCGCTGTTCTTCGGCCTGAACTACTTCAGCGTCAAGACGTTCGCCAAGGCCAACAACCTGGTCAGCGTGTTCAAGTTCGTGGTGCCGCTGCTGGTGATCGTGGTGCTGCTACTGCACTTTCATCCGCAGAACATGCACGCGCACGGGTTCGCGCCGCACGGCTTCGCCGGGGTGGAAGGTGCGGTGTCGGCCGGCGGCGTGATCTTCGCCTATCTGGGGCTGACCCCGATCGTCTCGGTGGCCAGCGAGGTACGCGAACCGCAGCGCACCATCCCGATCGCGCTGATCCTGTCGGTGCTGCTTTCCACCGCGATCTACCTGCTGCTGCAACTGGCTTTCCTGGGCAGTATTCCGGCGCCGCTGCTGGCGCATGGCTGGGGTGACATCGGCACCCTGTTCTCGCTGCCCTATCACGACATCGCGCTGGCCCTGGGGATCGGCTGGCTGGCCGTACTGGTGGTGTGCGACGCTGTGATCTCGCCCAGCGGCACCGGCAACATCTACATGAACGCGACGCCGCGGGTGGTCTATGCATGGGCACGCAGCGGCGCGTTCTTCCCGTACTTCGCGCGAATCGATGCCGGCTCGGGCATCCCGCGCCCGGCGCTGTGGCTGAGCTTCGCGCTGTCGGTGTTCTGGACCCTGCCGTTCCCGTCGTGGCAGGCGATGATCAACGTGGTGTCGGCGGCGCTGGTGCTGAGCTATGCGATCGCACCGATCACCGTCGCCGCACTGCGCCGCAACGCACCCACGCTGGAGCGGCCGTTCCGGGTCCGCGGCATCAGCGTACTCGGACCACTGTCGTTCATCATCGCGACGCTGATCGTGTACTGGTCGAACTGGCAGACCGTGTCGTGGCTGCTCGGCCTGCAGATCGCCCTGTTCGCGGTGTATGCGCTGTACCGCCTGCCCTCCGCCGAAGGCCGCGCCCGGCTGCGCGACGAAGCCGCCGGCAGCTGGTGGCTGGTGGTGTACTACGCCCTGCTCATCGCGCTGTCCTGGCTCGGCACCTTCGGCGGCCGCGGCAGTCTGGCGCAGCCCTGGGATTCGCTGGCCGCGGCGCTGGTCGGCCTGGTCATCTACCACTGGGGGGCACGCAGCGGCCTGCCCGCCCACCGGCTGGACCTGGGCTCCGACAACGACTGACCACCCGACTCTGACCCGGCGCCAAAGTCGCCGGGCATGCGCGCCCCCGGTCCGCCATCGAGCGGCAGGCCGGGCTTCCGCCGGGCGCGACAGACCTGTCCGACAGGCGGGCGATGGCGGATCGTCCGCAGGAGTTTGAAGCATGGACCGTCGCCGCTTTCTGCAAGGCATGGCCACCACCGCAGCCGTCGGTCTGGCGGCCGGGCGCCCCGGCCGGGCCGGCACCCCCGACGCAACGGCCACGCGTGCCGCGCCACCGCCGATACGCATTCCCAGCGCGCAGGCGCAGCTCGCCGGGAAGCAGGCGATCGCACGCTTCAGTCAGTCCGGGCAGGACTGGCAGGTGCTGGAAGACTTCAGCCATCCCGACGGCGCGCTGGCCCTGGTCTGCGGCGACCAGGCCTGCGTGCTGGCCAAGCGCACCGAAGCGGCCTACAGCGAGGCATCCACGCCGTACTTCGGCATGCGCCAGGCCGATATCGCCCTGGCCGGTGCCGACCTGCTGGCCGACCACCTGCTGAGCCACGGCGAGCCCGACGAGGCGCAGGTACGCCTGGCTGCACCACCGGTGGCCTCGCAGCTCAACCCGGCGGACTACTACGGACGCCTGCCGTGGACCAGTTTCGTCGGCACCCGCCAGTGCTCCGACACGATGCCGGTGTATACCGCCGGCAGCACGCGTACCTACCACGCCGAGCAGGTGTTCGCCGAACTGCACGACGCGGAAAAAGTGGCGCGTCGGCGCGAAGGCCTGCTCGGCGGCTGGCTGCCCGCGGTACACAAGGTGGTGCCGCTGGACGACGGTCGCTGGTACGACGTACTGGTCTTCGCCGACGTCGATGCCGACGACCGTTTCGTGGTGCAGACCTGGCATCGCACCGCTCTGGTCGAACACGGCCGGATCAGCCGTGTCGTCTACGGCCACAGTTACCCCAGCTACCCGCCGCGCCGCGAACCGCCGGCGGCCGCCGACTTCTATGCCGCGCTGCTGCGCTTCCACGATGCCTGGCAGGCCGAACTGGCCGGCGCGGCGGCGACCTCGCTGCCCGTGGCCGGCTGGGACGACATGCCGCGCTTCGCCTTCGCACGCGAGCTGGTGGTGCGTCCTGGCGGCAGCTACCCGAAGTACGGCGCCGTGGACCGCGACTACTACGGCAACGAGTACGACGGCTTCCAGGACACCTTCACCAGCTCGCTGTACGCCAACCTGGAATGGGGCCGCTTCGAGCAGGCGGCGGCGGTCCTCGACGAATACTTCACCGACTTCGTCTACGCCGACGGCCTGATCAACATGCGTGGCCCGGAAACCGGCCAGTACGGCCTGACCCTGTCGCTGCTGGCGCGCTACCTGCACTACACCGGCGACCGCGCGCTGCTGCTGAAGCACCGCGAAAAGATCCAGGCCACCGCCACGTTGCTGGTGCAGCTGCACGACGAAAGCCTGAAGCTGCCCGATACCGCGCCGGGCCATGGCCTGATCCACGGCTGGAACGAATCCGATTCCTGCCTGTTCCCCGACCCCAGCCTGTGGTGGAAGCCGTACTACGCCAACAGTGCGATGGCGGCCCGCGGACTGGCCGACCTGGCCGCCGTATGGCCGTCGCTGCAACCCGGTGCTGGCGCACAGGCCGCCGACTGGCAACGCCGCGCGAGGATGCTTCGCACGCAGACGGAGCACACGCTGCGCGCCAATGTCCGCCATGATCTGAGCCCGCCGTATGTCGGCCCACTGCCCGGGGTGAGCTTGACCTTCCGAGAGTCGCTGGCCCACGAACATCCCAGCGAACAGCAGTGGCCGCACCGCGCGTACGCCGAACTGCTGCAGGCCGACGTGCTGCCGGACGAACTGGCCAACCTGGTGATCGACTGCATGCGCGGCCATGGCGCGACCAGCATCGGGGTGGTCGCCAACATCGGCCCGGTCGATCCGCATGCGCGCGACATCCTGGGTTTCATCTCCTACGGCTATGCGCAGCAGTTGCTGCGGCTGGACCGCATCGACGAGTACCTGCTGTTCCTCTACGCGCACCGCCACCATGTGCACACGCCGGGCGGCTGGACCGCGGGCGAGGTGACCGGACTGGATGGCAGCATGCCGCTGTTCTGCATGCCCGCGCAGATGACCATTCCACTGCTGCTGCGCTGGATGCTGGTCAGCGAGGACAGCGCGGGCGACACGCTGTACCTGGGCCGTGCGATACCGCACGCCTGGCTGCACAGCGGCACGTCCATCGCCTGCAGCGCATTGCCCACGCGCTGGGGCAAGACCGGGTTCGCTCTGCAACTGCAGGCCGACCGGCACCATCTGCACGGACATGTGGACATGCCACCGGACGCACCCGACAACGCCTGGCTCAGCCTGCGCCTGCCACCGGGCCGGCAATGGCGCGAAGTGCGTGCCGACGGACGCGTGCTCGAAGCACATCCACGCGGCGACCGCTTCAGGTTGCCGCGACATGCCACCGGACGACTGACGATCGAGGCCGCCCTGGCCTGACCATCCCTGCCCCCAGATGCCGGATATTCACCCCAACAGGTGACGATAAACATAACCAAATAGACGTCTAGACACCTATTACATGGACACATCGACGACTATGCCGTATTCCGCATCCAACACCGGCAAATGACACAAGACGTATCGAGCATGTAACGGCAGGATGAAAGCATGGGGTCACACCCGTTCCATACGCCAGTGGTGACGTCACCACGTGTCCCACGGCCATCCAACATGTTGGGGGAGCAACATGCACGATGCGGAAAACCATCGCAGGCGATTCATCAAGGGCACGGCCACTGTGCTGGCTTCTGCGTTTGCGGTGCCTGCTGCGCGTGCATTCGTTCCCGACACGGCAGGCACCAGCGCGACCTCCACGAATGATGCCGTAGCCTCGCGAGAGCAACCGGTGAAGCGCATGCACGGTTTCAGCCTGAACCAGGTGCGCCTTCTCGACAGCGAGTTCGCCACCCAGGCCGAAATCAACCGTCGCTACCTGCACAGCCTGCCGGTTGACCGTCTCGCCCACAACTTCCGTCTCCAGGCAGGCTTGCCCAGCCAGGCCAGGCCGCTGGGTGGCTGGGAAAAGCCCGACTGCGAACTACGCGGCCATTTCAGCGGCGGCCACTACCTTTCCGCGGTGGCACTGGCCTATGCCAGCCATGGCGACACCGTACTGAAGGAACGCGGCGATGCACTGGTAGCCATCCTCGCTGCCTGCCAGCAGCCGAACGGCTATTTGAGCGCCTTCCCGGAAAGTTTCTTCGACCGTCTCAGCCGCGGCCAGAAAGTCTGGGCGCCGTTCTACACCATCCACAAGATCCAGGCCGGCATGCTCGATATGTACCAGCATGCCGGCAACGCACAGGCGTTGAAGGTAGCCACCGGTATCGGTGACTGGTTGGTGCACTGGCTCAACGGGTTTTCCGATACCGAGATGGCGCATATCGAGAAGACCGAGTTCGGCGGCATCAACGAGTCGATGTACAACCTGTACGCGATCACCGGCAACGGTCGCCACCTTGAAGCCGCGCACCGCTTCGACCAGGCATCGCTGCTCGATCCGCTGGCGGCCCATCGCGACGAACTGAAGGGACTGCACAGCAACACGCAAGTGCCCAAGATCATCGGCGCCGCCCGCCGCTACGAGCTGACCGGCGAGCCACGCTACCGGCGGATCAGCGAGTTTTTCTGGGAAACGGTGACCGGCGAACGCACCTATGCCACCGGCGGCTCCAGCAACGACGAGTTCTGGAAGACCGGCCCGGGCGACCTGAAAGGCCAGCTGGGCCTCTACGCCGCCGAGAGCTGCGTGGCCTACAACCTGCTCAAGCTGACCCGTCACGTATACGAATGGAACGGCGATCCGCGCGCCTTCGACTACTACGAGCGCACGCTCTACAACGCGCGCCTGGGCACCCAGGACGAGAACGGCATGAAGCTGTACTACTACCCGCTGCAGGCCGGCGCCAACAAGTACTACAACACGCCATTCGATTCGTTCTGGTGCTGCACCGGCACCGGCGTGGAAGAGTTCGCCCGCTTCAACGAAAACATCTATTTCCGCGAAGGCACGGACCTCTACGTTAACCTGTTCATCCCCTCGGAACTCGACTGGCCGGAACAACAGCTCAAGCTGCGCCAGGAAACCGGTTTTCCGCGTGAGCCGCGGACCCGGTTCGTGCTCGCGCTGGGCAAGCCCATCACGATGGCGCTGAACCTGCGCATTCCCGAGTGGATCGGTCCCGACGCCGCCGTGCGGGTGAATGGCGAGACGCTGGATGTCTTCGCTTCGCCCGGCAGCTACCTCACCCTGCGCCGCGAGTGGCGCGACGGCGACCGCATAGAGCTGGACTTGCCGATGACCCTGCGCAACCAGCCACTGCCCGGCGACGACAGCCTGCGCGCGGTGCGCTACGGACCGCTGGTGCTGGCCGCACAACTGGGCGGCAAGGGACTGACCCATGCCATGCAGTACGCGGGCATGTGGGCGGCGCCGGACCCTGAACCCAAACCGCAACCGGCGCCGCGCGTGGCGATGACCTCGCCGCGGCAGATGGACTGGCTCAAAGCCGCCGACACGCCACTGAGCTTCACCGCCAGCACCCTCCACGGCGAGCTGCCGGTGGTGCCGGTCAACCAGATCAAGCACCAGCGCTACGCCGTGTACTGGCAGACCGAAATGGCTGCCGCCGGCGAAAGCTGAACCCGCGAGCGCGTCACGCGCGCTCAAAACACCTGCGGCAAGGCCCGTTACGGGTCTTGCCGGGGGACGACGGCACCGGGCCCGGTGCGCCGCGCTTGCGCGAACGATGTCCCTCAAAGAGCTATCTGCGGCGTCTCCCCGCAGCTTTCGCGTGCCCCGCAATCGCCCCACGCCCCAACGCTCCGTCAACCCCACCCCGCTGAGGAAACGTCTATGTTTATGGACAAACGCGATACCCGAATCCACGCTTCTCCCTCCATCGCCTCCCGACATGCGCGCCGGGCGCTGAGCCATGCCATCCACGGCGCCTTGATGTTGTTCCTGCTGGCCGGCACCGGCACCCTGCATGCCCAGGACAACGGCACGACCGATACCAGCAGCAAAGGCGCTGACGTCAAAAAGGCGAAGAATCTGGAAGCCGTCACCGTCACCGGTTCGCGTATCCGCCGTGTCGACGTCGAGACAGCCAACCCCGTGGTCACCCTCGACCGGACCGCGATCGAGGACACAGGCAAGCCGACCCTGGGCGACCTGGTGCAGGAGCTGCCCTCGATCGCGGGCAACGCCACCAACCCCTATACCAACAACGGCGGCGGCACCGGCGCATCCACCGTCTCGCTACGCGGCTTGGGCGACAAGCGCACGCTGATCCTGGTCAACGGTGTGCGCCTGGCCTACAACGACATCAATGCGATTCCCGCCAGCATGATCGAGCGGATCGAAGTCCTCAGCGACGGCGCCTCGGCGGTGTACGGCTCTGACGCGATCGGCGGCGTGGTGAACTTCATCCTGCGCGATCATTTCGACGGCGTGCAGGTATCCGGCGATTACGGCACCAGCTCGCGCAGCGATGCCAACCGCCGCAATTTTTCCATCACCGCCGGCCACACCGGCAGCAACTACAGCGTGATCGGCGGTCTTTCCCGCAGCAGCATCGATGCGTTGTCCGCCGGCTCGCGCAGCTATTCGAAGGACGCGCTCTACCTGATCGACGGACAGACGGTGAAGGAAGGTTCGTCGGCGACCCCTTATGGCTCGATCAGCTTCAATGACGGCTCGGCGGCATCCACCGCACTGGCGACTGCCAACGGGTGCTCGCGGGTCACGCTCAACCATGGCGTCAGCGGCACCGCCAGTGCCGGCGATTTCCACTGCTACAACTCCAGCAGCGACTCGTACAACTACCAGCCCTACAACCTGCTGCAGACACCGCAGAAGCGCACCAACGCATTCCTGCTGGCCAAGTACCAGATCAGCGACAACGTCTCGGCCTACCTCAACACGTACTTCAGCCAGACCAAGTCCTCGTCGGTGATCGCGCCCGTCCCGATCTTCGCCAACGGCGACAACTTCCTGGTTTCGGCCAACAGCTACTACAACCCGTTCGGGGTCAACTTCGGTACCGACCGCAGCACCGGCACCTCGTACAACGACCTCAACACCCGCCTGACCGTGCTCGGCAACCGAAGCTACGAATACACCACCGACAACCTGCAGGTGAATCCGGGCCTGCGCGGCAACTTCGGCGACAGCTCCTGGCAGTGGGATGCCGACATCAACTACGGTCGGGTCAGGCAGACCTCGATCAACTACGGGTTCCTGAACTACGCCAAGTTCGAGCAGGCCATCGGCCCCTCGTTCATGGATACCGACGGGGTGGTCAAATGCGGCACCCCCGGCAATGTGATCAGCAGTTGTACGCCGCTGAACATCTTCAACATCAACGACGCATCCAACCTTTCCACGCTGCAGTCGATGGTGGTCAACCCCAGGTTCAGCAGTGTCTATACCGTCAAGCAGGTGGAAGCCAATGCCAACGGCGACCTGTTCGATCTGCCTGCCGGTACGGTCAGCCTGGCCACCGGACTGTCGTATCGAAAGGAAAGCACCTCGAGCCAGGCCGATGCGCTGTATACCGCGGACGAGAACGGCCTGTGCGGCGTGATCGAATTCTGCGCCTCGAACCTGGCCGGCAGCTTCAACGTCAAGGAAGCCTATGCCGAGGCGCTGGTGCCGCTGCTGGCCGATCTGCCGGGCGTGCGCTCGCTGAACATCACCGTAGGCACGCGCTGGTCGGACTACAGCACCGTGGGCAGCAAGACCAACAGCAAGCTGGCGCTGGAATGGCGCCCGATCGACGACCTGCTGCTGCGCGGCACGGTGTCCCAGGTATTCCGTGCCCCGAACACCAGTGAGCTGTATGCCGGCGTGGCCGGCGACGCCGCCACCGTCAACGATCCCTGCAACGGTTACACCGGTGGCCATGCGGCAGCCTGCGCCAACGTACCCACCAACGGCAGCTATCAGCAGGCCGACGGCCAGATCTCCGGCAAGGTCTCGGGTGCCGTGGTGGCCGGGTACCAACTCAAGCCGGAGACCGGTCGCTCGTATGACTTCGGCTTTGTCTATGACCCGCACTGGCTGGAAGGCCTGTCGGTGAGTGTGGACAACTGGCGGATCGACCTGCAGGACACGATTTCCACGGTGTCCGCGCAGACCGTGCTCAACCAGTGCTACGCCAACTCGGCCAGCGCGTTCTGCGCCCTGATCCACCGCAATGGCAATGGCACGATCAACTACGTCGCCGAGCCGACGGTGAACCTTGGCAAGCTGTGGGTCGCCGGCACCGATTTCTCGGCCAACTACAAGTTCGCCAGGACCGACTACGGCCGCTTCATCGCCAGCCTCAACGGCACCTACATGAAGCGCTACGACATCAACCCGGACACCACCGACCCCAGTTCGGTGGTCATCCGCAACGCCGGCATCTACACCTATGCCTACGGCAACTTCCCGCGCTGGCGCGGCCTGGGAACGCTAAGCTGGGCACGCGGCCACTGGAGCGCCTCCTGGCAGATGCGCTACATCGGCAAGACCCAGATCGGCAGCTCCGACCCGGCCCAGGGCCTGTCCGCCGATTACGATATAGCCAATGCCGTGCGCAAGATCGGTGCGGTCGTCTACCACAACCTTCAGGTGGGCTACGACTTTGCCCGCTGGCATACCAAACTCCAGCTGGGTGTGGACAACCTGACCGACAAGCAACCCTCGCTGTACTACGCCAACAATGTCACCAACGCCAACACGGATGTCGCCACCTACGACCTGCTGGGGCGTTATTACTGGATGCGCGCCACGGTGAAATTCTGATCCATCGCGTCAAGGCGGCCGGCCATGGCCGGCCGCCTCGGGAACCCATAGCAAAATGACAGTACGAACCTGCGTCCGCCCCCTGCTGGGCGTCCTCCTGGCGGCCTCGGCCTTTTTGGCCCAGGCCGGCGAGCCTCCGCAACTGGTCCATCACGATGGCCGTTTCGCCCTGATGGTGGACGGCCGGCCATTCACCGTACTGGCGGCGCAGCTCAACAACTCCAGCGCCTGGCCGGACGTGCTCCCGGAAGTCTGGCCCGCAGTCGAGGCCGTGCATGCCAACACCGTCGAGGCACCGGTGTACTGGGAACAGTTCGAACCCCGGCCGGGCCAGTTCGACTACACCAACATCGATGCGCTGGTCACCCAGGCCCGCGCTCACCACGTGCACCTGATCCTGCTGTGGTTCGGCACCTGGAAGAACGGCCAGATGCACTACGTGCCCACCTGGATCAAGGACGACCCGACGCACTACCCACGCATGCTGGACGCCGATGGCCAGCCGATCGAAGTGCTCTCGCCCTACTCGGCCGCCAACCTGCAGGCCGACCGCACGGCCTTCGTCGCGCTGATGAAACACCTGCGTGCGATCGACGGCGACCGCCATACGGTGATCATGGTGCAGGTGGAGAACGAACCCGGTGCCATCGGCACCGTGCGCGACCACGGCGCTGCCGCCGACCGCGCGTTCGCCGGCCCGGTGCCGACGACGCTGGCACAGGCGCTGCACAAGCCGGCCGGTTCGTGGCGCCAGTTGTTCGGCGCCGATGCCGCCGAAGCCTTTGCCGCCTACGGCATCGCCGATTACATCCAGCAGGTGGCGGCCGCCGGCAAGGCGGTGTATCCGCTGCCGATGTACGTCAACACCTGGCTGCGCTACAAGGGCAAGCACCTGCCCGGGATCGACTACCCCAGCGGCGGCGCCACCTGGAACGTGCTGGACATCTGGAAGGCGACGGTGACCTCGATCGACCTGATCGGCACCGACCTGTACACCGACGACTATCACGAGTTCACCCGCGTGGTCGGCCAGTACCACCGCCCGGACAACCCGAGCTGGATCTCGGAAACCGGCTTCGAGGCGGGCACGGCGAAGTTCCTGTTCTACATCCTGGGCAAGGGCGGCATCGGCTTTTCCACCTTCGGTGTCGACGGCCACGACACCGACGCTGCCGGCAAGGCAGCCAGCCAGGCCTATGCGCGCAACTACGGGGCCATCGGCGCGATCGACCGCATCGTGGCGTCAGCCGCCTATGAGGGACGTCTGCAGGCCGTGGTCGAGCAGCGCGGCCAGCCGAAGCGCGTGTTGCGTTTCGGTCACTGGCGGATCGATGTGTCGTTCGGCGCGCCAGCCTGGGGCGACGCACCGCCGATCCTGGCCGGCAACCCGCACGACAACGGCCACGTGCTTGTCATACAGCTTGACCCGCACACCTTCCTGGTCACCGGCTTCCATGCCCGCGTCGAGTTCAAGCGCACGGCGCAGGACGGCCGCCGCGGCCAGCTGTTGCGCGTCGAGGAAGGCGATTTCGAGCATGACGGTCGCTGGCATTCGCGTCGCTGGCTCAATGGCGACCAGACCGACTACGGCCTGAATTTCGGCGACGACAGCCGGCTGCTGAGGGTCACGGTCGGCAGCTACTGACAATCGCCGCATGCCGCGCCCGCGCACCGGCCTGCGGGCCGGTGATGGTGCGGCGCAAGCTGTTGCCTCCGTCGGTGGAGGACTACAATGCACCCCGTCCACGAACCGCCATGCTCCGCCTGGCGGTTTGTTTTTTAAGCACAATCAAAGAGTTGAAGGTGCGTACACGGACATGCCAAGGCATGCACGCGCTGCGTAGTACCGCCCTCCTTCGGGCACTCCATCCACGACGTTATCCGTATCCCCATGATCTTTGAAACCATCTCCCATACCGACCACGAGCAGGTTGTTTTCTGCCACAACCGCGACGCCGGCTTGAAGGCCATCATCGCGATCCATAACACCGTGCTGGGCCCCGCACTGGGTGGTCTGCGCATGTGGCCGTACAAGACCGAGCAGGATGCCGTGAACGATGTGCTGCGCCTGTCGCGCGGCATGACCTACAAGAACGCCGTGGCCGGGCTGAACCTGGGCGGCGGCAAAGCGGTGATCATCGGTGACCCGTCGAAGGACAAGTCCGAGGCGCTGTTCCGCGCGTTCGGCCGCTTCGTCAACACGCTGGGCGGCCGCTACATCACCGCCGAGGACGTCGGTATCGACGTCAACGACATGGAATACGTGTACCGCGAAACCGAGTACGTGACCGGCGTGCACCAGGTGCATGGCGGCTCGGGCGACCCGTCGCCGTTCACGGCCTACGGCACCCTGCAGGGCCTGATGGCCACGCTGCAGTTCAAGTACGGCAGCGAGGACGTGGGCAAGTACAGCTACGCGGTGCAGGGCTGCGGCCACGTCGGCGGCGAGTTCATCAAGCTGCTGCGCGAGCAGGGCGCCAAGGTGTTCGTCACCGACATCAACAAGGAAGCCGTGCAGCGCTGCGTGGACGAGCTGGGCTGCGAAGCGGTGGGCCTGGACGAAATCTACGACGTGGACGCCGACGTCTACGCGCCGTGCGCGCTGGGCGGCACCGTCAACGAGCAGACCATCGACCGCATCAAGGCCAAGATCATCTGCGGCCCGGCCAACAACCAGCTGGCCACCGACGCGATCGGCGACGAGCTGACCCGCCGCGGCGTGCTGTACGCACCCGATTACGCGGTCAACGCCGGCGGCGTGATGAACGTGTCGCTGGAGATCGACGGCTACAACCGCGAGCGTGCGATGCGCATGATGCGCACGATCTACTACAACCTGGGCCGCATCTTCGAGATCAGCAAGTCCGAAGGCATCCCGACCTACAAAGCAGCCGACCGCCTGGCCGAAGAACGCATCACCGCGATCGGCAAGATCAAGCTGCCGCACATGGGCAACGGCACCCGCTTCCAGGGTCGCATGCGCGGCCAGTAAGCGGACCAGCCAGCCATGCTCCCGACGAGCCCGGCCATGCGCCGGGCTCGTTCGTTTCACGCCGGCCGTCACGCATTCGCGCAGGCGGCTTCAATCGACCGGCAAGCCTGCTAAACTGCGGGCACAAAAGATGTGCAAGGCTTTGCCGGCAAAGGCAAAGCTGCGATCAGGGGGCCCGTTTCGCGGGCAGCCGGCACGGCCGGTGTCAGGCAGATCCAGCGGTAACCGGGATATCCGCGCCCAGGGCCTTTTGCGCCCGATGCACGGAGGCCCATGGCTGACTGCGGCACGCAGTATTCACCAAGGCAGGAACAGGTAGAACCGTTATGAGCAGCATCATGGAAGCAGGGATTAGCGACGAGGAGATTCTGGACAAGCTCCGCGACGTGCTGCGCGACACCTTCGAGATCGATCCTGCCCGGGTCACCCCCGGCGCCCACCTGTTCACCGACCTGGAACTGGATTCCATCGACGCGGTGGACCTGGCGATCCAGGTGCAGGAAATGACCGGCATGCGGATCAAGCCGGAGGACTTCAAGAACGTACGCACGGTGGGTGACGTGATCGCCACGGTGCACGCCCTGCTCGAGCGCTGACGCCGCACGCGCCATGCGCCCCGACGCTCGTTTCGCGCCCTGCGCGCTGATCCCCATCTACAACCACGGCAGCACCATCGCACGCACCGTCCAGGCCCTGCGCACGCATGGCCTGCCGGTACTGGTGGTGGACGACGGCAGTGACGCGGCCACACGCGCGATCCTCGACGGCCTGCTTCGCGACGAGGCCGGCATGACCCTGATCCGTCTGCCGCACAACCAGGGCAAGGGCTGTGCCGTGGCGGCCGGCCTGCGGGCGGCGCATGCGGCCGGCTACACCCATGCGTTGCAGATCGATGCCGACGGCCAGCACGACACCGCAGACGCACCGCGCTTCATCGCCGCCGCACAGCACTGCCCGTCGGCGCTGGTCTGCGGCTGCCCGGAGTACGACGAAAGCGTGCCGCGCGGGCGCCTGTACGGGCGCTACGTCACCCACGTCTGCGTGTGGCTGGAAACCCTGTCGCTGGCGATCCGCGACTCGATGTGCGGCTACCGCGTGTATCCGCTGGATACCGCCTGCGCTGAACTCGACCGTGCTCCGGTGCCGGCACGGATGGACTTCGACACCGAAATCGCGGTTAGGCTTCACTGGCGCGGCGTGCCGGTGCGCAACCTGCCGACCCGGGTGATCTACCCGGAAAACGGCTTGTCGCACTTCCGCATGCTGCGCGACAACCTGCGCATCAGCGCGATGCATACGCGTCTGCTGCTGGGCATGCTGCCCCGTGCGCCACGCCTGTTGTGGCGCCATGTTCGTGGAGACCAACCATGCGACGTCTGATCGCCCCGCTGCTGCTCTGCATCCTGCTGCTTGTCGGGGTGCTGCCGCCCGGCCATGCGGACGGCACCGACCAGCCACTGCTGCAGCAGATTTTGACCGGGTTGGCGCGCCACCACGCCGTGCGTGCCGACTTCGTGCAGACCCGCTCCAACCCGGCCCTGGCCAGACCCCAGACCAGCCACGGGCAGCTGCTGTTCGTGCTGGGCCACGGCATGCTGTGGCAGACCGTGGCACCGTATGCGGAAACGCTGGCGTTCACCGGCACCCGGGCGGCGCGCATCGACGCGCAGGGGCGCGCGCAGCGCATGCACGACGCGCGCGGCGTGAGCCAGATCTCGCAGATGCTGCAGGCGATGCTGGCCGGCCACGTCGACACCGTGCGCCGCCAGTTCGACATTTCCGCCAGCGGCACCGCCTCGGCCTGGACCCTGCGACTGGTGCCGAAGCAGGAGCGCGTGGCGCGCGTGCTCGGCAGCATCGTGCTGAGCGGCGACGCGTTCCTGCAGGACATCCGCATCGCCATGCGCGATGGCGGCGGTACCGACATCCGCTTCAGCCACAGCCGCGATGCAGCCCGCTTCAACCCCCTGGAAAAACAGGTGCTCGGCCTGCCATGAGTCCGCGTCTGACGCTTCGCGCCGGGGCCTTCGCCGTCGCGCTGCTGCTGATTGCCGCTCTGGGCGCATGGCTGCTGTTCGGACGCGGCCGCCTGCCGATCCAGACCGACCTGCTGGCGATGCTGCCTGCCACCGAACAGCAGCCGCTGGCGGAAGCCGCGGTACAACGGCTGGCCCACGCCAACGGCGACCGCATCGTGCTGCTGGTGGAGAACACCGATGACCGTCGCGCCAAGGCGGCCGCCCGTGCGCTGGGCAAGGCGCTGACGCCGCACAAAGTGTTCCGCTCGGTGCTGGCCGAACTGCCGCCGTTCGACCTGAAGCAGATGGTCGCGCCCTATCTGGCGCACCGCTTCTTCCTGCTGTCGGATACCGACCGCGCCGCAATGAACGCGCCCGGCTACGATCCGGCACAGGCGCTGGCGCAGCGACTGAACGCGCCCTTCGTCGACGGTGTGGGCACCACCCTGCAGGACGATCCCTTCGGCTGGCTGCAGCACTGGCTCGGCACCCAACCGTGGAGTCGCTCGCCGCTGCTGCCGGAAGACAATCTGCTGGTTGCGCACACTGGTGGCCGCACCGATGTGCTGGTCACCGCCACGCTGGCCGGCTCGTCCTACGACGACAGCGTGCAGCAGCGCGTGCTGGCCGCCGTGGACGATGCGGCCCGCCGGATCGAGCACGACCAGCCCGGCACCCGTGTGCTGCGTACCGGCGCGGTGTTCTATGCCGCCGCCGCGCGCGCCGGCGCGGAGCACGATGTGCACCTGGTCGGTTGGATCTCCACCTGCGGCATCGCGCTGCTGCTGATCGGCATGTTCCGCTCGCCCGGACCGCTGCTGCTGGCGTTCCTGTCGACCGCCGCGGGCGTGGTGTTCGCCACCGTGGCCAGCCTGCTGGTGTTCGGCCAGATCTACCTGCTGACCCTGGTGTTCGGTGCGGCCCTGTTGGGCGAGGCGGTGGACTATTCGATCCAGTACCTCACCGCGCGCGCCAATGCCGGCCCCGGCTGGCAGGCCGCGACCGGCCTGCGTCAGGTGCGTCCGGCGCTGCTGCTGGCGCTGGCCACCTCGCTGTTGGGCTATGCCCTGCTCGGGCTGGTACCGTTTCCCGCTCTGCGCCAGATGGCAGTGTTCGCGATGAGCGGCATGCTGGCGGCCTGCCTCAGCGTGTTCTGGCTGCTGCCGGCACTGCTGCAGCGCCCTGCCGGACCGCTGTCGGCCGCGCCGGTACGCTGGGCGCTGGCCCTGCAAAACGGCGTCGGCCGCGCCAGCCGGGGACCGCGCGGCGTGCTGCTGGCCGTCGGCTTGCTGCTGCTGGCGCTTCCCGGCTGGTACCGGCTGAGCCACGACGACGACGTGCACCTGCTGATCTCGCCGCCGCCCTCGCTGGTACAGCAGGAACACCGCATCCGCGAAATCGCCGGCATCGGCAACAGCAGCCAGTTCTATCTGGTACAGGGCGCCGACACCCAGCAGACCCTGCAGCGCGAAGAGGCACTGGAACAGCGGCTGCAGGCGCTGGTGCATGACAATCGCCTCGACGGCTGGATTGGACTGGCCGGCATGGCTCCTTCGCGTACCCGCCAGCAGGCCGATCACGCGCTGCTGGCACATGCTCTGTTCGCGCATGGCGCCAGCGCCAGTGCGGACGATGCGACCGTCCGCGCCCGTCTGCAGACACTGCTGGTCGCCGGTGGGCTGCGCGCCGATGCAGCGGCAGCCTATGCCGATGCGTGGCCGGGCTCGCCGCTTAACTTCAAGACCTGGCTGGCATCGCCGATGGCCACGCCGTTCCGTTATCTGTGGATGGGCTGCGGCCGACACGGTTGCGGCTCCATCGTGCTTCCACAGGGCGACCCCGGCGATGCCCGGCTGCGCCGCGCCGCCGCTGGCCTGCCCGGCGTAACCCTGGTCGACAAGGCCGCCAGCGTGTCGCGCCTGTTCGGCCGCTATCGCCGCTACGCCAGCATGTGGCTGCTTGCGGCGATCGTGCTGATCGTGCCGGTGTTCGGCTGGCGCTATGGCTGGCGGCGCATGCCGCGCGTACTGGTGCCACCGGTGCTCGGCATGGCGCTGGCGCTGGCCACGCTGGGTTACCTCGGCCAGCCGCTGACCCTGTTCCACTGGATGGCGCTGATGCTGGTGCTGGGCGTGGGCGCCAACTATGCGGTGTTCCTGCACGAGGGCGAACCGCACACCGCACACCGCCCCGGCGCGATGTACGCCAGCGTGCTGCTGTCGGCGATCACCGCCCTGCTTTCGTTCGGTCTGCTGTCGCTGAGCTCGATGCCTGCGTTGCGGGATTTCGGGCTCACGCTGTTGCTGGGGATCGGTTTCACAGTGTTGCTGGTGCCGGCGAGTCGGCATCCAGGCGGGGAGGGGGCGACGTGATCCCGATGGCGACTGCCCGTCAGCTGACGGTGCGATGTGAGACCGGTCTTGCCCCACCATGGCACTTCGAGTCGCCCCGTGCAGGAAGCAGAGCGGTTTCGACCGCCTGCCGGCGGCCGAGTCACCTTCTCTTGCTTGCCCACGCCGCCGCTCCCGGCGGCGGCGCGGGCCGGCAAAGAAAGGGGGTTCGGGTCGCGGCAGTGGCTCGAAACCGCGCTGTCCATTGCGACAACGCAAACGCGTCGAAAGTCCTGGCACACAGAAGCACCACGACTAATCCAACAAACCTGATTTCACCGACAAGGATGCCGCCCCCATGAAACGTGTCGTCATCACCGGCATCGGCGGTATCACCGCGCTGGGCCACGACTGGCCGACCATAGCCGCACGCCTGCGCGAGGGTCGCAATGCCGTACGCAGGATGCCCGAATGGGATTATTTCGACGCGCTGAACGGACGCCTCGGCTGTCCGGTCGACGACTTCAAAGTGCCGTCGTGGCCGCGCCAGAAAACCCGCTCGATGGGCCGTGTCTCGCAACTGGCAGTGGCCGCCAGCGAGCACGCACTGCGCGATGCGGGACTGCTGGACGAGGTGTCGATCCGCGATGGCCGCATGGGCGTGGCGTATGGCTCCTCCGGCGGTAGCGTCGCACCGATCCGGGTGATTGGGCGCATGCTGGAAACCGGCTCGATGCAGGGCGTCACCGCCACCAGCTACATCCAGATGATGGCGCATACCACGGCGGTGAACGTGGGCGTGTTCTTCGGCCTGCAGGGGCGCATCATTCCCACGTCCAGTGCCTGCACGTCCGGCAGCCAGGCGATCGGCTACGGCTACGAGGCGATCCAGCAGGGCAAGCAGACGCTGATGCTGTGCGGTGGCTCCGAGGAGCTGTCGGGACCGGGTGCAGCGGTGTTCGACACGCTGTTCGCCACCAGCACACGCAACGACGAGCCGCAGCTGACCCCGCGTCCGTTCGACCGCGCGCGCGATGGACTGGTGGTCGGCGAAGGCGCCGTCACCCTGGTGCTGGAGGAGTACGAACACGCCAGGGCCCGCGGCGCGACGATCCACGCCGAGATCGTCGGCTTCGCCTGCAATTCCGATGGCGCACACATCACCCAGCCCAGCGCCGGGACGATGGCGGTGGCGATGCGCCTGGCGCTGGCCGATGCGAATCTGCCGCCGTCGGCGATCGGCTACGTCAGCGCCCACGGCACCGCCACCGATCGTGGCGACGTGGCGGAAAGCCACGCCACCCATGACGTGCTCGGCCCGCAGGTGCCGGTGAGCGCGATGAAAAGCTATGTCGGGCACACCCTGGGTGCCTGCGGCGCGCTGGAATCGTGGTGGGCGATCGAGATGATGCGCGCGGGCCGTTTCGCGCCCACGCTCAACCTGGACCAGCCCGACCCCGACTGCGCCGAACTGGACCACATCACCGGCAGCGAGCGCACCATCGCCACCGACTGCGTGATGAACAACAACTTCGCCTTTGGCGGCATCAACACCTCGCTGATCTTCAGGGCCTGCGACTGATGCGCCTGGTCGATGCCAACGGCCTGCCGCGGGTGGTGGTCACCGGCACCGGCTCGCTGTCCTGCCTTGGCGCGGGCAACCACGCGCTGTTCGACGGGCTCCGCCACGGACGCTGCGGACTGCGCAGCATGGCCGGTTTCGCCGCGCTGGACCTGCAGGCACGGGTCGGCGGCCCGGTCGACCTGGCCGGACTGCCGGAGCCGCCGCGCAAGCTGCGCCGCTTCCTGGCCGCACCGGGTCTGTACGCCTGGCATGCATTGAACGAGGCGCTGGCGCAGGCCGGCCTGACGAACGAACGGCTGCAGCGCGACGACTGCGGTCTGGTGCTCGGTGGCGGTGCCGCCCTGAGCGAACACGAGGCGGCTCTGGACAGCCATCGCGCCCGCGGCGTCGGCCGGCTCTCGCCGTTCATCGTGCCGCGCGGCATGAGCAGCGCGCTGTCGGCCAGCGTGGCGCACGCCTTCGGCATCGGCGGTATCAGCCTCACCATCAGCTCGGCCTGCACCAGCAGCGCGCATGCGATCGGCCAGGCGATGGAGCTGATCCAGCTCGGCCGCCAGCAGGTAGTGATCACCGGCGGCGCCGAGGAACTGCACGACAGCACCGCGATGTGGTTCGACGCGATGCATGCCTTGTCGCCACAGCACGATCCCGCCCTCGCCTCGCGCCCCTACCACCCCGGGCGCGACGGCTTCGTGCTGGCCGCGGGTGCCGGCGTGCTGGTGCTGGAATCGCTGCAGCACGCGATGGCGCGCGGTGCCGTGGTACTGGCCGAGCTGGCCGGCTACGGCAGCGCCACCGACGCCGCCAGCATGGTCGGCCCGGGTGCCGACGGCATCACCCGCGCGCTGCGCCAGGCGATCGACCGCGCCGGCACCCTGCCCGGCTACATCAACACGCATGCCTGCTCCACGCCGCAGGGCGACCTTGCCGAGTGGCAGGCGATCCGCACCGTGTTCGCCGAACGCGATCTGCCAGTGCCGCCGCTGTCGTCGATCAAGGGCCTGATCGGTCACGCACCCGCCGCCGCCGGCGCGCTCGACGCGATCGCCAGCCTGCTGATGATGCAACACGGCATGCTGCTGCCCGGCCGCGTGCCGGTACCACGCGACGAGGCGTTCGCCGACGCCCCGCTGCCGGATGCGCCACGCGCGTTGCCGCTGGACAGCGTACTGTCGGGCAACTTCGGTTTCGGCGGCAGCTGCACCGCCCTGCTGTTCCGGCGCTGCGCGGAGGCGGATGCATGATCGACATACGCATCGACGACTGGCGCGGCTGGGCGCCGGGGCTGGAAACGCCGGCGGCGTGGCAGGCCTGGGCCGAAGCCCCGCATGTCGTGCACGACGACGGCCAGCTGCAGCCGGCCTGCGCGTTCCTGCCCGCCATGCAGCGCCGCCGCCTGAGCCGGCTGGCGCGCATGACGCTGGAAACGGCATGGCCGCTGTGCGGCGAACACGAGCAGTTGCCGTTCGTGTTCGCCTCGCGCCACGGCGAAACGCCGCGCACGCTGGCCCTGCTCGGCGACATCGCCGACGGACAGCCGCTGTCGCCCACCCGCTTCGGCCTGTCGGTGCACAACGCGATTGCCGGACAGTGGTCGATCCTGCGCGGCCAGCATGGCGAATCTACCGCCATCGCGGGCGAGGCCGACGTGTTCGAGCATGCGGTGCTGGAAGGCGCCCTGCAGCTCGCCGCGGGCGCGCCGGCAGTGCTGGTGGTGGTGGCCGAGGAACTGCCGCCCGCGGCCTACGCGCAGTGGATCGACGACGTGCCGTTCTCCTATGCTGTGGCCCTGCGAATGGGGAACGTCGGACAACCCGACGGCGACGCGGCCGGCAACGACGCGAGCGGCCGCAGCCGGGCAAGCGGACTTGGCCGGGCGAGCGGATCGGGCTGGCGGCTGCAGCAGGCGCGCAACACGACGGGTGGCGCGCCCTGCGCATGGCCGCATGCACTCGACTTCCTGCGCGCACTGCTGGTTCGACAATCGTCACTGGAACACCTATGGAAGGCACGCCGATGGAACTGGCAACAGCGGACCTGAACCCGCGCACCGACGCATGGGCGTGGCGCCTGTTAGCCACCGGCGCCAGCTTCGTGCTGTTCGGGCTGGGCGGGCTGCTGCTGCGCCTGATCATCCTGCCGGTACTGGCCTGCCTGCCCGGCGACGCCGTCGCGCATCGCCGTCGCGCGCGTGCCGCGATCAGCCGCGCATTCCGCCTGCACGTGTGGTTCATGCAGCGCAGTCGCGTGCTGGATTTCCGCATCGAGGGCGCCGAGCGGCTGGGCCGCCCCGGCCAGATGATCGTGGCCAACCACCCGTCACTGATCGACGTGGTGTGCCTGATCGGCCAGGTCCCCGACGCCAACTGCGTGGTGAAGGCCGGCCTGTTCGGCAATCCCTGCACGCGCGGACCGGTGCATGCGGCGCAATACATCAGCAACGACGGCAGCATGAACATGCTCGAAGACGCTACCGGGGTGCTGCGCGAAGGCCAGTGCCTGGTGGTGTTTCCCGAAGGCACGCGCACGCAGCCCGGACAGGCACCGGTGTTCCATCGCGGCGCGGCCGCCATCGCCCTGCGCGGCGCCCGTACGATCACCCCGGTATTTATCACCGTCGAACCGACCACGCTGACCAAGGCCGAGCCCTGGTACCGCATACCCGCACGCCGCGTGCAGGTATGCCTGCGCGTGGGCCAGGATATCGATCCCGCCACCTTCACAGCCGACGCGCCGCTGCCGATCGCCTCGCGCCGGCTCAACGACCATCTGCACCATCTATTTCTCAGGGAGCTCGCCGCCTCGTGAATGCCGTCAACGACCACGCCGCGCTGGAACAGGACATCGCCCGGCTCATCATCGACACGCTGAATCTGGAAGACCTGCAGCCTGCCGACATCTCGCCCGACCAGCCGCTGTTCGGCGATGGACTGGGGCTGGACTCGGTGGACGCGCTGGAACTGGCGCTGGCCCTGCAGAAGCAGTACGGCATCCGTGTCGAGTCCGACGCGAAGCATGCACGCGAGCACTTCGCCACCGTCGCCAACCTCGCCCGCTACGTCGCCAGCCAGCGGCCCCCATGCGCCGACTGACTTCCATCCTGCTGCCGCTGATCGGCGTGCTGTATCCGTTCGTCGTCTACTTCGGCATGGAGAAGGTGGCGCCGCCGGTGTTCGCGCTGGTGCTGGGTGCGATCTGGCTGATCCGCGCGCCGGCCCTGCTGCGTGAACCGGGCGGACGCTGGATGGTGGCGGTGGCGCTGACCTACTGCGTGCTGCTGGCGGTCACCGGGGAAGCGCGGCTGCTGCGCTGGTACCCGACCCTGATCAGCGTGTTCCTGCTGGCCACCTTCGGCCTCAGCCTGGTCTACGGCCCGCCCATCGTCGAACGCATCGCGCGCATGCGCGAGCCCGAACTGCCGCCGGAAGCGGTGCCGTACACGCGCAAGGTCACCCAGGTCTGGGTCGGCTTCTTCGTGTTCAACGGCCTGGTCTCGGCCGCGCTCACGCTGTGGGCGCCGCTGACCTGGTGGACGCTCTACAACGGCCTGCTCGCCTATTTCATCATGGGCGTGCTGTTCGTCGGCGAGTGGCTGCTGCGCCAGCGCATGCGGAAGCGCTTTGCATGAACCCACCGCGCGAGGCCGAGCTGCTCGACGACCGCCAGGACGCCGGCGTGCACACGCTGCGCCTGCGCATCCCGCCGACGTTGGCCCACTTCGATGGCCACTTTCCGCAGGCGCCGGTGCTGCCCGGCGTGCTGCAGGTGCAGTGGGCACTGGCGCTGGCCGCGCCGCGCTTCGGCATCGCGTCCCGCTGTCGCGCGATGGAGGCGCTGAAGTTCCAGCGCCTGATCCGCCCCGGCGAGGTGGTGGAACTGGAACTGCGCATGGATCCCGCACGCGGCAAGCTGCATTTCGTCTACCGCGTCGACGGCACCCATTGTTCGTCGGGCCGCCTGCTGGTGGAGTCCACAGAGTGAACGCCACGCGCATGCAGGAACCGCACTGGGCCGCGCAGAAGGAGCGCGGCAGCTTCGCGCTGATGCGGCTGACCGCCTTCGCCATACGCTGCTTCGGCCGACGCCCGCTGACCCCGGTGCTGTACCTGATCGTGCTGTACTTCTTCGTGTTCGGGCGCCGCGCGCGGCGTCACGTCCGGCAATACCAGACCTATCTGGCCGAGTGGAGCGGACGCCCCGAACTGCGCCCCACCACCCGGCGCGTGTTCGGCCAGTTCATGGCCTTCGCCGACAGCCTGCTCGACCGCCTCGACGTGTGGCGCGGCAAGCTGGGCATCGCCCAGGTGCAGCTGCACGACCCGGGCGACGTGCGCGGCAAGCTCCGTCAGAGCCTGCACGGCGGGCGCGGGCAGATCCTGGTCTGCACCCACCTGGGCAACCTGGACGTGTGCCGTGCGCTGGCCGAGATGGAGGAACAGGTGCCGCTGAACGTGCTGGTGCATACCCGCCACGTGGCCCATTTCAACCAGCTGCAGAGCGAGGCCGGCGACCGCCAGCTGCGGCTGCTGCAGGTCAGCGAGATGGATGCGGCGCTGATGCTGGACCTGTCGCAACGGCTGGATCGTGGCGAATGGCTGGCGATCGCCGGCGACCGCGTGCCGCTGAACGATGGCCGCCGTGTCACGGTGGATTTCCTGGGCCATCGCGCCGCGTTCCCGCAGGGACCGTGGCTGATGGCAGGCCTGCTGCGTTGCCCGGTGAACCTGATGTGCTGCCTGAAGATCGGCGGCCGCTACCAGATCCGGCTCGAACCGTTCCTGGACTCGGCCGACTGGATACGCGGCCAGCGCGAACAGACCATTGCCGGATGGGCGCAACGCTACGCCGAGCGTCTTGCCCGACTGTGCCTGCTGGCACCGCAGCAGTGGTTCAATTTCTATGCCTACTGGCAACCCGACGGGGAGGATCATGCGGATGCGAACCCGCGGCGTGCTGCACGTTGACAGCGAAATCGTGGTGCCGTTCTACGACGTCGATTCGATGGACGTGGTGTGGCACGGGCACTACGTGAAATACCTGGAAGTGGCGCGCTGCGCGCTGCTCGACCACATCGGCCACAACTACACGCAGATGAAGGCCGAGGGCTACATGTGGCCGGTGATCGACGCGCAGCTGCGCTACGTGCGCCCCGCCCGCTTCGGCCAGCGCCTGCGCGTGCGTGCCGAACTGGTGGAATGGCAGAACCGGCTGAAACTGCACTACCTGATCAGCGACGCCGCCAGCGGCGAGCGCATGACCCGGGCCAGCACCGTACAGGTCGCCGTGCGGCTCGCCGACGGCGACATGCAGTTGGTCTCGCCCCCCGGCTTCGTCGAGGCGGTGGAGCGCTGCATGGCCGGTGTCATTTCCGGCGATCATTCGTGATCGTGACGATCAAAACGTTTGATACGACATCCATGACCTACGCCAGCGCCACCTATGTCGAAGAAACCCGCATCGGTTTCCGTTTCCTTGCCACGCACACCTGGCAGCACCATGTGCTGCGCGTGGCGATCAACGACCTGCGGCGCCTGCCCGGCGAAGCACTGCCGCAGGGCGGCACCCTGCTGGATGCCGGCTGCGGCCAGGGCAAGTCGTTCCGGCTACTGCGCGAGGCATTCGCGCCTGCGCAACTGATCGGCCTGGACGCCGATCCGCACAGCCTGGCGTGCGCCCGGGCGGAGGCGCAACGCGAAGGTATCGACGTACGGCTGATCGCCGCCGACTGCGCGCGGATCGACCTGCCCGATGCCAGCGTCGACGTGCTGTTCTGCCACCAGACCTTCCACCACCTGGTCGAACAGGAAAAGGCGCTGGCCGAATTCTGGCGTGTGCTGAAGCCGGGCGGCTGGCTGCTGTTCGCCGAGTCCACCCGGGCCTACATCGATACCTGGGTGATCCGCTGGTTCTTCCGTCACCCGATGCATGTGCAGAAGAGTGCCGACGAATACCTGGCCATGGTGCGCGCGCAGGGCTTCGTCTTCGACGACGCGAACGTCTCGCTGCCCTACCTGTGGTGGAGCCGCGCCCGCGATTTCGGCCTGCTCGAACGGCTGGGCCTGCGTGCGCCGCCACCGCCGGGCCAGCGCGAGGAAACCCTGGTCAACGTGGCCGCACGCAAACCGCTGCCCGAGCCGGAGTGCGCCACGTGAGCAGCGCGTATCTCAACGCTCTTGGCGTGACCTGCACGCTGGGCAGCGGCAAGGCTGCGGTGGCCGCGGCACTGTTCGCCGGCGACACCGGCAACCTGCGCGCCGAAGCGGGCTGGATTCCCGGCCATGCGCCGCCGATGGGTGCGGTGCGCACGTCACTGCCGGCCATCCACGCGCCGTGGTCGGACCACCGCGACAACCGCTGCAACCGGCTGGCCCTGGCTGCGGCGCAGGAGCTCGAGGCGGATATCCGCGCGGCGATCGCACGCTTCGGCAGCGACCGCGTCGGCGTGGTGATCGGCACCAGCACCGGCGGCATCGAGGAAGCCACCACCGGCGTGGCCGCGTGGCGTGAGCACGGCCGCTGGCCCGACGACTACCGCTATGCCCACCAGGAACTGGCCGGCCCAGCCGAGTTCCTGGCCGAATGGCTCGACCTGGCCGGCCCCTGCCATGTTATTTCCACCGCGTGCACCGCCGGTGCACGCGCCTTGCTGAGTGCGCGACGGATGCTGGATGCCGGTCTCTGCGACGCTGTGCTGTGCGGTGGGGTGGACACGCTGGCCCGGCTGCCGCTGAACGGCTTCCACGCACTGGAGGCGATGGACCACGAACGTTGCAAGCCGTTTGCGCGTGAACGCCGCGGCATCAACATCGGCGAGGCGGCGGCGCTGTTCCTGATGACCCGCGAGCAGGGCCCGGTGCAACTGCTGGGCGGTGGCGCCAGTTCGGATGCCTACCACATGTCCGCGCCCGACCCGGACGGAAACGGTGCCGTCGCGGCAATGCGTGCGGCCCTGCAGGACGCGCAGCTGGCGCCGGAACAGATCGACTACCTGAACCTGCACGGCACCGCCACCGAGCACAACGACCGCATGGAAAGCCGCGCAGTGGCCGAGGTGTTTCCGCACGGCGTGCCCTGCGCTTCCACCAAGGCGCTGACCGGCCACACGCTGGCGGCGGCCGGCGCGCTGGAAGCCGCGTTCTGCTGGCTCAGCCTCACCGACGAATCCGCTGCGCGCCGCCTGCCGCCGCAGGTCGCCGACGGCGAAACCGACCCGCAGCTGCCGGCGCTGCATTTCGTGCGCGTGGGTGACCGTCTCGCCGCGGGCCGTCCATGCCGGCTGATGAGCAATTCGTTCGCCTTCGGCGGCAACAATGCCAGCCTGATCCTGGGAGACGCCGCATGAGCGCGCCCGCCTATCCGCCGCTCGACACGTTGGTGCCGCATGCCGGCAACATGGTCTTGCTCGACGCGGTGATCGAAGGCGACGACGAACATATCGTGTGCCGCCGCACGGTTCGCGCAGACGGCCTGTTCGAGGACGCGGAAGGGCTGCCGGCCTGGGCCGGCGTGGAACTGATGGCGCAGGCCGTGGCCGCCTGGGCCGGTCTGCAGGCGCAGCGCGAAGGCCAGCCCGTGCGGCTGGGCTTCCTGCTCGGCACCCGGCAGTACCATTGCGACGTGGACGGCTTCGCACCCGGTACCGAACTGCGCGTGGAAGCAGTTCGCAGTTTCCACGACGCCAACGGCATGGGTGTGTTCGCCTGCCGCATCGATGCACCCGGCGGCCATGCCGAAGCGCGCCTCAATGTCTTCAGTCCGCCCGATCCGGACGCTTTCTTCGCCGCCATCGCGGGAGGTCCCCCACATGACTGACACCATCCTGGTCACCGGTTCCAGCCGCGGGATCGGCCGTGCCATCGCGCTGCGCCTGGCCCGTGCCGGCTACGACCTGATCCTGCACTGCCGCTCACGCCGCGACGAAGTGGAAGCGGTCGCCGACCAGATCTGCCTGATGGGCCGCGATGCGCGCATCCTGCAGTTCGACATTGCCGAACGCGAAACCTGCCGTGCCGTGCTGGAAGCCGACATGGAAACCTATGGCGCGCCCTATGGCGTGGTGTGCAACGCGGGACTGACCCGCGACGCCGCCTTTCCCGCGCTCAGCGACGAAGACTGGGACCGCGTGCTGCGCACCAATCTCGACGGTTTCTACAACGTGCTGCACCCGCTGGTGATGCCGATGATCCGCCGCCGTGCGCCGGGACGCATTGTCTGCATCGCCTCGGTCTCCGGGCTGATTGGCAATCGTGGCCAGGTCAACTACAGCGCGTCCAAGGCGGGTGTGATCGGTGCCGCCAAGGCACTGGCGGTGGAACTGGCCAAGCGCCAGATCACCGTGAACTGCGTGGCGCCGGGGCTGATCGACACCGACATGCTGGACGATGACGTGCCGGTCAGCGAGATCCTCAAGGCCATACCCGCGCAGCGCATGGGCACCGCCGAGGAAGTCGCCGCCGCCGTGCAGTTTCTGATGAGCCAGGACGCAAGTTACGTGACCCGCCAGGTCCTGGCCGTGAATGGCGGGCTGTGCTGAACCGTTTGACCCAACCCAAGGAGAACCATCGCATGAATGCAAAGACCCTCGGCCTCGCCGCCCTGCTGATCGCCACCCTGCCCACCGCCGTGTTGGCCAAGGACAAGACGGTCCACCTCGCGTTCGAACATGCCGTCCAGGCCGGCATGCAGAGCGGCAAGCTGGACGGCAGCGTGACGTTCTACCTTGCCGGCAACACACCGCATGGACGGGTCAGCGTGGTCAACGACAACATCACCACGCACAAGAAGACCAACGCCTTCGGCAAGTCCGACCAGACCAGCTGCGACTGGGCCATGCAGTCGGCGCTGATCAGCCTGCAGGCGGCGGCCAAGGCAGCCGGTGCCAATGCGGTGACCGACATCGTCAGCGTACAGAACGGCCAGACCTACAGCGACCCGAAGAACTACGAATGCCGCGTGGGCTTCCTGATGTCCGACGTGGACCTGAAGGCCAAGCTGGCCAAGGTGCACTGAGCCCCCGGCCGGCGCGGGCAATCGCTCGCGCCGGCCGCACGATGCGACGCTCGCGGCCCCGCCCTTGGCGTATCCTCGCAGCGTGAGCATCCCTTCCCTTTTCGTCTCCCGCTGGCGCCGCATGCTCGGCTCCGACCGCTTCGCCGAATGTCTGCGCGTGCTGCTGTCGCTGGGCGGCATCGTGGCCTACAGCCTCGCGTCCGGGCACATCACCCAGTCGGTGCCGCTGATGCTGGGCGCGATCGCCTGCGCGCTGGCCGAAACCGAGGATCACTGGCGCAACCGGCTCGGCACACTGCTGCTGACCCTGGCCTGTTTCGCGCTGGCCGCGCTGGCCGTGGAATGGCTGCTGCCGTTCCCCTGGGCGTTCGCCCCGGCGCTGGCGCTGATCACCTTCCTGCTGGTGATGCTGGGTGCGGCCAGCAGCCGCTACAACACCATCGCCGGCGCCACACTGATCCTGGTCGTCTACGCGATGATCGCCAGCGACGCGGTCGGCAGCCGCAGCGGCTTCCTGCGCATGCCGCTGGAACTGCTCGCTGGTGCCGCCTGGTACGGCGTGCTGTCGCTGGTGTGGAGCGCCCTGCTGCCGCAGCAGGCGGTGCGCCATGCGCTGGCCCGGTTGTTCGAGGCGCTGGCGGATTATCTGGATGCCAAGGCGGCGCTGTTCGCACCGGTGCGCGGAGTGGATCGCGGGGCACTGGCACTGGCGGCGGCACGGCGCAACGAGAGTGTGGTGCAGGCACTCGACGACATGCGCATCCTGCTGATCGACCGGATCGGCAACCGCCGTCCACGCGGTGCCACGGCACAGCGGCTGGCGCTGTATTTCATGGCCCAGGACATCCACGAGCGCGCCCATTCGGCCGTGCATCCCTACGACGAACTGGCGCACTCGCTGTTCCACAGCGACGTGCTGTTCCGCTGCGAATACCTGCTGCGCCGGCAGGCCGGCCAGTGCCGCCAGCATGCCGACCACCTGCGGCTGCGCGGCCCGTTGCCGCAGGACGATCGCGCGCACGAGGCACTGGACGACGTACGCAGCGCGATCGCCGAACTCGGCCGCCAGCCGGTACCGCCGACGCCCGCCATCCGCCAGGCGCTGGATGCGCTGTATCGCAACCTGGGCGCGATCCAGCGGCTGCTCGACCACGAAGCCGCAGCGAGTGTGCCCGAGCAGCACAGCCGCCACCCGCTGCAGGACCCCGCCCCCCAATCGCTGGCCGAGGGCTGGGCGCGCATCCGCCTGCAGCTGACGCCGCAGTCGTTCCGCTTCCGTCATGCGGTGCGTCTGGCGCTGGCCTTGCTGGCCGGCTATCTGGTGCTGCTTGCACTGCATCCGCGCAATGGCTACTGGATCATCCTGACCACCGTGTTCGTGTGCCAGCCCAGCTATGCCGCCACCTACCGGCGGCTGTCCGAACGTGTCGCCGGCACCGTGGCCGGCCTGGTGCTCGGCTGGGCCGCGCTGCGGCTGATGCCGCCCGGCCCCTGGCAGTGGCCACTGGTGGCGATCACCGGGATGGGCTTCTTCGCGTTCCGCCTGCGCCGATATGCCGCAGCCACCGCTATGATCACCGTATTCGTGGTGCTGTGCTTCAACCAGCTCGGCTACGGCGAGACCGTGATGTGGCCGCGACTGCTGGACACGGTCGCCGGCGCGCTGATCGCCGCGCTGGCGATCCGCTTCGTAATGCCCGACTGGCACGGGCGGCGGCTGCGCCTGGTGCTGGCCGACGCGATCCGCAGCGACGCGGACTACCTGGCACAGATCCTGGCGCAGTACGCCCACGGCCGGCACGATGACCTGGCCTACCGCATCGCCCGGCGCGATGCGCACAACGCCGACGCCAACCTCAGCGGGGTCGCCTTCGCCGTGCTGCGCGAGCCAGGACAACAGCGCGATGGCGACCTGCTGCTGCGCTTCCTGGCCGCCACCCACGCCCTGCTCGGCCACCTGTCGGCGCTGGGCGCGCACCGGCAGATCATCATCGCGTCCGGCGACGACACGCAGGTCGGCAGCGCCGGCGCGCAGGTCGTCGAGGCCCTGCGACAGCTGGCCCGACACCTGCAGACCGCTGAACCGACACGCTGGGCGGACATGCTTGCCGCACCTGGCGGGGAGCTGGCCGAACCGTCATCGTCGACCGGCGAGACCGCCCGGCTGGTGCTCGGACAACTGACCCTGATCGCCGGGCAGTGCCGCCGCGTGGCGCAGCTGGCGACCGAAATCGGCGACCGGCGCTGACGATGCCCATGCTGCGACGCATGACATTGCGTCGCGGCTGCCCGGCTATCATTACGGGCTGACCCGCCACCCCACGGAATTTCGCATGCGCCCGTTCCCGCTCGGAGAAGACCTCGACCTGCTGCGCGACAGCGTGCACGCCTTTGCGGAAAAGGAGATTGCTCCCCGCGCCACGCAGATCGACCACGACAACCTGTTTCCCGCCGACCTGTGGCGCAAGTTCGGCGAGATGGGTCTGCTCGGCATCACCATCCCGGCCGAGTACGGCGGCAGCGGCATGGGCTTTCTGGCGCACATGGTGGCGATGGAGGAAATCTCGCGCGCGTCCGGCTCGGTCGGCCTGTCCTACGGCGCGCACTCCAACCTCTGTCTCAACAACATCTTCCACAACGGCAATGAGGCGCAGCGGCAGAAATACGTGCCCAAGCTGAGCTCGGGCGAGTACGTGGGCGCACTGGCGATGAGCGAACCGGGCGCAGGCTCCGACGTGGTCGGCTCGATGAGCTGCAAGGCCGAGCTGAAGGGCGACGTGTGGGTGGCCAACGGCTCCAAGATGTGGATCACCAACGGTCCCGACGCCGACGTGCTGCTGGTCTATATGCGCACCGCGCCGCGCGCGGCCGGCAGCCGCTGCATGACCGCCTTCATCGTCGAAAAGGGCATGAAGGGCTTCAGTACCGCGCAGAAGCTGGACAAGCTGGGCATGCGCGGCTCGAACACCTGCGAGCTGGTGTTCGACAACTGCGAGATTCCGGCGGAGAACATCGTCGGCGAGGTGAACGAAGGCGTCCGCGTGCTGATGAGCGGCCTGGACACCGAGCGGCTGGTGCTCTCGGGCGGCCCGATCGGCCTGATGCAGGCGGCGCTGGACCTGACCCTGCCCTACGTGCGCGAGCGCAAGCAGTTCAACGCGCCGATCGGCACCTTCGAGATCATGCAGGCCAAGGTGGCCGACATGTATACCGCGCTGCAGTCCTCGCGCGGCTTCGCCTACATGGTGGCACAGCAGTTCGACGCCGGCACCAAGTCGCGCGTGGACCCCGCCGCCTGCCTGCTCAACGCCTCCACCAATGCGGTGAAGGTGGCGCTGGAAGCGATCCAGTCACTGGGCGGCAACGGCTACATCAACGAGTTCCCTGCCGGCCGCCTGCTGCGCGACGCCAAGCTGTACGAGATCGGCGCCGGCACCAACGAGATCCGCCGCATGCTGATCGGACGCGAGCTGTTCCACGGCAAGGCGTAAGCAGGCGGGCGCCCTGCCCGCAACGGGACAGGATGCCGACTGCCGACGGCCTCAGAACCGCCAGCGGTAGCTCAGCGCGACCTGCCTGGCATGCAGGTGCTGGTCCACCTGCTGCCGGTAGTCCAGCGCAAGGTCGGCACGCGGGGTGGCCTGCCAGTCCAGCCCGAGGCCGGCTGCACCGCCGTAGCGTGACAGGCCGATACCGTCGACCGGTGCCCACTGCTGCAGCCCGGTGAAGCTGGCGTCCAGCACGTCGCCCTGAACCGCGAAAGCCCTTTGCCACAGCAGGCTGCCATGCAGGCTCAGGCGGCTGCCGTCGGGCAACATCCACTGGTGCGTGGCGCGCAGGCCCGCCCCGGCCTGCCAGCGTTGCACGCGCTGGGTGCCTGCCATCAGGCCGAAGCCATAGCCGCCGCCTTCGGTGAAGCCGTCGAGACGCAACCGCGCATACTGCAGGTCGAGGTAAGGCGTCAGGCGCATGCCTCCCAGTTCCAGGCGATAGCCACTCTCGCCGTAGGCCACCTGGTACTGGCCGTGGCTGTAGCTGGCCACCCCGGTCGACGCGCCGCCAAGGGTCAGCCGCCGCTGCATGTCTTCACGGTAACTGCCCATGCCGACACGCCCCATGGCGTACCACGAGCCCTGCAGCATGCCGCCGTAGAACATGCCTTCCAGCGCCCGGCTGCTGCCCTGGTTGGCACTTGCGGCGAGCCGGCCCAGCCCATGGCTCTGGCCGATGGCATAGCCGATCACGCCCCGACTGCCGATGCGGCTGTCGCTGCCGACCAGGTTCCCGCCCAGGTCGAAACCGACATCGCCGTAGCCGCTGCGCGAAAGGGTGCCGTGGTCGCCGAAACTCTGCGTCCAGCCGCCGACATGGCCGGCCAGTTCCGGCGCATCGAGCAGTTGATCGAAACGCTGCGACAACGCGCGGGTATCGGCATCGATCGCTTCGAACGCCATCGTGGCGCTGGCCGCGTGCAGCTGGCCGGAAAGGCTTTCCAGCGACTGCTGCATTACCGCCGTGGACACCGCATGCTGCAGGCTCGCCGCGCCGGCGATGAAGGCGCTGCTCGCCGCCGGCGTGCCGCTGGCCGAGCCCAGCAACTGGCTGTTGATCTGGGTGAACGCATTCTGCGTGCGCTGGGCGGCGCTGAAGCTGGCGGCGGTGTAGGTCAGCCCCTGGATCGCGCTCAGGTTCACCTGCTGCACGTCGAGCCAGGCGTCGTTCGCGTCGTAGTTGATGGTGGCGGTCAAGGCCACGCTGGTCGAGGTATCCAGGGCGCTGAAAGTCCCCGTGAGTCCGCCTTTCGCGGTCAGCACGTCGGTATGCGAATTCACGGTGTAACCGGCGTCGGCGCCATAGACATACAGGTCACCGCCGGAAAGCGTGGCGTTACCGTTCACCTCCAGCGCCGAACCCAGCGAGACAGCCAGCCGGCCGGTAGCACCCTGCTGCACGTAGTTGCCGTTGATGGTGACATTGCCGCCACCGACCACCAGCGCGCCGCTGTTGTTCACGTTGCCGCCGATGTTGTGGGTATCGCCAAGCGTGCCCTGGGCGGCGATGTCGACGCTGCCGGCCAGCGACACCGCGGTAAGCGTGCCCCCCTGCACCTGGGTCAGGCCGGTATAGCTGGAAGGTTGGGTGAGATTGAGCGTGCCGGTGCCCTGCTTGATCAGCCCGCCACTACCGGAAATCGGGTTGTTCCAGCTCGATACGCCGCTGAAGTTGACGGTGACATCGCCCCAGTTGAACTGCTCGGGTCCGTTCACCGCCTTGCCCACGTCCAGCTCGCCGTAGCCGAAGGTGGGGTTGGGTTGCGAGCCGCCCAGCGGGTCGGCGGTGCCGAGCAGGGTCTGCCGTACCAGGTCGTTGCTGAAGTACGGGTAGGCCTGCCAGACCAGCGCGGCGGCGCCGGACACCTGCGGCGCCGCGAACGAGGTGCCTTCGACGATGTAGTAGCTCGGGTTGGTGGTGGTGCTGGTGGTGTTCTTGTCCAACACGATGACGTCGCCCGGTGCGGCCAGGCAGTAGTCCATCGCGATGCCGCACTTGTTGGAGTACCCGTCGAGCTGGGTGGGGTCGTTGCTGTTCACTGCCACCGCCACCAGCCAGCCCTGCTCCAGGTCCGCCGCCTGGCTGAGACTGGGCAGGGCCGCGATGGTGCTCGGGTTGGCCTGTGAGTCGTTGCCGGCAGCGAACACCACCAGCCCGTTGTGGTTGAGCACGAAGTCGGCGTAGGCGTCGTGGAAGGCCTGGGTCACTGTGGTGTCGGTGCTGGACCAGGTGATGCCGCCCCAGGAATTGTTCATCACGTTCACGCCGGCACTGATCAGGTCTTGGTTGACCTGTGCGAAGAACTGCGCGTCGGTGGTGCTGACCTGCGAGGGAGGCGTCGAACCGTTGTCGCTGGGTGCGTTGTCGCTGATGATGCGCGCGGACACCAGGTTCGCGCTGGGCGCGATGCCGCCCGGGAAACTCGCCCAGGCCGCACCCGCGGCGATCTCCGATACCCAGGTACCGTGACCGACCACGTCGTCGATCGTGGTGTTGTTCTGGGTCGAGTCGACGTAGATCAGCTCCTGCGAGACCCGTCCGGCCACCGTGGGGTTGCTGCGCATGATGCCGCTGTCCACCACGCCGATGGTGACACCGGCGCCGGTGTAGCCCTGGTCATGGGCGGCATAGGTATCGGTGAGCGCAAGCTGGGCATCGACTGGCGGCTGCGTGACGCTGCTCGACGAAGAAGGGTTCGAGCCGGTGGAGCTGCTGGAACCCGACTTGACCCCGCCGCTCCCGCCCCCACCGCAGGCGCTCAAGGCCAGCGAAATCGCCACGGCCAGCCATGCCTTCTGGCCGCCGACACCATGCATCAGCTTCTTCATATGCCGATCCCCTCACCCATCCATCCCTAGTCGCGGTCGGTCGACGAGACAGCCCATGTCGCCGGCTCCTTGCACCAGTCTGGCATAACCGCAGCCCGCCGGCGTAATCGAAAAATAGGGCAATTCGTACCCGATGAACGGCCTGATGCCGTTTGCCCGGTCCCGGTGCGGGCTGCGATAATCCAAGAGTTTCACGGGCGCAGCCCGTCCCTCACGTTCATGCGGAGATCCCCCATGTCGGACGTCAATGTTGTCATCGCCGGTGCCAAGCGCACCGCCATCGGTTCCTTTCTCGGCCAGTTCACCGGTGTCCCCACGCCGAAGCTGGGCGCCACCGCCATCCAGGCCGCGCTGGAGCAGTCCGGCATCGCCGCGGGCGAGGTCAGTGAAGTCATCATGGGCTGCGTGCTGCCCGCCAACCTGGGCCAGGCCCCGGCGCGTCAAGCCTCGCTGGAGGCCGGCCTGCCGGTCGGCACCGGCTGCACCACCATCAACAAGGTGTGCGGCTCGGGCATGAAGGCGGTGATGCTTGGCCACGACCTGATCAAGGGCGGCTCGGCGGCAGTGGTGGTCGCCGGCGGCATGGAGTCGATGACCAACGCGCCGCACATGGTGCAGGCCCGTACCGGTATCCGTTACGGCAACGGCGAACTGGTCGACCACATGGCGTGGGACGGCCTCACCAACCCCTACGACGGCAAGGCCATGGGCGTGTTCGGCGAGCTGTGCGCCGACAAGTTCCACTTCACCCGCGAGGACCAGGATGCCTTCGCGATCGAATCGGTGAACCGCGCCAAGGCCGCCCAGCAGTCGGGCGCCTTCGCCGGCGAGATCGTGCCGTTCACCGTGAAGGGCCGCAAGGGCGACGTGGTGGTGGATACCGACGAACAGCCGGGCCGCTCCGACGTCAGCAAGATCCCCACGCTCAGGCCGGCCTTCCGCAAGGAAAACGGCACCATCACCGCGGCCAGCTCGTCCAGCATTTCCGATGGCGCCGCCGCGATGGTGCTGCTCTCGGCCGACGACGCCAAGGCACGCGGCGTGACCCCGCTGGCCCGCATCGTGGCCCACGCCACCCATTCGCAGGAACCGGAGTGGTTCACCACCGCACCGGTTGAAGCCATTCAGAAAGTTCTGAAAAAGGCTGGCTGGACGGTCGACGAAGTGGACCTGTTCGAGATCAACGAGGCGTTCGCCGTGGTGGCAATGGCGCCGATCAAGGCACTGGGCATTCCGCACGCCAAGGTCAACGTCAACGGCGGCGCCTGCGCGCTGGGTCACCCGATCGGCGCCAGCGGCGCGCGGCTGATCGTCACCCTGCTCAATGCCCTGAAGACACGCGGCCTGAAGCGCGGTGTAGCTTCGCTGTGCATCGGCGGCGGCGAAGCCACCGCCATCGCGGTCGAATGCCTGGATTGATGACCGGCGCTCAGCCGTCTGGATTACCCGTCTGGCAGTTTGTTTGCCATTCGTGAAAGCCGGATAACCGCCTTGTTGATTTCCCCCGGAACAGGCCGCGAAACCTGTGGCGTGTTACGGGGGAAAGCGCTTTAATGATCGGGCCATTCGGCATTCCACGGCTAAGGAGATCCACCATGAAGTTGACGCGTACCCTTCTCGCCTCTGCGTTCGTTGCGCTGCTGGCGGCTTGCAGCAACGGCGCGCAGAATTCTGCGCAGGAAGCCCAGAAGTCGGCTGACCAGGCGCAGCAGGCTGCCGACCAGGCACAGAAGGCTGCTGCCGCTGCACCGACCACCGCTTCCACTGCCGCCGCTCCGGCTGCTGCCCCGGCCTCGACCGCCCCGGCTCCCGCCTCCACGGCTCCGTCCGCTGCCGACGCCATGAAGTCCGCTGCCACCAGTGCCGCCAGCGCTGCGAAGGACGCCGCCGGCGCCGCCAAGGACGCTGCTGCCAAGGCCAAGGATGCGATGAAGAGCTCGGGCAAGTAATCGACCCGGCATCCCACGCACACGAATCGGCCACCTCCGGGTGGCCGATTTTTTTATGCGTGTCTGCCAGAGCGGAACAGGCCTGCGACATGAGACATGTGCCAGCCCGGAAGCCTGTCGCCAGACGACGTGCAGTCGTCACGCCCCCCTTCTTTGCGGCGGTGCGTTTTGGCCCGCCCGTAGCCACCGGTATCATCGCAGTTTTATTTTGCACGGCAGACTGTCCATGAGCGTGATCGCCTCGCAGATCGATCCCCGTTCGCCCGAGTTCCAGACCAACCAGGCGCAGTTGCGCGTTCTGGCCGACGACCTGCGCGACGAGATGGCGCGCACGGCGGAAGGCGGTGGCGCCAGGGCACGTGACAAGCACGTGGCGCGCGGCAAGCTGCTGCCGCGCGAACGCATCCGGGCACTGCTCGACCCCGGCTCGCCGTTCCTGGAGCTCTCGCCGCTCGCCGCGCATGGCATGTACGAGGGCGCCGCCCCTGCCGCCGGCATCATCACCGGCATCGGTCGCGTCAACGGCATCGAAGTAGTGGTGGTGGCCAACGATGCCACTGTGAAGGGCGGCACCTATTTCCCGATGACGGTGAAAAAGCATCTGCGCGCGCAGGAAGTGGCGCTGGAGAACCGCCTGCCCTGCATCTACCTGGTCGACTCCGGCGGCGCCTTCCTGCCGCTGCAGGACGAGGTGTTTCCGGACAAGGAACACTTCGGCCGCATCTTCTACAACCAGGCGCGCATGTCCGGCCTGGGCATTCCGCAAATCGCGGTGGTGATGGGCTCATGCACGGCCGGCGGCGCCTACGTGCCGGCGATGTGCGACGAAACGGTGATCGTGCGCGAGCAGGGCACCATCTTCCTCGGCGGCCCGCCGCTGGTGAAGGCTGCCACCGGCGAGGTGGTCGATGCCGAGACACTGGGTGGTGCGGACGTCCATACGTCCATTTCCGGAGTAGCCGACCACTTCGCCGAGAACGATGCCCACGCGCTGGTCATCGCGCGCGACATCGTCGCCAGCCTCAACCGCAGCAAGTCCATGTCGCTGGCGCTGCGCGAGCCCGCCGAACCGAAGTACCCCGTCGAAGAGCTATACGGCGTGATCCCGCAGGACACGCGCCGGCCGTTCGATATCCGCGAGGTGATCGCGCGCATCGTCGACAGCTCGGAGTTCCACGAGTTCAAAGCGCGCTACGGCAAGACCCTGGTCTGCGGTTTCGCGCACATCCACGGCTACCCGGTGGGCATCGTCGCCAACAACGGCATCCTGTTCGCCGAGAGCGCGCTCAAGGGCGCGCACTTCATCGAGCTGTGCAACCAGCGCAACGTGCCGCTGGTGTTCCTGCAGAACATCACCGGCTTCATGGTCGGCAAGAAATACGAGCAGGCCGGCATCGCCAAGGACGGTGCCAAGATGGTGACTGCGGTGGCCTGCTCGCACGTGCCCAAGTTCACCGTGGTGATCGGCGGCAGCTTCGGCGCGGGCAACTACGCCATGTGCGGCCGCGCCTACGGCGCGCGCTTCCTGTGGATGTGGCCGAACGCGCGGATCAGTGTGATGGGCGGCGAACAGGCCGCCAGCGTGCTGGCCACGGTCAAGCGCGACGGCATCGAAGCGGCCGGCAAGCAGTGGAGCGCCGACGAGGAGGACGCCTTCAAGGCACCGATCCGCGAACAGTACGAACGCCAGGGGCATCCGTATTACGCCAGCGCGCGACTGTGGGACGATGGCATCATCGACCCAACCGATACCCGCCGCGTGCTGGGGCTGGCGATCTCCGCGTCGATGAACGCGCCGATCGAGCCGCAGCGCTACGGCGTGTTCCGCATGTAAGCAACGAAAGACTTCGGCACCGCCACAGGAACTACCCAACGGATGATCGTCGGCATCGATCTTGGCACCACCCACTCGCTCATCGGCTGTTACGACGAAGGCGGCCCGCGCCTGTTCGCCAACCCGCTGGGCAGCCTACTCACCCCCTCGGTGGTGGCCATGGACGACGATGGCCATGTGCTGGTCGGCCAGGCCGCGCGCGACCGTCTGGTCAGCCATCCCGGCCAGGCCGTCGCCAACTTCAAGCGCTGGATGGGCAGCGCCCGCGAAACCCGCCTGGGCGATCGGCTGTTCCGCCCCGAAGAGCTTTCGGCACTGGTACTGCGCGCGCTGCTGGACGACGCGCAGAATGCCCTTGGCGAACCCGTGCGCGAAGCGGTGATCAGCGTGCCGGCGTATTTCTCCGACGCGCAGCGCAAGGCCACCCGCACCGCCGGCGAACTGGCCGGCATCCGCGTCGAACGGCTGATCAACGAACCGACCGCCGCCGCGCTGGCCTACGGCCTGCAGGAGCGCCCGGACGGGTCCCGTTTCGTGGTGTTCGACCTCGGTGGCGGCACCTTCGACGTGTCGGTGCTGGAAATGTTCGAGGGCGTGGTCGAGGTGCATGCCAGCGCCGGCGACAACTTCCTCGGCGGCGAGGATTTCCTGGACGTGCTGGAAACCGCCTGCCTCGGCGACCTCGGCCTCGGCGCCGACACGTTGTCCGCTGCACAGCGCGGGCAACTGCGCCGTTGGCTGGAAACCGCCAAGCGCGAGCTGAGCCAGCGCACCGAGGTCCAGGTCGGCGGCCAGCTGGGCGAGCGTACGGTCGAATGGCGCATCGACCAGGACCGTTTCGCCCGGCTCGCCGAGCCGTTGCTGCAACGCATGCGCACCCCGCTGGAACGCGCGATGCGCGATGCCCGCCTGCAGCCCGAGCAGATCGACGAGATCGTGCTGGTCGGCGGCGCCAGCCGCATGCCGATGATCGCCCGCATGGTCTCGCGCATGTTCGGCCGCCTGCCGCTGCGCCACCTGCATCCGGACGAGGCGGTCGGGCTGGGCGCCTGCGTCGCCGCGGGCATGAAGGCGCGCGACCAGCATCTGGACGAAGTGATCCTGACCGATGTCTGCCCGTACACCCTGGGCACCGAAGTCGCGCGCCGCGATGGCGAGGGACAGCTGCAGTCGGGCTTCTTCCACCCGATCATCCATCGCAACAGCGTCGTACCGACCAGCCGCGAAGAAGCGTTCTGGCCCACCCACCCGCAACAGAAGACGCTGCGCCTGAACGTCTACCAGGGCGAAAACCCGATGGTGACGAACAACATCAAGCTCGGCGAACTGCAGGTGGACATCGACCCGAGCCTGCCCTCGGACCAGAACGCGGTGAACCTGCGTTTCACCTATGACGTGAATGGCGTACTGCAGGTCGAGGCCACGGTCCAGGCCACCGGCAAACACTACGAGCTGCTGCTGGAACGCAACCCCGGCCAGCTGCTCGACCCGGAACAGGTCCGTCAGCGGCTGGCCGCGCTGGCCGAACTGAAGGTGCACCCGCGCGACAAGCAGGAAAACATCGCCCTGCTCGCCCGCGCCGAGCGCCTGTACGAGGAACACCTGCAGGCACGCGAGCAGTTGCAGGGCTGGATCGCCCGCTTCCGCGCCGTCATCGAGACCCAGGACGACATGCTGATACGCGAACACCGGCGCGAGTTCGGACACGCCCTGGACGCGCTGGAACAGGCCTGATGTCAACAGGCCTGATGTCGCCCTTCGAGCAACTCGGGCTGCCGTCGGACGCCGACGAGCGCATGGTCAAGCGCGCCTACGCGCAACGCCTGCGCCACACCCGGCCCGACAGCGACCCGGAAGGCTTCCAGCGCCTGCATGCGATCTACCAGGCCGCACTGGCCGTATGTCGCGAGCGGCCACCACAACCAACCCCGGCACGCGCCATCGAACCCGTGACCGAGCCGGCAAGCATCCTCCAGGCAACGGCCGCACCCGCGACGCCGCCGACACCGCCGCTGATGCCGAGCCCCGCTCCCCTGCGCGCCGAACCGGCCCGGCCTGCCGTGCCGACGCCATTTCCCTTCGAACGCTTCTGCAACGAGCTGCTGACCATGGCCGATGCCGGCGATGCACCGCAGCTGCGCGCCTGGCTGGACGAACAACCGGCACTGTGGTCGCTGCGACTGAAGGCGCAGGTCGGCCACGAACTGTTCGCCCGGCTCTACCGCGACGCGCCGCCGATGCCGGCAGCATGCCTGGACACGCTGCTGGCGTTCTTCGACATGAACCACGCGCGCTCCGGCCACGACCCGCTGGCGCTGCAACGCCTGCAGCGCCGCATGCAGCTGGCCTGGGAACTGCAGCCGGCCCATCGCGACGCCCTGGCCACCCGGCTGGGCATACGTGGATGGAATACCCGCGGACGGGAGCGGCGGCGGCTGGATCGCCAGCTGCAGCAACTGGAACGCCCCTTCCATTGGACCGGCGCGATTCCCACCGCGCTGTGGCCGAATGCCGCCAGCCGGCTGGCGCGGCTCATCCTGCAATTGAGCCTGCAGCACCCGCGGGACCTGCCGTCCGTGTGCGACAGCAAGCAGGTACGGTTCTGGCTGGAGGCCGCGGATCGTCGCCAGGTAAGCAAGCCGCGGCTGATCCTGGGCGGCATCCGCTGCATCGCGACCCTGCTGGGTAGCCTGCTGCTTGGTCTTTTGCTCGGCGTGCTGACCCGTCTTCCACCCGAACGCTTCGCCTTCGGCGCCCTGGAATTCACCGTCGGCGCGGCCTTCGTACTGTGCCTGATCTGGGCCGCATGGATGGCCCTGCTGCCGCTCGACGACTGGCATGCGATGCCGGAGCACCAGCCGGCCCGCTGGCCGTGGCTCAACCTGTTGCTGGTACCCGCGCTGTGCGGCGTCGGGTTGGCCGTATGGATACCGGCCGGGCACAACCCGCTGGCCATGATCCCACTGGTCGCCGCCGTCTGGCTGGCACTGCGGCGACTGGCCCGAAGAAACATCACCAGGCCCGGCTTCAGCCCGCGCCTGATCTGGGTCGCGCTCTACCTTGGCGCCGCGGTGCTGAGCAGCCTCTCCGGCAACCACGGCCAGGACAACGAATTCGCCAGCTACACCTACCTGCTCGCCGTGGCCGCGACGATTATGTGGTGCATCGACCTGTGGCGGCATCGCCACGTGCTGCGCATCCGCCGACGCGCCGCCTGAGCAGCGGCTGCGGCCGGCACGACTTCGGCGAACCGGACGTCAGCGACCGTGCTGCTTCGGGCGCGGCGAAAACTGTAGCGGATAGACGGCATCGCGCACCGCCGTCGGTGGCTTCGGCCCGCAGGCACCACAGGTGGAACAGCCATCGGCACAGCTGCCGGTGGCCTGTTTCGGCTGCAGCCGTCGTGCCAGCGCGTGGGCCAGGCGCGAACGTCCCGGCCGTCCCAGGCGGATCGACGCCGCCGCCAGCCAGCGGCTGGTGACTTGCGGCGCCAGCTTGCGCAGCGCGACCAGCACGGCCGCCACCACGATCAGGCCGACCACTACATACTGGATCAGCAGGCCGGTACTCATGTCAGCGCACTCGCGATCTGGAAGGTGAGGAACGAGGCCGCGTAGGCCATCGCGAACATGTAGCCGAAGGAGATCGCCACATTGCGCCACGAGGCGGTCTCGCGGCGGATGATCGCCAGCGTCGACATGCATTGCGGCGCATAGGCGAACCACACCAGCATCGACAGCGCACTGGCCAGCGGAATGTGCGCGGTCAGTGCCGGCCCCAGGCCCGCGGCGGTTTCACCGCCCACGGCATACACCGTGGCCAGTGCCGCCACCGCGGTCTCGCGCGCGGCGAAGGCCGGGATCAGCGCCAGGCTCATCTGCCAGTTGAAGCCGATCGGCGTGAAGATGTGCGCGAAGGCGTGCCCGAGATAGCCGGCGAAGCTGTAGTCGATCGCCGGGCCGGTGGCACCGGCCGGCGGCGCGGGGAAGGTCGACAACGCCCACATGATCACGGTCAGCGCCAAGATCACGCCGGTCAGCCGCTTCAGGAACACCATGCTGCGTTCGTACAGGCCGATCGACACGTCGCGCACCTTGGGCAGACGGTAAGAAGGCAGTTCCATCAGCAGCGCATGCTCGCTCTTGTCGCGGCGGATGCGCTTCATCACCCAGCCCACCAGCATGGCGCCGAGGATGCCCGCCGCATACAACGCGAACAGCACCAGCCCCTGCAGGTTGAACACGTCGAACACCCGGCGCGAGGGAATGAACGCGCCGATCAGCAGGGCATACACCGGCAGGCGCGCCGAGCAGGTCATCAGCGGCGCCACCAGGATGGTGGCCAGGCGGTCGCGCGGGTCGGTGATGCTGCGCGTGCCCATGATGCCGGGAATCGCGCAGGCGAAACTGGACAGCAGCGGGATGAACGAGCGCCCGGTCAGCCCCACCGAGACCATCACCCGGTCGAGCAGGAAGGCCGCACGCGGCAGGTAGCCCGATTCCTCCAGCGTGAGGATGAAGAAGAACAGCACCAGGATCTCGGGCAGGAAGCCGATCACCGTACCCAGGCCGCCGCACAGGCCCTCGGTCACCAGTCCACGCACCGGGCCGGCCGGCAGCCACACCGCCAGATGTCCGCCCAGCCAGCCGAAGCCCTCGCCGATCAGGTCGCTCATCGGCTTGCCGGCGGCGTACACCGCCTGGAACACCAGGAACATCACCACCGCGAGGATCGCCAGGCCAAACACCGGGTGCAGTGCCCAGCGATCCAGCGCATCGTCCAGCCGGTCGGTGGCACGCGGCATGCTGACGGTGGCCGCCAGCAGCTCGCGCACCTGCGCATGCAGGTCGGCACGACTGGCTGCGTCGTCCGGTTCGGCCGGGGCCGCCACCGGCACGTCGCCGTCCACCCGTTCGACCAGCACCTGCGCGCCACCGCGCTTCACTGCAATCGTCTCCACCACCGGCACGCCCAGCCGCCGCTGCAGCTCGGGCACGTCGATCACGATGCCGCGCCGCCGCGCCGTGTCCATCATGTTCAGCGCCAGCACCACCGGCCGCCCCAGCCGCCGCACCTCCAGCAGGAAGCGCAGGTGCAGGCGCAGGTTGGTGGCATCCGCCACGCACACGATCAGGTCGGGCGCCGTTTCGCCGGGATAGTTGCCCTCGAGCACGTCGCGGGTGATCTGCTCGTCCGGACTCACCGCATCGAAGCTGTAGGCGCCGGGCAGGTCGAGGATATGTAGCACGCGACCGGATGGCGCCACGAAGCGGCCTTCCTTGCGTTCGATGGTGACGCCGGCGTAGTTCGCCACCTTCTGGCGGCCACCGGTGAGCTGGTTGAACAGCGCGGTCTTGCCGCAATTCGGGTTGCCGACCAGGGCGATGCGCAGGGTTCCGGCGCTCATGCTGCCTCTCCCGCCGTCACTTCCACGCGCGCCGCCTCGTTGCGACGCAAGGCGAATCGCGTCGAGCCGATCTGGATCAACAACGGGTCACCGCCCATCGGGCCGCGCGCCACGACACGAACCGGCTCGCCCGGGACGAATCCCAGGTCACGCAGGCGCTGCGCGATCACATCGGCAGCATGTGCATCATCAACGCGTTCAACCACGGCAGGCGCACCTTTCTGCAAGTCGGTCAGGCGCACAGGCACCACACACTTAAATACGAATGGTTCGCATTGTAATCCTTTCTTCGCGACGCTGCAGCCATGGGGCAACCCGGCCCAAGCCTTTAAGATGGGCGCCAGCCCTCCGCGGAACCCAAGCATGACTGCCATACGCATCACCGACCGCGCCGGCGTGCGCGAACTGGCGCTAGATCGCCCCGACGTGCACAACGCCTTCGATGACGGCCTGATCGCCGAACTTACCCACGCATTGGAATCCGCAAGCGATGATCCGGCGGTGCACGCCATTGTCCTCACCGGTACCGGCGCCAGCTTCTCGGCCGGTGCCGACTTGAACTGGATGCGCGGCATGGCCAAGGCCAGCGAGCAGGAGAACCGCGACGATTCGTCGCGCCTGGCCGCGCTGATGCGCAGCCTGCAGTTCTGCCCCAAACCCACGGTCGCCCGTGTCAATGGCGCAGCCTACGGTGGCGGCGTGGGGCTGGTCGCCTGCTGCGATATCGCCATCGGTGTCGACACTGCAAAGTTCGGCCTGACCGAGGTGAAACTCGGCCTGGTGCCAGCCGTGATCTCGCCCTACGTGATCGCCGCCATCGGCCTGCGTCAGGCACGTCGACTGTTCCTGACCGGCGAGATCTTCGATGCCGCCGAGGCGCAGCGGATCGGCCTGCTGCACCAGGCGGTACCCGCCGAGGCGCTGGACGAGACCGTTGCCTTCGTCCTGAAACTGCTGGCCAAGGCCGGACCCGGGGCCCAGCGCGAAGCCAAGCAGCTGGCTTTCCGCATGGGCGGTGTCGACGCCGCCGCCGCCGCACGCATCGACCAGGAGAACGCCGCACTGATCGCCCGCCTGCGCGTCTCTGAGGAAGGCCAGGAGGGGCTTACCGCCTTCCTCGACAAGCGCGCAGCGGGCTGGATGGCACGCTGACCGACGGCGCGGCCATGCTGCGCCGCGCCTCAGTTTGCAGGACGTGATCTGTTATTTTCGCTGGCTGGGCAACCCACGCACGTCCGCAAGGAATCCGCATGTTCGAACGCGTACTGATCGCCAACCGCGGCGAGATCGCCTGTCGCGTGATCCGCACCTGCCGGCGTCTCGGCATCCATACCATCGCGGTGTACTCGGAAGCGGACAAGGACGCCCAGCACGTGCGCCAGGCCGACGAGGCGTGGCCGATCGGCGGCCCGCGGCCGGCCGACTCCTACCTGCGCGGCGACGCCATTCTGGACGTGGCCAGGAAGAGCGACGCACAGGCGATCCATCCCGGTTACGGTTTTCTGTCCGAGAACACCGCTTTCGCCCGAGCCTGCACCGAGGCCGGCATCGTGTTCATCGGGCCGAAGCCGGAGAGCATCGAGGCGATGGGTTCCAAGGCCGAGGCCAAGGCGCTGATGGCGAAGCACGGCGTGCCGCTGGTGCCCGGCTACCATGGCGAGAACCAGCAACCGGAAGTACTCGCCGAAGAAGCCCGCGCCACCGGTTTCCCGCTGATGATCAAGGCCGCGTCCGGCGGCGGCGGCAAGGGCATGCGCATCGTGCGCGAGGAAAAAGACTTCGCCGATGCGCTGGCGTCGGCGCAGCGCGAGGCACAGTCCTCGTTCGGCGACGCGCGGGTGATCGTGGAGCGCTACGTCGACCATCCGCGTCACATCGAATTCCAGGTGTTCGGCGACAGCCACGGCCATGTCATCCACCTCAACGAGCGCGAATGCTCGGCCCAGCGCCGTTACCAGAAAGTGCTGGAAGAGACCCCCTCGCCCTTCCTCACGCCCGAACGCCGCCAGGCGATGGGCGAAGCCGCGGTCGCCGCAGCCAGGGCGGTCGACTATGTCGGCGCCGGCACGGTGGAATTCATCGTCGGCAAGGACGGCACGTTCTTCTTCATGGAGATGAACACGCGCCTGCAGGTGGAACATCCGGTCACCGAGATGACGCTGGGCCTGGACCTGGTCGAATGGCAGCTGCGTGTGGCCGACGGCGAGTCGCTGCCGCTGGCGCAACCGGACATCCGCGCGCACGGCCATGCGATCGAGGTGCGCCTGTACGCGGAAGACCCGGAACAGAACTTCCTGCCCGGCTCGGGCCGGCTGGCCACGCTGCGCCTGCCCGCGACGTCCGCCCATGTGCGCCTCGACGGCGGTGTGGTGGAAGGCGACACCGTCACGATTTTCTACGACCCGATGATCGCCAAGCTGATCGTCTGGGACGAGGACCGTCCGCGCGCGCTGCAGCGCATGCGCGAAGCCCTGGCCGGTTGCGAGATCGCCGGACCGAAATCCAACATCGCCTTCCTCGAGCGGCTGGTACGCCATCCGGTAATAGTCGAGGGTCGCATCGACACCGGCTACCTCGACCGTCACCTCGACCAGTTCGTGACCGGCCACAGCACGCCCCCGTGCCGGACCGTGTTCGCCGCGACCGTCGCCGCGCTGCTGCACGACGAAGCGGCTGCGCGCGCCAACCCGGTCGACCCGCACTCGCCCTGGGCCAGCGCGGACGCCTGGCGCATCGGCCATGCGGGCAAACGGCTGGAAGCGTTCGCGATCGGCGAGGAACGCTATGAAGTGACCGCCCACGGTCATGCCGGCAGCTACCGCCTGCGCCTCAGCGAGGTCGACTGCGTGGTGGACGGCGCGCACTACGACGGCGCGGTATTGAACGCTCGCTTCGACGGCGAATCGCTGCGCCTGCCCCTGAGCGCCGACCACCGGCGGGTGCTGCTGCACGATGCCGCCGGCCGCCGCTGGCATCTGGAGCGCAGTCCCGCTTTCGCCTGGGAAACCAAGGATGCCGCCGGCGGCAACCAGATCGTCGCGCCCATGCCGGGCCGCATCGTGCTGGTGAAGGCCAGTGCCGGCGACCAGGTCGAGGAAGGCCAGGAACTGCTGGTGATGGAGGCAATGAAGATGGAACTGGCCTTGAAGGCACCGCGCGCCGGCACCATCGAAAGCGTGAGCGCCAGCCAGGGCGAATTCGTCGAAGCCGACGCCGTGCTGGTGCGCTTCGGCGACTGAGCTTCCATCCGCCGCCGCGCCACCACCGGAGAACCACGATGTCCTCGTCCAACCATGTCCGCATCGTCGAAGTCGGCGCCCGCGACGGCCTGCAGAACGAGAAGACCCTGCTACCGGCCGAAGTGAAGATCGCGCTGATCGACCGGCTCTCGTCCACCGGCCTGAAGACCATCGAGGCGACCAGCTTCGTCAGCCCGAAATGGGTGCCGCAGCTGGCCGACGCGGCTGAGGTGTTCGCCGGCATCCGCAAGGTGCCGGGCGTGGACTACCCGGTGCTGGTGCCCAACCTGCAGGGCTACGAGCGTGCCCGTGCGGCCGGCGCCGGTGCGATCGCGGTATTCACCGCCGCCAGCGAAGCGTTCAACCGCAAGAACATCAATGCCTCGATCGACGAATCGATCGAGCGCTTCGTGCCGGTCATTGAGCACGCCAGGGCCGATGGCGTGAGCGTGCGCGGCTACGTGTCCACCGTGCTCGGCTGCCCCTACCAGGGCGACGTGCCGGTAGCCGACGTGGTCCGCGTGGCGCAACGGCTGCACGCGGCCGGCTGCTATGAAATCTCGCTGGGCGACACCATCGGCGTGGGCACGCCGGCGAAGGCCCGTGCGATGCTGCACGCGGTGGCGCAGGAAGTCCCGATGGACGCGCTGGCCGTGCATTTCCACGACACCTACGGCCAGGCACTGGCGAACATCCTGGCTTGCCTGGAAGAAGGTGTGCGGGTGGTCGACAGCGCGGTCTCCGGCACCGGCGGCTGCCCCTACGCGAAGGGCGCCACCGGCAACGTGGCCAGCGAGGACGTGGTCTACATGCTGCACGGCATGGGCATGGACACCGGGGTCGACCTCGACCTGCTGGTGGCCACCGGCGCCTGGCTGGCCGCGCAGCTGCACAAGGACACCGCCAGCCGCGTCACGCGGGCACGTACGGCCAGCTGAGGCGCTACCGGCCAGTGGCATCCGGCGCGGGGCGTGGAATAATCGGCCGTCCCGCCTGCTGGAACCGCGCATGTCCCCTCCTTTCCTGATCCGACCGATCACGCCGCGCGACGATGCCGCGGTGGCCGCGATCATCCGCGCCGTGATGCCCGAATTCGGTGCCGACGGTCCCGGCTTCGCCATCCACGACACCGAAGTGGACAGCATGCATGCCGCCTACGCCCAGCCGCACAGCGCCTACTTCGTGGTGGAGCTGGACGGTCACGTGGTCGGCGGCGGTGGCATCGCAGCGCTGGTGGGCGGCGAGCCCGGCGTGTGCGAGCTGCGCAAGATGTATTTCCTGCCCGAAGCGCGTGGCATCGGCGCCGGGCGCGCCATGATGGAGCGCTGCCTGGATGCGGCACGCGATGCCGGCTTCGCACGTTGCTACATCGAAACCCTGACCGGCATGGACGCGGCGCAGGCGCTTTACCGGCGCCATGGCTTCGTCGCGTTGTGCGCCCCCATGGGCGGCACCGGACACCATGGCTGTGACCGCTACTACATCCGCGATCTCTGACCGAGCCGAACCCATGCCCGTCGCCATCCGTATCGCACGCGAAGAAGACGCCAGCGCCATCCACGCGATCTACACCCCGCACGTCAACCAAGGCGTCGCCACCTTCGAGACCACGCCACCCGGCGACGAGGCCATGCGCGGACGCATCCGAGCGCGCCTGCCGCAGTATCCGTGGCTGGTCTGGGAAGAGCATGGCGAGGTGCTGGCCTACGCCTATGCCGGCCGCTTCCGCGAACGTGCCGCCTACGACTGGATCGCCGAAACCTCGATCTATGTGCACAGCGACGCACAGCGCCGTGGCATCGCGCGCCGGCTCTACAGCGCCCTGCTGGACCTGATGTGCCGGCAGGGCATGAACCAGGCCGTGGGGGTCATCACGGTACCTAACCCGGTCAGCGTCGGCTTCCACGAATCGCTGGGATTCGAACCGGCCGGCATCTGGAAGCAGTGCGGCTACAAGCTCGGCCGCTGGTGGGATGTCGGCGTGTGGCAGAAAGAGCTGCAGCGAGCGGCCAACCCGCCGCCGGCGGTGACGCCGTTCGCCACGCTGACCGCAGCCGAGGTCGCGGTCGTGATCGAACGCCACCAGCCCGGCTGAGCCGTCGCCCCATGCCGGCAGGCCACCGCCGCCGGCAACGCACGGGGACAACCCTTCCTGCGGGGCGCGCCGGCCGGCCGCTGAGCTACTATTGCCGTTTTGGATTCAGTGGAGCTCAGTCCCATGCAACTCGATCAGGTCAAGGCGATCATCACCGGCGGTGCCTCCGGTCTCGGCTACGCCGTGGCACAGCACCTCGTCGCCCACGGCGCCCATGTGGCCCTGTTCGACGTGAACGAGGAAAAAGGCCAGGCTGCCGCCAAGGCGCTGGGCCAGGCCGCGCGTTTCTACCGCACCGACGTCACCAGTGAGGAAGGCGTTGCCGCCAACGTGGCATCCGCCCGAGACGCGATGGACGGCCTCAACATGGTGATGAACTGCGCCGGCATCCTTGGCGCTGGGCGTGTGCTGGGCAAGGAAGGCCCGATGGCGCTGAACAACTTCGCCACGACCGTGATGGTGAACCTGGTCGGCAGCTTCAACGTGGCCAAAGCCGCTGCGGCACTGATGCAGCACAACGAGGCGGGCGAGGACGGCGAGCGCGGGGTGATCATCAATACCGCCAGCGTCGCCGCCTACGAGGGCCAGATCGGCCAGGCCGCCTACTCGGCGTCCAAGGGTGGCGTGGTCGGCATGACCCTGCCGATGGCACGCGAACTGGCCCGCTTCGGCATCCGCGTGGCGACCATCGCACCCGGCATCTTCTGGACCCCGATGGTCGACGGCATGCCGCCGCAGGTGCAGGAGTCGCTGTCGGCCTCGATCCCGTTCCCGTCGCGCCTGGGCAAGCCGGAAGAGTTCGCCCAGACCGTGGCCTTCATCCTCGGCAACCGCTACATCAACGGCGAGACCATCCGCCTGGACGGCGCGGTACGGTTGCAGCCGAAATAAGCGGGGAATGAGTTGAGAGGGGTGAGGAACCAGAGAAAACCCACCTCACCACCCTCATCGCACGCCTTTGCTCTTCCCTCACTTCTCACTTCTATTGACTCACTCCTGACCTATGAAAGCTTCCGACGTCAAGAAAGGCAACGTGGTCGAACACGAAGGCACCGTGTACCAGGTGCGCGACATCGAACGCAGCTCGCCCACCGCGCGTGGCGGCAATGTCACTTTCCGCTTCACCCTGTATTCGATTCCCGGCGGTCGCAAGTTCGACCTGAGCCTGCGTGCCGACGACGACCTGAAGGAGATGGAGCTGGTGCGCCGGGCCGCCAACTTCTCCTACATGGACGGCGACGCGTTCGTGTTCATGGACGCCGAGGACTACACCCAGTACATGCTGCCGCCGGAACTGGTGGGCGACAACGCGGGTTATATCGTCGAGGACCTCGAAGGCTATTACGTGCAGTTGATCGACGATGCACCGGTCGGCCTGCAGGTGCCCACCAGCGTGATGCTGACCGTGGTCGATACCGCACCGGAGCTGAAGGGCGCCAGCGCCACCAAGCGCACCAAGCCGGCCAAGCTCAATACCGGCGTGGAGATCCAGGTGCCGGAATACATCACCAATGACGAAAAGGTGTGGGTGAACACCACCACCGGCGAGTTCGGCGGCCGCGCCTGAACCCGCCCGCCCATTCCGCACCGCGACAGCGGTCGGAATGGGCTCACCCTGCACGTAACCGCACCACCCGCGTCGGCGTTGCCGAAGTGAAACATTGCGCAGGGATACTGGTTGCCGGAACCGGGAGTCGATCCGTGTCACCGCCCGCCCCGGGCAGTGGCCGACAGCGCAACCGCCCGTGCCGGCATCGGGCTTCCGGACAGTCAATGGCGATGACGTTCGGGGATCGCGATGAAAATTCTGGTGCTTGGTGGTGACGGATTCTGCGGCTGGCCGACGGCGCTGCATCTGTCGGACCATGGTCACGACGTGGCGATCGTCGACAACCTGTCCCGCCGCAAGATCGATATCGAACTGGAGTGCGACTCGCTCACGCCGATCCGGCCGATGAACGAGCGGCTTCGCGCATGGAAGGACATCTCCGGCCGCGACATCGCCTTCCACAACATCGACGTGGCGGTGAACTACCAGCGCCTGCTCGACCTGCTGCGCGAATGGAAACCCCACGCCATCGTGCACTTCGCCGAACAGCGCGCCGCGCCATATTCCATGAAGAGCAGCGTGCACAAGCGCTACACAGTGAGCAACAACCTCAACGCCACCCACAACGTGCTGGCCGCGGTGGTGGAGAGCGGGCTCGACATCCACGTCGCTCACCTGGGCACCATGGGCGTGTACGGCTACGGCACCGCCGGCATGAAGATCCCCGAGGGCTACCTGAAGGTGAAGGTCGAGATCGAGGGCGGCGAGCTGGTGGAGAACGAGATTCTCTACCCGGCCAACCCCGGCAGCATCTACCACATGACCAAGACCCAGGATCAGCTGCTGTTCCACTTCTACAACAAGAACGACAAGGTACGTATCACCGACCTGCACCAGGGCATCGTCTGGGGCACGCAGACCGAACAGACCCGCAAGGACGAACGCCTGATCAACCGCTTCGACTACGACGGCGACTACGGCACCGTGCTGAACCGCTTCCTGATGCAGGCGGCGGTGGATTACCCGCTGAGCGTGCATGGCACCGGCGGACAAACCCGTGCCTTCATCCACATCCAGGACACGGTCAAGTGCATCCAGCTGGCGCTGGAGAACCCGCCGAAGAAGGGCGACCGCGTGCACATCTTCAACCAGATGACCGAGACGCATCGCGTGCGCGACCTGGCTGCGATGATCGCCGAGCGCACGGGCGCGAAGATCGAGAACGTGCCCAACCCGCGCAACGAGGCGGACGAGAACGAACTGCATGTGGCCAACGACCACTTCCTGCATCTGGGTCTGGCGCCGATCACGCTCAACCAGGGCCTGATGGAAGAAGTCACGCAGATCGCCCGGAAATACGCAGAGCGCTGCAACCGCGGCAAGATTCCCTGCGTCTCGCTGTGGAACCGCCGCGCGGTCGCAGCCATCCAGCCGGTTGCGGCAAACGCGGCATCGTACTGACCGGCAGCCGCACCAACCGGCGGCGACGCATGCGCCGGACATGATGCAGAATGGCGGGGAAAGGACTTCCCTCGCCATGGCATCCAGCACCTATTCGTTCCGCGACCAGATCGTCGGCAGTCTGCTCCGCACCAAGCGACCGGACGTGCCGCTGGGCGTGGCGATCCGCAATACCGCCGCGGTTGTGCTGCCGCTGGGGATCGGCATGGCCAGCGGGCACACGGCGATCGGTCTGGGCATCGGTGCCGGCGCGCTGGACACCATGTTTTCCGACCAGCCCGGCCCGTACCGGCAACGCATCTCGCGCCTGCTGCTGGCCTCGCTGGCCGCGTGCCTCGCTTCGCTGTGCGGCTTCCAGCTCGGCACCGACCTGCTGCCGATGCTGGCGGCCACGCTGGCCTGCGGCTTCTTCGGCGGCCTGCTGGTGGTGTTTGGCACCGACATCGCGCGGGTCGGCATGACCAGCATGATCCTGCTGGTGATCACCGCCGCCGAACCGATTCCGCGACTGGCCGACGCACTGGGTGCCTCGCTGCTGATTTTCGCCGGCGGCCTGTTGCTGGCGCTGTTCTCGGTGGCGGCATGGCCGCTGCAGCGCTACGGCCCGGAACGCATGGCGCTGGGCGGGGTCTATCGCGGGCTGGCAGCGCTGGCGCGACAGACCGCACACGATCACGACGACGCTCCCGCGCTCACCGATGCGATGACCGGCCTGCAGCAGACCCTGCTCGGCCGGCACCGTGCACATGGCCGCGCGATGGAGGCCTTCGGCGTGCTGCTGGAACTGGCCGAGCGGATCCGCCTGGAACTGGTGGCCATCGTCGAGACGCATGCCGAGCCGTCCATGCATGCCACGCTGCGCGAGGACACCGCGCAGGTGCTCGAGGACATTGCCGCCGCGCTCGACGCCGGCGAGAGCCCCGCCCGCGCCGACCTGGCGCTGCAGCAGCTGCGTGCGCATCAAGACACCCAGGACAGCGGCGTCATGACCATCCATGCCCACGCGCTTTCCGGTCAGCTGGCCGCGGCCATCCGCAATGCCGACTGGGCCGGCAGCCGCGGCGAGGTGCGCGCTGCCCATGCGGAGCTGCGCCTGCCCCGCGCCCTGCGCGGCAGCGCCGCCCTGGCCACCCTGCGCGCCAACCTGAGCATGCGCTCGGTGGCTTTCCGCCACGCCCTGCGCTGCGCGGTGTGCCTCAGCACGGCCCTGCTGATCTCGCGGCTATGGCAGCTGCCGCACGGATACTGGCTGCCGATGACCGTCGCCATCGTGCTACGCCCGGACTTCGCCGCCACGTTCAACTTCGGCCTGTTGCGGGTGGTCGGTACCGTGCTTGGTCTGGTCCTGACCACCACCCTGCTGTTCATCACGCCCGACCAGCCGTGGGCACACCTGGCCCTGATGGCACTGCTGTGCATGGCGTTCCGTTACCTGGCAACGGCCCATTACGGCATCGCGGTGGCGACCCTGACGGGTACGGTGGTGATCCTGCTGTCGTTCGAAGGCGTGGCGTCGGGTACCGCCGTCGTCGACCGCGCGATCAACACCGCGCTTGGCTCGGGCATGGCCTTGCTGGCCTACGTGGTGTGGCCGACCTGGGAGCGCTCGCGTGCACGCAGTACGCTGGCAAACATGCTGGATGCCTACGCGAACTATCTGACCGCCCTGGCATCGCCGACACATCGCGATGCCCATCGCGAAGCACGCACCGCCGCCCGCACGGCGCGCACCAACGCGCAGGCATCGCTGGACCGGATGCGTGCCGAACCGGCCACGCCCGCATCCCTGCTGGAACTGGCAAGTGCGCTGTTCGCCAACGGCAACCGGCTGGCACGCACCGCGATGACGCTGGAGGCATTTGTCGACGAACGCGGGCAAGGCCAGAATTCGTCCGAAATCGCAGCCTTCGTCATGCATGCGGCAACGGCACTGCACGAGATCGCCGGCGCGCTGCGCGACACCCGCCGCCCCGGCGCTCTGCCTGACCTGCGTACCGAGCAGCGCTCGCTTTGCAGCCAGCTCGACACCTTGAACGACCCTGCCGCCGCCGCGCAACTGGAACGGATCAGCGACCGCCTGACCGACAACGTGAACACGCTGGCCTACGTGGTCGGACGCCAGCCGAGCGTACCGGCCGGCTGACCGCAGACGTGGCCGATTGCTGCGACCGCGGCACCACGCCCCAGTCGCGACGGTCTACACTCCGGGCATGCTCAAGATCGATACGCATGCGCACATCCTGCCGCGCGACTGGCCCAACCTCGCCGCCAAATACGGTGAAGCACGCTTTCCCGTGATGACCCACAGCGACGGCCGCTACCGCATCTACAAGGGCGGCAAGTTTTTCCGCGAAGTCTGGGATTCGGCCTTCGACGCGCAGAAACGCATCGACGACTACGCCCGCTTCGGCGTGGATGTGCAGGTGATCTCCACCGTACCGGTGCTGTTCTCCTACTGGGCGCCCGGCCACCAGGCACTGGAGCTGCACCGGCATCTGAACGACCACATGGCCGGCATGTGCCGCGACCACCCGCGCCACTACGCCGGCATCGGCACGGTGCCGCTGCAGGCGCCGAACCTGGCCGTGCGCGAACTGGAGCGCTGCATCGACGAACTGGGTCTGGCCGGCGTGCAGGTCGGCTCGCACTGCAATGCCTGGAACCTGGATGCGCCGGAACTGTTCCCGTTCTTCGAGGCCGCCGCCGACCTCGGTGCGGCGGTGATGGTGCACCCGTGGGACATGATGGGCGCGGACAGCATGCCCAAGTACTGGATGCCCTGGCTGGTCGGCATGCCGGCAGAACAGGCGCGTGCGGCATGCTGCCTGGCTTTCGGCGGCGTGCTGGAACGCCTGCCGAAGCTGCGCGTGATGCTGGCCCATGGCGGTGGCAGCTTCCCTTACACCATCGGCCGCATCGAGCATGGCTTCCGCATGCGCCCCGACCTGGTCGCCACCGACAACCCGCGCAACCCCCGCGAATACCTCAAGCAGCTGTATTTCGACTCATGCGTGCACGACGATCGCGCACTGCGCTACCTGCTGGATGTGACCGGCGTCGAGCGCGTCATGCTCGGTACCGACTATCCTTTCCCGCTGGGGGAACAGCACCCCGGCAGCGGTATCGAGGCACTCGCGCCCGACGACGCCACCCGTGCCCGGCTGTTCCACGGTACCGCACTGGAATGGCTGGGACTGCCGATCCAGCGTTTCGTCCACGATGCACACCCACAGGAGCCGGCATGAGCTTTTTGCGCCACACCACCTGCCTGACCGCCGCCGTACTGCTCGCCGCGGCGACCGGCACCGCCAGCGCCGCCGACGTCCGCATGGCGGGCGGAAACGTCCACTTCACCACACCGTCCAACTGGGTCGACATCATGCAGACCCAGGGCGACCCCGAAGTCCATGTGTTCCAGGTGCCCGACCCGTCGCCCACCGGCGACAACAGTCTCGCCCGCGTCACCGTCACGGTGAAACAGTCGCCTGACCTGTTCACCTTCAATACCTACCGCAACGACGCCGACGCCAAGGCCAAGCAGCTCGCCGACTACCGCGCCGTCCCGCTGCCCGGCGACGACCCCAACGGCAACGCCTACACGGCGCGCGAGAACGGTACCCAGTTCGACTACACCGAGTACTACTGGTTCAAGGACGGCCACGCCATCCAGTTGCGCTGCGTACGTCCGGCCACCACCCAGGCCGGCGCGCGCTGGACCAGTGCCTTCGACAAGGGCTGCCACAGCCTTGCCGCCCAGCTGGGCCGGACCGGCTGATCCACGCCACCCGATCCACGCGCCAGCGTGCCGGCGGCGCCACTGATGTGGCTCTGCCGGTCATGTTCCGCACGACCCGAGACGTTCCCATGTTGCAAGCCTTCGAAGCCAACCTCGCCTGGGCGCAGGCCGCCGATGCCGCCGACCCGCTGCGCGGCTTCCGCGATGAGTTCCTGATCCCGCCACACGAGGGCCGCGACGGCCATTACTTCTGCGGCAATTCGCTCGGCCTGCAGCCGCGTGCGGTGCGCGCCGCGATCGATGCCGAACTGGATTACTGGGGCGAGCTCGGCGTGGAGGGCCACTTCAAGGGCCGCCTGCCGTGGATGGACTACCACGAGTTCGTGCGCGACCACCTGGCCGAGGTGGTCGGCGCGCGGCCATCCGAAGTGGTGGCCATGAACACGCTGGGCGTGAACCTGCACCTGATGATGGTGAGCTTCTACCGGCCGACCGCCGAGCGGCCGGCGATCCTGATCGAGTCCGGCGCGTTTCCCACCGACCGCTATGCGGTGGAATCGCAGATCCGCTTCCACGGCTTCGATCCGGCCGATGCATTGATCGAAGTGCAAGCCGACGAACCCAACGGCACCCTGTCGATGGCAGCGTTCGAGCGCGTGTTCGCCGAACACGGTTCGCGCATCGCACTGGCGATGCTGCCCGGCATCCAGTATCGAACGGGCCAGGCCTTCGACCTCGCGGCCATCACGCAGCTGGCACGCCGGCATGGCTGTGCGATGGGCTTCGACCTGGCCCATGCGGTGGGCAACCTGCCACTGGCGCTGCACGACAGCGGCGCCGACTTCGCCATCTGGTGCAGCTACAAGTACCTCAACAGCGGCCCCGGCGCGGTGGGCGGCGCGTTCGTGCACGAACGCCATGCACAGGCCGTGCTGCCGCGCTTCGCCGGCTGGTGGGGCCACGACAAGACCACCCGCTTCCAGATGGGACCGGAGTTCGTGCCGACCGCCGGCGCCGATGGCTGGCAGCTGTCCAACCCGCCGATTCTCGCGCTGGTGCCGTTGCGCGTGTCGCTGGAGATGTTCCATCGCGCCGGCATGTCACGGCTGCGCCAGAAGTCGCTGCAACTGACCGGTTACCTGGAGTGGCTGGTGAACACGCAGCTCAACGACACACTGGAGATCGTGACCCCGGCCGAACCGGCCCGCCGCGGTGCACAGCTCTCCATCCGCGTGCGCGCCGGCCGCGAACGCGGGCGCGCCCTGTTCGAGCAGCTGATGGCCCAGGGCATCATCGGCGACTGGCGCGAACCCGACGTGATCCGCATTTCGCCGGCGCCGCTGTACAACCGGTTCGCGGACTGCCTGGCGTTTGCCGAAGCGGTTCGCCGCTGGGCCGACGGCGCCGCGGGCTGACAAGCCGCGCGGCACCTTCCCGGCAGGAAATGCGGCCGCATCCCGTCAGTTCGTCGCATCCATGCGCCGGGGCGCCAGGATCGTCTTCAGCACGTCCGCTTGCCCGGCGATCCGCACCAAGTGGGGGTATTTCAGCCCGCCGGTGTAATGCACCGCATACGTCCGGGTGAGGCCGTCGCCTGCCGCACGAATGCGCAGCGGCTGCGCGTCGCGCTGCGCACGCACGATCGCCTGGCGCAGGAGCGCCGGTGTATAGGCACGACCATCGACCGCCACCAGCGTCATGCCCGGCGCCAGGCCGGCCTTGAATGCCGGGCCGTTCCACAGCACATCGCCGATGCTGCCGTCGGGGCGCACGAACAGGCCGACCGAGAACATCGCATTGGTGCCCATGGCGCTGAATTCGCCATTGCCCACGTGTTCGATCGCGTGCTGGTAACGCGACGGCTTGTCGGTATAGACCAGCTGCCAGCCACTGCCCTCCAGGCCTGACAGCAGGGGCACCTGGTTGCCCGTGCCGTCCAGCCAGCCGTGCAGGAAACCGGCCCAGTCATACGGCTGCACCGCATCGAGCGCGGCAATCACATCGTCGAAGGTATAGGTACGGGTGACGTCGCTGCCGTTGTCGATGCCGAAGAAGCGCCGGGCGAAATCATCCAGCGAGCGCCGGCCATGACTGAGCTGCCGGATCCTGGTATCCACCGCCAGCCACAGCAACTGCCCTTCGGGATAGAAGTCGGTACCGCGCCGCCAGTTGGACCATGCCATCGGCGCGCCGTACAGCAGCTGCGCCGCAGTCGCGGTATCCGTGAGCGGCCGCCAGTCACGCCCGGGGCGATGCATCAGCATGGCGGCGCGATACGCCACCGCATCACGCCAGTCCTGCGGCGCCCACAGCCCGCTGCGCACGGTCAGCATGTCGCCCAGGTACACCGTGAGCCCCTCGTACACCCACAGCATGCCGGTGTGTTCAGGCTGCTCGAAGTCGGGTTGCCACAACCTGGCCGGGCGCCTGAACTTGCCGTTCCAGGAATGGGTGTATTCGTGCGGCAGCAACGAGGCGTCGAGCATGAAATGCGCCGGATCGCCAAACATCCGGGTACCGCCGCGGGCACGGTCGTCGCTGGACTGGTGATGCTCCAGGCCACCGGTCGACGTGTGGTCGCTGAGCGTCAGCAGGAAGTGGTAGTCGCGGTAGTGATGCGCGTGGAACAACGCCTGCGCCTGGACGACCAGTTGCCGGTAGTCCTGGATCTGCGCCGGGGTGATCCGCAACGCCTGCGCATCGTCGGCCACCATGTCGAGGAAGCGGTGCACCGTCGAGCCCTTCGGGGTGAGATCGACCTGCCGGAAATAGCGGCCGGCGATCACCGGCGAATCGACCAGCGTATTGAACGGCACCGGCTTGAAACGGACCCGGCCACCGTCACGCCCGGCCGTTTCCAGTGCGGATGCATAGCTCCAGCCGGCGGGTATCACCATCGTGGGCAGGAACAGCTGCTGCCTGGTCGGCTCGCCACCGCGATACAAGGCAACATGTTCCCAGGTCAGGTCCATCAGGTTCGGCGTGATCCGATCCGTATCCGGAAACTGGAAGCGGATATCCAGGCAGTCGACACCGGCCGGCACCACCAGATGAAACGTGAACATGTCGACCGGGTCGCGCCTCCAGGCGATGCGCTGGCCGCCGGCGGTGATCTGCAAGCCCATCATCGTGCCGATCGGGCCATCCGGCGCGTGGTCGCCGGGAATGTACTTCGGGTAGTACAGCGTCAGCTTGCCGGGCGATACCGGCATCACCTCGTGCACGTACAGCAGCTTCTGCGCCGGATCGGGCAGGCGCACCGTCAGCGCGACCGGCTCTGGCGGCGTAGCTGCATGCACCAGGACCGCGCACGGCAGGCCGAGCACCAGGGCAAGCATGCCCGCAATCAATTGCCATCGTTTCATGCTTCCCCCACGTTGTCGGCTGATGCGGCGCCTGCGCCGGCGTCATCCGGCGCAGGTCGCCCTGCGTTGGCACTGAAGCGCCTGCGCGCGGAATTTTCAAGCGGCAGCGACAGCCAGGCTGCTCAGGGAGTGCGGCTTTCGGAATGCCGCACCTGCCCTTCGCCACGGACCACGAAACGCTCGACGGTCAGCGACTCGGCACCCATCGGCCCATAGGCATGCAGGCGCGTGGTCGAAATGCCGATCTCGGCGCCCAGGCCCAGTTCGCCGCCGTCGCTGAAGCGCGACGATGCGTTGACCATCACCACCGCCGAGCGGATCGAGTGCACGAAACGCCGCGCCGCGGCCTCGTCGCGAGTGGCGATCACCTCGGTGTGGTCGGAACCATAGCGGCGAATATGGTCGATGGCGTCGTCGAGGCTGTCGACCACGCGCACTGCCAGGATCAGATCGAGGAACTCGGCGGCGTAGTCGTCGTCGGTGACCGGCCTGGCGCCGGGCATCAGCTCGCATGCCCGCGCATCGCCACGCACTTCCACCCCACGCGCCGCCAGTGCCGCAGCCGCCCGTGGCAGGAAGTCGGCGGCGATGTCGACGTGCACCAGCAGGGTCTCCAGCGCATTGCACACGCCCGGCCGCGAGGTCTTGCCGTCGACCAGCAGGTCCAGCGCCAGCGCCGGATCGGCCGCACGGTCCACATAGAGATGACACACGCCCTTGTAGTGCTTGATCACCGGCACGCGCGCATGCTCGGCGACGAAACGGATCAGCCCCTCGCCACCACGCGGAATGGCGAGATCGACGATGTCGGCGAGCTGCAGCAGTTCGACCATGGTTTCGCGACGCAGGTCCTCGACCAGGGTCACCACCGCCTCCGGCAGACCGTGCGCGCGCAGGGCCTCGTGCAGCGCCGCCGCGATGGCGGTGTTGGAGTGGATCGCTTCCGAGCCACCGCGCAGGATCACCGCATTGCCGGCCTTCAGGCACAGCGCGGCAGCATCGGCGGTGACGTTGGGCCGTGCCTCGTAGATCATCGCCACCACACCCAGCGGAATACGCACGCGCTCCACCTGCAGACCGTTGGGGCGGGTTTCGCGGCGGGTCCTGACGCCGACAGGATCGGGTAGCTCCGCCACTTCCCGCAGGGCCTTCGCGATACCTGCGACGCGCGCCTGATCCAGGCGCAGGCGATCCAGCATCGCACCCTGCACGCCCTTGGCGGCAGCCTGTGCCATGTCCTTCGCATTCGCTGCGAGGATCGCATCGCAGTGCTTCTCCAACTGGACCGCCATGCCTTGCAACAGAAGGTGCTTGCTCACGCTGTCCAGCGCGGCCAGTAGTGGCGCCGCATCGCGGCAGGCCAACGCCAAGGAACGGATGTTGCTCATGCCTCAATGCCTCCTCGGTTCTCGGCGTCGACCCATGTCACCAGATCATCGCGGTGCACGACTTCGCTGCCGTAGGTGAAGCCAAGCACGGCTTCGATGTCCCTGCTGTGCTGGCCGGCAATACGGCGCACTTCGCCAGCGGCGTACTGGCTGAGACCACGCGCCACGACCTGGCCGCCGGCGTCGACGATATCCACGAGATCACCACGCAGGAACTCGCCCAGCGCATCGGTGATACCACCGGGCAGCAGCGATGCGTGGCCCGCGGCCAGGGCACGTGCCGCACCGGCATCCACGCGAATGCGCCCCGATGCTGCGGGTGCATGACGCAGCCAATACTTGCGTGCCTGCATGCGCGTGCCGGTGGCGGCGATCAGGGTGCCATGCAACCGGCCATGCTGCAGTGCCTGCACGGTCGCCTCATCGCGCCCGCTGAACAAGACAGTGGGAACGCCAGCCGCTGCCGCCTTGGTAGCCGCTTCTAGCTTGGTGCGCATACCGCCAGTACCGACCGCACTGCCACTGCCGCCCGCCATTGCCATCACCTGCGGGGTGAGTACCTCGACCCGAAGCATGGGCTCGGCCTGGGGCTCAATGCGGGGGTCGGCGCTGTACAGCGCATCGATGTCCGAAGCGATCAGCAACAGGTCTGCATCGACCAGCGCCGCGACGATCGCCGCCAGATTGTCGTTGTCGCCCAGCTTCAGCTCGTCCACCGCCACCGTGTCGTTCTCGTTGATCACCGGCAGCACATCCAGCATCAGCAGGCTGCGCAGCGTCGCCCGTGCGTTCAGGTAGCGACGGCGGTTGCGCAGGTCGTCATGGGTCAGCAGCACCTGCGCCACCGGCCGCCCGAGCAACGATTGCCACAACGCGATCATCGGCGCCTGGCCCAGCGCGGCAAGGGCCTGCCGCTCCACGATGTCGCCGCGCGCGGGCGCATGCTGGCGCAACAGGGCGCGACCGGCCGCCACCGCTCCGGATGACACCAGCACGACCTGCCGCCCAGACGCGAGGCTGGCGGACACGAATCCGGCCAGGGCTTCGGCATAGCGAGTGGTCAGTCCGCCGCCGTCCGCCGCAAGCAGGTTGCTGCCGACCTTCAGCACCGCCCGGCGCCACGCAGGCAGCGGTTGTGCCGGCAGGCTTTCGCCATGCGACACCGCACTCATGTGGAAGCATCCCTTGGCGCGGCGACCCGGTCGCCATGGCTTTTCGGTGACGAAACCACCAGAAAGCGCACGTCGGCACGGCTTTCGTTACGCATCTGGTGGGCGGCCCCGGGCGGCACGTGCAGCCCCTGCCCCGGGCCAAGCCGGTAGAGCGCCTCATCCATTTCAAGCACGGCCTCGCCAACCAACACGTAGAAAAACTGTCGCGCGCGGACGTGGCGATGGCGCTGTTCCATCGCACCGGCCGGCATCTGCTCCTCGATCACACTGAGATCCTCGCCGGCCAACAGGTGCCAGCCATCGCAACTCCGCCCCCAGCGATAGTGCTCGACATTGCCCGCATCGACCACCGACATGATGTTCTCCGTTTAGACGTCCAGACGTCCAAGTCTAGCGCGCAAATCGTCCAGACGCAGGCTCTCACCCGAACCCGGCGACACGCGCTGGGTCAGGCTCTGCTCGGGCGTGCGCCCCGCACCTGCCGAAGCCGCCGCCTCGGCGGCGGCGCGGTACGCATCGCGGAACGGGACACCGGCCGCGGCCTGCTCGATCGCCACGTCGGTGGCATACATCGCGGGCTCGATCGCCTGGCGCATCGCCGCCTCATTCCAATCCAGCCGGGCCAGCAGGTCCGGCACCAGTTCCAGCGCCATCAGGCCATGCCGTACGCCGTGGAAGATCGAACCCTTGGAGAACTGCAGATCGCGCTGGTAGCCGGTCGGCAGCGACAGCAGCTGCTCGATCTCGGTACGCGCCGCCGCCACGCTGGCATAGCTGGCACGCAGCAGTTCCACCACGTCGGGGTTGCGCTTGTTGGGCATGATCGAGCTGCCAGTGGTGTATTCCGGCGGCAGCGAGACGAAGCCGAATTCGGCGGTGGTGAACAGCGACAGGTCCCAGGCCAGCCGACGCAGGTCGAGCATGGCAGCACCGATAGCCTCCAGCACGGCGATCTCGTACTTGCCGCGCGACAACTGGGCGTAGATCGGACTGACCTGCATGCGCGCGAAGCCGAGCGCCGTCGTGGTATGCGCGCGGTCCAGCGGCAGGTTCACGCCGTAGCCGGCAGCAGTGCCCAGCGGATTCGCGTCGATCAGCTCGCGCGTGCCGCGTGCGCGATAGGCATTGTCGATGAAGCCCTCGGCGAAACCGGCGAACCACATCCCGGTGGACGACACCACCGCACGCTGCAGATGGGTGTAGCCCGGCAGCGGAATCGCCGGCTGCGCGGCACGGTCGAGGCAGACCTGCGCGATGGCGCGGCAATGCGTCTCCAGCGCTTCGAGCTTTTCCTTCAGCCACAGCCGCGTGGCAACCAGCACCTGATCGTTGCGGCTGCGCCCGGTGTGCACGCGACGGCCGGCATCGCCTAGGCGCTCGGTGAGCCGCGCCTCGATGGCAGAATGGCCGTCCTCGTAGCGCTCGTCCAGCACGAAGGTTCCCGCACTGAAATCCTCGGCCAGCGCGTCAAGCTCGCGCTTCAGCGCCACCGCCTCGTCGGCACTTACCACGCCGATGTGCGCCAACCCTTCCACGTGCGCCTTGCTGGCGGCGATATCGTGCAGGAAAAACTCGCGGTCCAGCACCACGTCGTCACCGGCGAGGAAACGCATGATGCGCTGGTCGATCTGGATACCTGATTTCTGCCAGAGAGGTTGTGTCATGGGAGCTAGGAGTCAGTGAAGAGATGTGAGAAGTGAGGAGTGAGAGTTGAGCAAAGAGCTTGTGGCGGAGAGGGTGAGGCATGCGAGGTGAGCTGTGTCTCTCTCACTTCTCACGCCACTCCACTCACTCCTGCCTTATCCCGGTGAGCTCGTCCACGCCGATGGCCCGGTTGATGTTCTGCATCGCCTGGGTGGCCGCGCCCTTCAACAGATTGTCGAGGGTGGCAACGACCACCACGCGCTTGCGGTCGGCCGACATCACGAAGCCGCCGACTTCGGCGTGATGGCGACCGGCGATGCGGCTCACCCAGGGCGCGTCGTCCAGCACATCCACCAGCGGTTCCGCATCGTAGGCCTGACGGAAGCGCGCCAGCACGTCCTCGCGCTGCGTCTGCCGTGCGAGGTACAGGTTGGTGGTGACAGTGAGCCCGCGAAAATGCGGCGCCACATGCGGCATGAACTCCACCGGAAGGCCGAGCTGGAATGACACTTCCTTCTCGTGCGTGTGGCCCGTCAGTGCATACGGCATCAGGTTGTCGCGCAGCTTTTCCGGGTCGTTCTTGTCCGACGGCGTGGTGCCCGCGCCGGAATAGCCGGAAACGCCGAAACATACCGGCGGCGCGGCCAGCAGGTCCTTCAGCGGCGCGATGGACAGCTGCATGGCGGTGGCGTAGCAGCCGGGGTTGCTGATGCGTCGCTCGCCGCGCCAGTGCCCGCGGGTGAGTTCGGGCAGGCCGTAGTACCAGTGCTTGTCGAAGCGGTAGTCGGCGGAGAGGTCGACGATCAACGTGTCCGGCGCAGCCGCATCGAGCGCCGCCACGTACGGCGCGGCCTTGCCATTGGGCAACGCCAGCACCACCACGTCGGCACACTTGGCTGCCACCGCGTCAGGATCGAGGCTTTCGTAACGCAGCTCGCCTGCATAGGCATCGTTGTGTTCGCTGACACGCTGGCCGTCCAGCTCGCGCGAAGAGACGAATGCCAGCTCCAGCGCAGGGTGCCCCGCGATCAGCCGGATCAGTTCCATGCCCGTATGGCCACGTGCGCCGACGATGCCGATGGTTTTCTTGTCGCTCATGCCTTGTTGCCCTGCTCCAGCCTGAAGGCCAGGTGTCGTTTCACGGCTGGCCATTCCGATTCGATGATGGAAAACACTACGGTGTCGCGGTAGCTGCCGTCGGGCAGCAGCCGGTGATTGCGCAGCACGCCGTCCTGCTTCGCGCCCAGCCGCTCGATCGCCGCACGACTGCGATGATTGAGCCAGTGGGTGCGCAGCTCCACCGCGATGCACCGCAACGACTCGAACGCATGCCGCAGCAGCAGTGACTTGCTTTCGGTATTCACCCCCGTGCGCTGTACACCGGCGGCATACCAGGTATAGCCGATCTCCACCCGGCGGTCCGCCGCAGCCACGTTGCAGAAACGGGTACTGCCGACGATCTCGCCGGAGGCAAGCGAGCGCACCGCGAACGGCAGCGCCATGTCCTGCGCCTGCATTGCCAGGGCTGAATCCACGTAAGCCTCGGCGTCGTCGGGTGCCGGCACGCCGGTGAACCACAGGTTCCACAGCGCACCATCGGCGGCGGCGTGCTGCAGCGCGGGCACGTGTTCACGTGTCAGCGGCTCCAGCCGCACGTGTCGGCCTTCAAGCGTCACGGGAGCAAGAAACATGGCCATGGCTCAGCCCACCAGGGTCGGCTGACGCTGCGCGCAATGCGCCACGCAGCGTGCGATGGTGTCAAAGCTGCCGTCCAGGCCATACCAGAATACCTTCCACTTCTCCTGCTTGAAGCAGCCATCCGACTCGGCGTAATAGAAGATGTTGATCTGGTTGTTGTGGCGCGAACGCCAGAACATCTGCGGATTTTCCTCGCGCATCACCTGCCACACTGCACGCCCCAGGCCCTCGCCCTGTGCATCGTCGAGCACGGCGAACTTGTCCAGGTAAGGCAGACCACCCTCCAGGGTGAGGATCATCGCAGTACGGTAGTTCTCGCTGACGTAGATGCGGTACGGCGTGGTCCGCTCGAAGTAGTCCGGCACCAGGGTGCGGCCGAAGCTGGACTCGATCAGCTCGCGCATGCGCGCGCGGTCGATGCCGTCCCAGCCATCGAAGCGCAACACCTTCTCGCCCCGCCGCACCAGCGTGCCCGAACCCTTGTGGGTGAACAGCTCCTTGGCCAGCTCGGAAGGCCGGGTAATCGATACCGACGAGGTCAGTGGCAGCTTGTCCAGCAGGTCGGCGATCTGCTCGATCTTCACCCGCATGCCGCCATTGATCCACGGCTGCGCCATCAGCTGGTCGTACTCGGTGCTGAGGTTGATCGAGTCGATGATCCGCCCCTGGTCGTCGAGCAGGCCACCGGTGCCGGTGAGGAACACGATCTTGTACGGCTGCAGCACGCGCACCAGTTCGTTGGCGGCGAAGTCGGCGTTGATGTTGAGCAGCTGACCTTCGTCGGTCTCGCCGATGCTGGCGATCACCGGAATCGAGTTCGCGTGCAGGCTGGCCTCGATCGGCGCGAGATTGATGCTTTCCACCTTGCCGACCATTCCCAGCGTGTCGCGATCGAGATAGCTGGCACGGAACACGCCAGAAGCCACCGAGGTGGCGCGGGTATCCATCGACTGCAGCGCCTCGACCAGCTTCAGGTTCTGCTGCTGGAACACCCTACGCACGATGCCCAGCGCCTTCGGCGAGGTCACGCGCAGACCGTTCACCGTCTGCTTCTCGATGCCGGCCGCGGCCAGCTCTTCGTCCAGCTGCGGACCGGCACCATGCAGCACGATGGGCGTCAACCCCACCTGCTGCAGGAAGGTCAGCGACGAGGCCAGGTCCTGCAGCTCGTCGCGCAGCACCGCACCGCCCACCTTGACCACGGCGAAGCGTTTGGCGTCCACCTCGGAGAAGCGCTTGAGGTACTGCTGGATTTCCTTGGCACTGCCCATCGCCGAGAGCAGGCGCACGATGGTCTTGCGGGTGTGCTTATGCGTTTCCACTGTTGACGATCCGATAGATGATGTTTGCATAGTGTTCGAGCTGATCCAGCGCCACCCACTCGTCGGCGGTATGCGCCTGGGCGATGTCGCCCGGTCCATAGACGAAGGCGATGTAACCGGCGGCGGAAAACAGCGCCGCCTCGGTCCAGAAGTCCACGGCATTGCCGACCGGAATCTCCAGTTCGTCGGCAAGATCACGCGCGGCCAGCCGGCGGGCCTCGGCCGTGGCGGTATCGCCCGCCGGCAGCGAGGGCCCGCGGAAGGTTTCAGCGAACTCGGCCGGCGCCGGCTCGACCAGCGTGCGGAATCGCTCCAGCAGACCGTCCGGATGCATCGTCGGCAGCGGCCGGAAGCCGAAGCGCACCTCCGCCGTGGGCGCGATCATGTTGGCCTTGATGCCACCCTCGACGCGGCCGATGTTGAAGCGCAGGCCGGTCAGTCCGCCGAAGCGTTCGTGTGCCTGCGCGTCCACGAAATCCAGCGCCGCGTTGCCCCAGCGCACCGCCTGATGCAACGCGCTGTCGCTGGGCGTCTGCTCGCCCGAGGCGTGGCCGGCATGGCCGGCGAAGTGCATCAGCACCGACTGGATGCCCCGGTGCGCCAGCACCGCCTCGCCCTTGGTGGGTTCGGCCACGATCACCGCGTCGTAGGCCGGCCGGTCCTTGAGGAAGCCGGCGATGCAGCGCGGGTCGTTGGCCTCCTCGTCGGTGGAGAACAACAGCGCCAGCGGGCCGTCCGTGATCTTGGCCACGGCCAGCAAGGCAGCCGCGGCACCCTTGATGTCGCAGGCACCCAGACCGATGGCGCGATCGGACGTCACCCGCAATGTGTGCGGAGCGGCACTCCAGTGCGGCGAGTCGGGCACCGTGTCCAGATGCACATTGAACAGCCGCTTCGGCTCGCCGCGCACCGCGTGCAGGGTGACCGCACCGGCACCGTAGTCGGTGACCATCACGTCGAAGTCCGGCAACTGCGCGCGGATGTAGTCGAAGATGCCGCCGGTACCGATCTCGCGTGGCGGGTTGCGCGTGTCGAAACCGACCAGCGCCTCGAGATGTTCCAGGGTGGATTGCAATAACGGATTCATGGCCTGCCTGGCGTTCGTGTGTAAACGTCCGGATCGAGTCTTTCCATCATGTTCTGCGGTCGTGCGGGAGCCGTGAAACCGAAGCGCGCGTACAGCCCATGCGCATCGCTGGTAGCCAGATTGAACCGGCGCAACCCCTGCAGCTGCTGGTGTGCCATTACCGCCGCGACCAGCGTCTTGGCATGACCGTGTCCGCGGTGCTCCGGCAGCACGAACACATCCGCCAGATAGCCGAACGTGGCACCGTCGGTGACCACCCGCGCGAACGCCACCTGAGCCCCGTCGAGGTAGCCACCGAAGCACAGCGACCCGGCGATGGCCTGCTCCACCGTCGTGCGCGGAATGCCTCGACACCAGTAGGCCTCGGTGGCAAGGAAGCGATGGATCTGCTCCACGTCCAGCGCGTCCTTGTCGGTGCTTACATGCAGGGCTGCGTCGCTCATGACGACCACATGCAGGCGTCGACGGGCACAGACCAGCTTTGGCTGTTGTACGCCTCGAACTGCCTGTTCACGGGAGCGATGATGTCGGACATGCGCGGTCTCGTTTCCTGTGCGTGCAAGGGCGGTGGGTCTCAGCCCGACCGCCCCGGCAACTCAGCGGTTGACCTCGGCCCACAGCGTGCTGCTCATGCCGAACAGCTTGATGAAGCCCTCGGCCTCCTCCACGCCCCAGTCGGCCGACTGCGCGTAGGTAGCGCCCTTGGCGTTGAGAATATGCGGCGAGCGGATCTCCACCGCAGTGACCTGGGCACCCGAAGTCTCCAGCACCACTTCGCCGTTGACCTGCGCCTGGCTGGAGGCGAGGAAGGCTTCCAGGTCGGTCTTCACCGGATCGTGGAAGAAGCCTTCGTAGACCACCTCGACCCACTTGCGCGCCACATCCGGCTTGAAGCGGTTCTGCTGCTTGGTCAGCACCGCCTCTTCCAGCGCACGGTGCGCGGCCAGCAGCGAGACCAGGCCAGGCGCTTCATACACGATGCGGCCCTTGAGGCCGATGGTGGTGTCGCCGGTGTACATGCCGCGACCCACGCCGTACGGTGCGAACAACGCATTGAGTTTGGCCAGGATCGCCGCGCCCGGCAGCGTCTCGCCGTTGAGCGACACCGCCTCGCCCTTCTCGAAGCCCAGCGTGACCTGCAGCTTTTCGGACGGCCATTCGGCGCGCGGCTTGCACCAGCCACGGGCACCCTCGCCCGGCGCCTTCCAGTGGTCGATCTCGCCACCGGACAGGGTCACGCCCAGCAGGTTCTCGTTGATGGTGTAGCTCTTCTGCTTGGCGCGCACCTCGAAGCCACGCTCTTCCAGGTAAGCCTGTTCGTAGGCGCGGGTCTGGGTGTGTTCCTTCTGGATCTCGCGGATCGGCGCCACGATCAGGTAGTCGCCCAGCGCCTTCACCGCCAGGTCAAAGCGCACCTGGTCGTTGCCCATGCCGGTGCAGCCGTGGGCGATCGCCCTGGTGCCCAGTTCGTTGGCGCGTGCAATGGCGGCGTCGACGATCAGGTAACGGTCCGAGACCAGCAGCGGATACTGTCCCTGGTAGCCCTCGCCTGCCCACACGAAAGGCTTCACGAAGCCATTCCAGATGGCCGGACCGCCGTCCACCGTCCGGTGGCTGGCCACACCCAGCTCGGCCGCGCGTGCCTCGATGTAGGCGCGCTCGTCGGCATCCACGCCGCCGGTGTCGGCAAACACGGTGTGCACGGCCCAGCCGCGTTCTTTCAGGTACGGAATGCAGAAGCTGGTGTCGAGGCCACCGGAGAAGGCGAGAACGATGTCTTTCTGGCTCATGATGAAAAGATCCTGGGGCGAAGGTGGACGGTCAATCGGAAGCAACGACGGTGCGCGGCTCGCAGCGCACCGGGAAATTCACGGAATTGGCGATGAAACAGGCCTGGTGTGCCGCCTCGTGGGCGGCCTCGGCTTTGGCCGGATCGCTGGCCGCGGCGATGGTGACGACGGGACGCAGCACCACTTCGGTGAAGTGACCGCCATCGCCTTCGGTCAGCATCGTGCCTTCGGCGTTGTCGCGATAATCGATGACCACCACGCCGGCCACCGTCGCCATGTGCAGGTAGGCCAGCATGTGGCAGCTGGACAGCGCAGCCACCAGCATGTCCTCGGGGTTGTGACGGGTAGCGTCGCCGCGGAAGGTGGGGTCGGACGAAGCAGCCAGCTCGGGCTTGCCGGGCACCCGGATCACGTGATTGCGGCTGTAGCTGCGGTAACCGTCGGTGCCGGTGCCGCGGTTGCCGGTCCAGACCACGTCGACGAGATAGCGATGCGGACGATTCATGTGCGCGAGGCCTCCTGGGCCTGCATCAGCGCAGCCAGCGTCAGGTCGCCACCCTGCGCGCGGCGGTGCAGGCCGGCAATCACACCGGCACGATTGGCCGCCGGGTGGTTCTGACTGAGCTTGAACTTGCCTTCGACACGCTCGATGCCGATCTCGATGCCGGCGATGGCCCCGAGCATCTTGCGCACATGATCGGCCGGTGCATCGGCCACCTGCCAGGGCGACGGTTCGGTGGCCTCGAAACGATCGGTCAGCCGATCGAGCAACCGGCGCAGCCATGCCGCATCGTGAACCACACGCATGCGGCCATAGACGTGCACCACAGCGTAATTCCAGGTCGGCACCTCGCGCCCGGTTTCCTGCTTGCTGGGGTACCAGTTCGGGCTGACGTAAGCCTGCGGGCCATGGAACAGCGCCACCACCTCGGCGCCATCCATCGCGGCCAGTTCGTTGCCGCGCGCCACGTGGCCGTGCAGCAGCCCGTCCTGCCGCAGCATGGGCATGTGGTTCACCACGACGCCGGCCGCGGCCGGCACCAGCAGCGTGGCGAACGGGTGTGCATCGATCAGCCCCAGCAAGGCGTCATCGCGTTGCTCGACAAAGTGCCCGGGAAGGTACATGGCTGCGTGCTCAGCCCTGCCCGATCAGCGAGGCCATCACCGCCTTCTGCACGTGCAGGCGGTTTTCCGCTTCGTCGATGGCGATGCATGCGGGTGAATCCATCACCGCGTCGGTGGCCTTGATGTTCCGGCGCAGCGGCAGGCAATGACTGAACAAGCCGTTGTCGGTCAGCGCCATCTTCGCCTCGTCGACGATGAAATGCTTGTTGGCCTCGCGGATCGGCTTTTCCTTCTCCCACTGGCCGAAGTACGGCAGCGCGCCCCAGCTCTTGGCATAGACCACGTGGGCCCCGGAATAGGCCTCCTCGATATCGTGGCTGACCTTGAGCGAGCCGCCGTTGGCCTGAGCGTTCTCGTAGCCGGCCTGCATGTAGCGCTCGTCCAGCACGTAGTCGGGCGTGGGGCACAGCAGGGTCACGTCCATGCCCATCTTGGTCGCGATCAGCAGCGCCGAGTTGGCCACGGCGGTGTTGAGCGGCTTGGGGTGATAGGTCCAGGTCAGCACGTACTTCCTGTTCTGCAGGCTGCCCAGGTGCTCCTTCAGCGCCAGCGCGTGAGCCAGTTCCTGGCAGGGATGGGTGATCGTCTCCATGTTGATCACCGGCACGGTGGCATGCCGGGCAAAGGCCTTGATCACCTTGTCCTCGCGATCCACCGACCAGTCCTGGAACTTGGGAAACGCGCGCACCGCGATCAGGTCCACATAGCGGCTCAGCACCCGGGCCACTTCGGCGATGTGCTCTTCGGCCTCGCCATCCATCACCACGCCTGGCTCGAACTCGATCGGCCACGCGTCCTTGCCCGGCGACAACACGATGGCATGACCACCCAGGTGGAACGCGCCCAACTCGAAACTGGTGCGGGTACGCATCGACGGATTGAAGAACAGCAGCGCGATCGACTTGCCGCCCAGTTGCTGGCCGCGCGGCGAACGCTTGAAGGCGGCAGCCTGTTCCAGCAGCGCATCGATCTCGGCACGGCTGTAGTCCTGGGTGGTGAGGAAATGGCGGATGGTCATGGGTCGAATCGCCTTCAGTGAAATCGCTGCTGGTGAGTGGTCCGGTCATGCCTGGCCGGCGTGCGGTTCTAGGATGAAGCTGGATGAAACGGATTCCGGAAACAAAAAAACCCGGCATGCCTGCCGGGTTTTTCGTCGATACATGTGAAATGCGTGCGACAGCCTACCCGGCCGGATGTTCATCCAGCGGTCGGCGCGCACGCGACGTCATGCCAGCGGCCATGCGGGCGCTGGTGAGCACGGTAGCGGTATAGACGGCTGAAGACATGGTCGTTCCGGGTGGCAGAACCTGCATCATGACGTGAAATACGCTGCCTTGCAACATGCCAGCGGGGCGAGGCGTGCATGGTTCGGTCCGCGCATGCGGAAGCGCCGCCCGGAGGCGGCGCTTGGCAGTTCAGTCGGCGGGGGTCACGCTGACCCGTACACGCAGGCGGTCGCCCGGGTCGTAGCTCAGGCGCGACATGTATACGTCGCCCCGGTAGCGGTATTCCACGTCGTAACCGACGATCTGGCGCTGCTCGCTGACCGTGTTGACCTGCTGGCACTCGGTCTGGGTGCTCTCGTAGCTGCCGCCATGGTCGGACACATGGTTGCCCACGGCACCACCGGCTACCGCGCCCGCCACTGTCGCGGCAACGCGACCGTCGCCCCTGCCGATGGTGTGACCAAGCACGCCGCCGACCACCGCACCCAGCAGGGTACTGGCGGTGCTGTTGCCGGGATCCTGGCGGACCACCGGCTGCTGGTAGCACTGCTGGCTCGGCATGTTGGTGCGGGTGACTGCGTAGACCGGGTCGACCCGCAATACGTTGGCCCAACCGTAGTGGGCATTGTCTCCGGCATCCTGGTTCGCATAGCGCGCATCCTGCGCCGACGCTGTCGTGGCAACGAGTGCCAGCACCAGCGCCGATAGCCAAATTTTGCTCATTGCAAACTCCAATCGGGGATATTGGGAACGCTTTTGCGCGCTTCTGTCCGAATTGCAGCAAACCCACGCTGAATCGAGGCTTAGAAATGCCGTCCGCCCGCAGTAACGCGGCAGCTTGTTAAGATGCTGGACCGCTTTCCGCGCCCCCGCCCTCCTTTCGACGCACGCCGATGCCCATTTCGCTCTACAACAGCCTGACCCGCCGCACCGAACCATTCGCACCGCTCGACCCGAGCCGGGTGACCATGTACGTCTGCGGCCCCACGGTCTACAACTTCGTGCATATCGGCAATGCGCGCGGGCCGGTGGTGTTCGACGTGCTGGCGCGCCTGCTGCGGCGGCATTACCCGAACGTGGTCTATGCGCGGAACATCACCGACGTGGACGACAAGATCAACGCCGCGGCACAGGAACAGGGTGTGGGCATCGACGCGATCACCGGCAGATTCACCCAGGCCTACCGCCAGGACATGGCCGACCTGGGCATCCAGCCACCCGATGTGGAACCCCGCGCCACCGCACACATCGACCCGATCATTGCGATGATCGAACAGCTGATCGTCGCCGGCCACGCCTACGCGGCCGAAGGCCACGTCCTGTTCGACGTGGCGAGCTACGCCGAATACGGCCGGCTGTCCGGCCGCGACACCGACGAACTGATCGCCGGCGCCCGCATCGAAGTGGCCCCGTACAAGCGGAATCCGGCCGACTTCGTGCTGTGGAAGCCATCCACTCCCGAACTGCCTGGCTGGGACAGTCCCTGGAGCCGCGGCCGCCCCGGCTGGCACATCGAGTGCTCGGCCATGTGCGCCAGCCATCTGGGCGAGACCATCGACATCCATGCCGGCGGCGTCGACCTGCTGTTCCCGCATCACGAGAACGAGATCGCGCAGTCGACCTGCGCGCACGGCGGCAAGACTTTCGCGCGCTGGTGGCTGCACAACGGCATGCTCACTTTCGGCGGCGCCAAGATGAGCAAGTCGCTGGGCAACATCGAAAAGGTTCATGACCTGCTGCAGCAGCACCCGGCCGAAGCGCTGCGCTACGCCCTGCTCAGCGCCCACTACCGCCAGCCGCTCGACTGGTCGGGCGAGCTGGTCGAACAATCCAACCGCACGCTGGATCGCCTCTACGGCACACTGCGCGATCTGGCCGATGTCCCCGCCGAACCGGCCCTGCCGGCTGACGTGGCGCAGGCGCTGGAAGACGATCTCAACACACCGGCCGCGCTGGCTGCGATCAATGGCCATGCCCGGCAGGCGCGCCTGCAGCTTGCCGCCAGCGGCGAGGCGTCCAGAGACGCGCTGGTCGCGGCGAAATCGGCACTGCTGGGAGCAGGCGCAGCGCTGGGCCTGCTGCAGCAGAGCCCCGAAGTCTGGTTCAAGCAGGCCGGAGGCGATGGGGTCGACCCGGCCCGCGTCGAGGCGCTGCTGGAACAACGCCGCGAGGCCCGCGCAGCCAGGGACTTCGCCAGGGCCGATGCCATCCGCGACGAGCTGTCGTCCATGGGCGTGGTCATCGAGGACGGCGCCCAGGGCACCCGCTGGAGCGTGGCCAAGGGTTGATCCTTCCAACTGGTCGGCGAAGGTGCTCGGCGCCCCGGGCCAGCTGCGCGATAATGGTGGCATGAACGATACACACGCCAACAGCGCCGCGCAGGCGCAACAGGACATCGCCGACGAATTCGCCTTCTTCGGCGACTGGAGCGAGCGCTACCAGTACCTGATCGACCTCGGCAAGAAACTGCCCCCCTTCCCGGAAGCCTCGAAGATCGATGAATACCGCGTCCATGGCTGCCAGTCCATGGTCTGGCTGGTACCCAGTGGCAATGCAACGAAAATGCACTTCGAAGCCGCCAGCGACTCGGCCATCGTCTCGGGCCTGATCGCGCTCGTGCTGCGCGTCTATTCGGATCGCCCGGCCGCCGAGATCGTGGCCACGGAGCCGTCCTTCGTCCAGGCCATCGGCCTGGCCAAGCACCTCTCGCCGACCCGCTCGAACGGCCTGGCCGCAATGCTGGCCAAGCTGAAAGCCTACGCGACGGCGGCGCAGAACTAGGGGTGAGAAGTGAGGAGCGAGGGGTGAGAGAGAGCTGGGGCCAGGCTTCGTATCTTTCACAACTGCCTCCGCCCAACGCCTCCCTTCATTCCGGTCACACAGCAAAAAGCCCCGCTTGAAGCGGGGCTTTTTGCTGAAGCGCGGAAGACGGAAACTCAGTCGCCCATCTGCTTCTGCAGGTGTTCGCGACGCTCCTGGGCATCCAGCGACAAGGTCGCGATCGGGCGAGCCTCAAGCCGCTCGACGCCGATTTCCTCGTCGGTTTCCTCGCAGTAACCATAGCGGCCTTCCTCGATCCGGCGCAGGGCCTTGTCGATCTTGGAGATCAGCTTGCGGTAACGGTCGCGGGTGCGCAGCTCCAGCGAGTTCTCGGTCTCGCGGGTGGCGCGCTCGGCTTCGTCGCCAACGTCACGCACCTCGTCGCGCAGGTTTTCCATCGTCTGGCGCGACTCTTCCACCAACTGGTCGCGCCAGTCGCGCAGCTTGTTGCGGAAGTAGGCCAGGTGCCGGGGATTCATGTACTCCTCGTCGGACGAGGGGCGATATCCCTTGGGCAGGTCGATGGTGAGTGTCGAAGGCAGGGCATAACGCCCGTCTTCCTTGGTGATGCCATTGTCGAGGAGAGTTGCGGTGCTATTCATCGAGGACTGCGCGGATTTCTTGGTCGGTTGAGAGGCATGACGTGCGGTGGCCGATGCCACACGCGGAGACGCCACGGCGTGCCCCGACGCCGCCCCAGGATGGGACACGGCGGCGGTCTTCTTCGGCTCTACCGGTTTAGCGGCCGCCGCGGCAGCGGCTTTACTGGCCGGTGCCGCCTTGACTGCCGGCTTTGCCGGCCGGCTGATTGTCTTGGCGGCAGGTTTCACCGGTTTTGCCGCCGGCTTTCGAACCGGCGCGGCCGCCTTCTTGGCGACCTTGGTGGTGGCCGACTTGGCCACCGGAGCTTTCTTGGACGTCGCCGTCTTCGGCACCGCCTTCTTTACTGCCGGCTTTTTCGCAGCTGCCGTCGGCTTGACCGGCTTCTGCGTCTTGCCACGTACCGGCGCAGCCACTTTCTTCGCCACGGGCTTCTTGGCAACGACTTTCTTGGCAGCCACCTTCTTCGGCGCGACCTTGCTGCTGGCCGCTTTCGCTTTGGATGCAGTCGCCGACTTCGTCAGGGCCTTCGCCTTGCTGGCCTTGGTTTCTTTAGCCTTGCCCGCTGTCTTTCCCTTCTGCGGCTTGGCGGCGGTCGAACTGCGTGTCGTTTTCGCCATATCCCTCACCCGTTTTTGCCGTGGCGGCCGGGTGTTATAGCCCATGTAACTCCCCCGCGGCAACCACGCTTCTGGAATACTGGTCACTCTACATGCCAATGGTGCTGCTGGCAGCGTGAATGCCGTGACCCGTTTGATACTGCTACTGCTTGCGCTATACAAGCGCTGGTTGAGTCCACTGCTGGGACAGCGCTGTCGTTTTTATCCCAGTTGCTCCGATTATGCACGGATTGCGGTCACCCGCTTCGGTCCATGGCGCGGCGGCCTGCTGGCCGGCTGGCGCCTGCTGCGCTGCCAACCACTGTGCAGCGGCGGCCCCGACCCGGTTCCCGAACACTTCCACTTTGTCGGCTGCAGGCACCCGCAGGCCGAGGAACACACCGACCAGACGACGCCGACGGAAGCGCGGGAACCGCCTGCCGAGGCACACGATACGCCTCCCTGACGCCGCACAACGCGGCAAGGCATCCCAGCCGCAGTCACACTGGAGCGCTGCGACCTCAGGGCGACCCGAAGCCGCCCGGCACACCCTTGCTGGCATAGGCCACGGCGTCGTGCGGATGCAGGCTTTCCTGGTGCTCGACGCGCACGTGGAAGTCGGCCAGCCGGTCGTCGGCGTCGAGCGCACGCTGGATGCGACGCGCCGCGTCCTCGCAGAACATCAGGTTGCCGCCATTGGCCAGCGCGAAGGCCTGTTCGTCCTCGCGCTTCACCGCGGTCTGCACCGGCGTACCGAGTGCCTGCTCGACCCGGTCAAGGGTGGCGAGCAGGTCGAACGGCACGCCATCCTTCAGGCGTACCAGCAGGCGCGCGACGCTGCGCTGGGCGTGCGGCGTGGCGACGATGCCCTGTTCGCTTCCCAGCCATTGCAGCACCGTGGCGTGATCCAGCGGACGGTCGGCGGCGAAATCCTGGGCAAAACGCTCCTGGATCAACTGCCTGGACAAGGCTGCGGACGCGGGGCACGTCGACGAATAGACCACTTCGGTACCCAGCTCCAGCCGGAAACCGTCTGGTCCGAGGCTGGCTTCGACCGAAACCGGATAGCTGCGCCAGCCGCTGTTGGCGCTGCGCAGGGCCGCACGACGCACCAGCGTGTCGAAACGGATGCTGAGGCGGGCACGGTCGGACAGATCCTTGTGCGACTCCAGGAATGAGCGCAGCAGGCTCTCCAGCAGGCTGGCGCTCAACGGCTCGCTGCCGCCGAGCTGATGATCGACCAGCAGGTACAGCCGCGACATGTGGATGCCGCGCTTGTCGGGCCGCACCAGGTTGACGAAGGCGCCGACCTGGGCGCTGGCGCGCTGCACCTCGCCATCACCGGCGTCGAAGCGCACCGGCACCTCGATGCCATCCATGCCCACCCAGTCCAGCGCACCGCTAAGATGCGGCTGCGCCTGGCCGGCAACATCGGGCATCAAGCGGGTCGTGTTTTCGTGCGTATGCATGGACATTCCTGTTGTTCGGTACTCGGCGTCGCAAGACCTGTCATTTTGGGGCAGATCGCCAGCGCTCAATAGAAGCGCCGGGGAAACGCTGCGTTGCCGCGCCGCTCAGCCCACCAGGCGGCGCCATTGACGCGCCTGTCGCCAGGCCGTCATGGCCAGACCGAAGCCCGTGGCAGGTGCTCCCTGCTGCAAGCGTGCAAGCGGGTCGTCGGCGCGGGCAGCACGTCGGGCCAGCCGGCCGGCAACGGATGCCTCCAGCCCGCGGAAGACACTGAGCGGCCCCGGCTGCCGTTCCGCTTCGCGCCACGCATCGCAGAGGTCGGCAAGCTGGGCCTGGATGGCCTGGTCGCGCGCCTCGCCAGACTGTGCCAGCTGGCCGCGACTCAGCCCATAGCGGGCCAACCTCGCCATCGGCAACGGCAGCCGGTCGCGCGAGGCATCGTCCTGCAGCCGGCGCAGGGCATGCAGCAGATGGGTCAGGGTGGCAAGCCGGGCGGCGCGCTCGGTAGCAGCCCCTGTACCGAACCACCACGCCGTTTCCAGCGCAGCCAGGCCGCCGTGCAGGGGCTCGGCGGCCGCGATCTGGGCGGCGAAATCCGCAGCCGTACCCTGTTCCAGCTGTTCCATCGCAGCAAGTACCGGCGCCAGCCAGCGCTCGCTCGGAATCGCCTGCGCGCGCTCGTCCGCGAACAGCGCCTGGGTCAGCGGATGACGACCACCGCTGGCGGCCGCGCCGGAGAGTTCTTCGGCCCACCAGTTGAGCTTGCCGATGGCCACCTGCGGCTCGCGGATGCCGTAGGCGGCGGCCAGCAGTTCCTGCTCGAACGCGGCCAGCGCCACGTGCCCGGGATACTTTGCCGGATCGACGAAGGCCAGTGCCACGCGCTGCTGCGGCTGCACCGCAAGCCACTTGTCGACGTAACTCTGCAGCGCGCCCTGCGATGTCGGCACGCCGCTCATGCGGTTACCGCCAGGCCGAGCATCGCGGCCAGCTGGCGTGGATGGTCGATCACCGCATCGGCACCCCACTGGTCCGGCTCGCCGCCGTCCAGATAACCCCAGCGCACCGCCACCGTGTACAGGCCGGCAGCACGACCGGCCTGGATGTCACGGGCATCGTCGCCGACGAAAACGCATCGCGCCGGTTCGACTTTCGCGTGTTCGCAGGCCAGCCGCACTGGCGCCGGGTCGGGCTTCTTTACCGGCAGCGTGTCGCCACAGACCACCGCGCTGGCGCGCAGGTCCCAGTCGATGCGCTTGATCAGTTCCTCGGTGAGGAACGCCGGCTTGTTGGTGACGATGCCCCAGGACAGGCCCGCCGCCTCGATCGCGACCAACAGCGGGTCGATGCCGTCGAACGGCCGCGTGTGCTGCGCCATCAGGTCGGCGTAGATCGCCAGATAGCGCGGCATGCGCTTGATCAGCGCCGCATCGTCCTCGGCGAAGGCGCAGCGCAGAATCGCGCGGCCGCCGCGTGACACCACCTCGCGCACCACCGCATAGGACGGCACGGCCGCCCCCATTTCGCCACAGTAGACCTGCAACGCGGCGTACAGATCGGTGGCGCTGTCGAGAAGCGTGCCGTCCAGGTCGAACAGCACCGCCTGCAGGTCGGCAGGCACCGGCTTCATGCAGGTTTCCTGGCGCACAGCAGGTAGTTCACCGCGGTAATGCGGCTGAGCCAGGCCTTGCGGGTCAGCGGGTTGTAGCCCAGGCCGGACACCTCTTCGAGTTCCAGCCCGGCATGCCGAAGCAGACGCCCGAGTTCCGAGGGCTTCAGGAACTGCGCGTAGTGATGGGTACCCCTCGGCAGCATGCGGGTGATGTATTCGGCGCCGAGAATCGCTGCGCCGAACGCCGCCGGCGTCCGGTTGAGCGTGGACATGAACAGCCAGCCGCCGGGTTTGAGCATCGCCGCCAGGTCACGCACCAGCGCGGCCGGATCGGGCACGTGCTCGATCAGCTCCATACAGCAGACCGCATCGAACGACGCCGGCTCGGCCTGCGCCAGCTCGGCCGACGACTGCTGGCGGTAATCCACCTCCAGGCCCGACTCGTGCAGATGCAGGCGGGCGATCTCAATGACCTTCAGGCCCATGTCGATACCGGTGACCCTGGCCCCGGCGCGGGCCAGTGCCTCGCTGAGCAGCCCGCCACCACAGCCGACATCGGCCACCCGCGCACCACGCAGGTCCACGCGTGCCGCCACGTAGTCGGCGCGCACGGGGTTGAGATCATGCAGCGGCCGCGACTCACCGTCCGGGTCCCACCAGCGCGAGGCAAGACTCTCGAAGCGTGCGATTTCGTCAGGACTGACGTTGGCGGTGTGTTCGGTATTCATGGTTCAGGTCCTTCGAGTCCACGGCAGCGTGCCTGGAACGAACGGTTGGAAAGACAGAAAACCCTGATGCCCGCAGGCATCCGGCGGGGCCCACGCCCCTTCATGGGCGATCGGTTCGCGCCAATTGAACGGAAAAGGTTAGCCGGTCCGCCATTCATGCACCGTGACGTCCCAGCCACCGCTGGTGTACGCGGGATCGCGCCGAGCGACGGTCATCGCCTCGTCCATCGAGTCCGCACGCAGCAGATAGGCACCGCCGCTGCCGTCGCCGAACGGACCGGACATCTCGTTGTGCCCCTGCTCGCGCAGCTCTTCCAGGAACTGGCGGTGCAGCGGCACCACGGCCGGGTCGAGCTGCGGACGGCGCATGAGCAGGACAAGGTAACGGTTCATGTGAGGCCTCCGGTCAGCCGTCAGTGTTCGGCGATGCGTTCGCGCCAAGCGCGGGTACGCGCATGGATCGCATCGGCGTCCATGTCCACCAGGTGCCGGTCGGCCAGTTTGCGGCGCCCGGCGATCCAGACGTCGCTGACCTGGTGACGGCCAGTGGCATAGACCAGCTGCGACGCCACATGGAACAGCGGCTGTGTCTCCAGGTCGGACAGTCGAACCGCGGCCAGATCGGCCTGCTTGCCGGCGACGATCGAGCCGATCGATGCATCCAGCCCCATCGCACGGGCACTGCCGAGCGTGGCCGCATGCAGTGCGCTGGCGGCATCGAACGCCGCCGCGTCCTGTGCCACGGCCTTGGCCAGCAGCGCGGCGGTGCGCATTTCGCCGAACATGTCCAGATCGTTGTTGGAGGCGCAGCCGTCGGTGCCGATCGCCAGATTCACGCCTGCGCGACGCAGCTTCTCGGCCGGACAGAACCCGGACGCCAGCTTGAGGTTCGACTCGGGACAATGCACCACCGACACGCCGGCCTCGGCGCAGGCGGCGATCTCGCCCTCGGTCAGTTGCGTCATGTGCACCGCGATCAGCCGGTCGTTGACCAGGCCCAGCTGCTGCAGGCGCTGGAACGGTCGCAGTCCGCTCTTCTTCTTTTCTTCCTCGACTTCGTGGGCGGTCTCGTGCAAATGCAGGTGCACCGGTATGTCGAGCTGGTCGGCCAGCACCCGGATCCGCGCGAAACTCTCGTCGGACACGGTGTAAGGCGCATGGGGCGCGAACGCGGTGGATACCAGCACGTCGCTGCGGAAACTGTCGTGCACTTCGCCGGCACGCTCGAAATATTCGTCCTGGGTCCTGGCCCAGGCGGTGGGAAACTCGATCACCGGCAGGCCGACCACGGCACGGAAACCCAGCTTGCGATAGGTGGCGCCGATTGCGTCGGGGAAAAAGTAGTTCTCGTTGGCGCAGGTGGTGCCACCACGCAGCATCTCGGCCACGGCCAGTTCGACGCCATCGCGCACGAACTCCGGCCCGATCACCTTCGCCTCGGCCGGCCAGATGTGCTCCTGCAGCCAGGTCATCAGCGGCAGGTCGTCGGCCAGCCCGCGCAACAGGGTCATCGGGTTGTGGGTGTGGGCGTTGACCAGACCCGGCAGCAGCGCATGCTCCGGCAACCGCACCGATTCGCGCGGCACATAGGCCCTGCGTGCCTCGGCGATGGGCAGCAAGGCGACGATGCGATCGGCGTCCACGACCACGGCGTGGTCTTCCAGCACGACACCGTGCGGTTCCACCGGCACGACCCAGCGGGCTTCGATCAACAGGTCGACGGACTGGGGTTGGATATCACTCATGGCGGACCGTTCCAGGTTTCAGATGTGCGAAGGGCGGCTGACCTCGCGGCGCCGCCCCATGCTCGTCATTCCAGCGGTGCTGGAATCCAGTGACTTCGCCTTGCCGCACGCATGTTTCCGCGTACTTCGCAGGCCTGCCTCACTGGCCCCCGACTGACGCCGGAAGGATGAACCGGCAAGGGCACGAGCGTGGCCCGTGCCCGGAAACATCACTTGCCGACGCGGCTGACGTATTCGCCGGTGCGGGTGTCGACCTTGATCATCTCTTCCTGGCTGACGAACAGCGGCACGCGCACCACGGCGCCGGTTTCCAGGGTCGCCGGCTTGCCGCCACCGCCCGAGGTGTCGCCACGCACGCCGGGGTCGGTCTCGGTGATCTTCAGCTCGACGAAGTTGGGCGCCTGCACGGCGATGATCTCGCCGTTGAACAGCGTGACCACGCACTCTTCCTCACCCTTGAGCCACTTCACCGCCTCGCCCATGCCGGCCTTGCCGGCCTGGTGCTGCTCGAAGGTATCCGGCTGCATGAAGTGCCAGAACTCGCCGTCCGAATACAGGTACTGCATGTCGGTGTCGGTGACGTCGGCGACCTCGAAGGAGTCGCTCGACTTCATCGTCTGCTCGGTGGTGCGGCCGGTCTTCAGGTTGCGGATGAAGATGCGGGTGAAGGCCTGGCCCTTGCCGGGCTTGATGAATTCGGCTTCGGTAATGACCCACGGGTCATTGTTGTGAAGGATCTTCATGCCCTTCTTGACGTCATTGAGACCGGCGGTGGCCATGCGTATATGCTCCAGAAGTAGATCCGCCGCCCGAAGCGGCCAGAACAGCTAGAATAAGAGGTTGGCGCAGGCCCGGTGGCCTGCACAAGGTTCTCCATGATAACCGCAAGCCCCTGCACTCGCCTATCGCCGCCGGCAGTCGACTGGCGCGAACTGTGGCGAAATGCCGTTACAGACAGCGCCGAACTGCTCCGGATACTGGGCCTCGACAGCCTGGTCGAGTGGTTGCCGTCCGACGACGCCGGCTTCTCGCTGCGTGTGCCACGCGGCTTCGTGGCGCGCATGCGTCATGGCGACCCGCGCGATCCGCTGCTGCTGCAGGTCCTGCCGCAGCTGGCCGAGCTGGACCAGGTGCCGGGGTTCTCCATCGACGCCGTCGGCGACATGCCGGCGCGCGAGGCACAGGGGGTGCTGCACAAATACCATGGCCGTGCCCTGCTGATCGCCAGCGGCAGCTGCGCGGTCAACTGCCGCTACTGCTTCCGCCGCCACTTCCCCTATGCCGAGGAAATGGCCGCTGCCGGACAATGGCGGCAGGCGCTGGAGCATGTACGACGGGATTCGAGCATCAGCGAGCTGATCCTCTCCGGCGGCGACCCGCTGGCGCTGGCCACGCACAAGCTGGAAGAGCTGTCACGCGGCCTCGAAGACATCCCGCACGTGGTGCGGCTGCGCATCCACACGCGCCTGCCGGTGGTCCTGCCCGAGCGGGTCGACGACGCGCTGACGGCATGGCTCGCCGCATTGCCGCTGCAGAAAGTGGTGGTGCTGCACGCCAACCACGCCAACGAGTTCGATGCCCACGTCGACGCCGCCTGCGTACGTCTGCGCGAAGCCGGCGCCAGCCTGCTCAACCAAGCGGTGCTGCTGCGTGGCATCAACGACGATGCGCAGACCTTGTCGGCCCTGTCCGAGCGCATGTTCGCCGCCGGCGTGCTGCCGTATTACCTGCATCAGTTGGACCGGGTGCAGGGCGCGGCCCATTTCGAGGTGGACGATGCCCGTGCGCATGCGCTGATGGCGCAGGTCCGCGCGCGCCTGCCGGGCTACCTGGTACCCAAACTGGTTCGCGAGGTGGGCGGCGAGCCGTCCAAACGCCCCCTGTGAGCCTTTCGCGGCAGACTGCTCCGGGCGATCGGCCCCTGCCGCAAGGTTCTGCGCTGGAAGCTCCGCGCGGAATCCGTTACAACGCAGACATGCTGAAGCAAACGGCACGCCGCCGGCCGGCCATCAGCTTCAGCTCTGCCAACGGGAACGCGATGCATTCATGAAGAATAACGCCGTCATCAAGATCCTCTTCGTCGAAAATTCGGTCGAAGATGCGGAACAGATCATCAGCCTGATTCGTAATGCCGGCATTGCCGTCCGACCCGCGCGGGCCACCAATGCCGACGACTTCAAGACTGCACTCGACGATCTGCGCCCCGACCTGGTGCTGTTCAATTCCGCCATCAGTTCGCTGCCACTGCGCGAGGTGGCCAAGCTGATCGACAGCAGCGGCCGTGATGTGTCGCTGGTGGCCAACGTGTCGCAGCTGGACGGCCAGTCGGTCTCCAGCCTGTTCGCCGACGGCGTGCATGGCGTGGCCCTGCGCAGCCAGCCACGCCAGTTCGTGACTGTGGTGCAGCGCGAGTTCGAGGCACTGAACACACGGCGCCAGGTCCGTCGCCTGGAAAGCGCCCTGCGCGAATCCGAGCGGCGCTGCGATGCACTGCTGGATTCTTCCAACGATGCCATCGCCTATGTGCACGAAGGCATGCACGTGCGCGCCAACCGCTCCTACCTCGACACCTTCGGCTACGACGATTTCGACGATCTGCTCGGCCTGCCCATCCTCGACCTGATCAGCAGCGAGCATGCCGATGCCCTGAAAGGCCTGCTCAAGGATCACTCGCGCGACGAAAAGGCACCGCCCAGCATGGAACTGCAGGCCCGCCGCGCCGATGGCAGCTCGTTCCCGGCCACCATCGAGTTCGCGCATGCCACCTTCGAGGGTGAAGCCTGCCTGCAGGTCGTGTTCCGTCGGCAACTGGTCGACCCGGCGCTGGTCGAGCACCTGCAGCGCGATGCGGTCACCGGGCTGTACGTGCGGGCGCGCACCCTGGAATTCATCGACGAGGCCGTGGCCTCCGCCGCGGAAGGCCTCAAGGGACAGGCACTGCTGCTGGTCGAGCCCGACAACTGGACCAATGCCATCGCAGGCATCGGCCTCGGCAGGATCGACGACCTGCTGCACGGCATCGCCGGCCTGATCGACGACCTGCTCGGCCCCGACGACATCGCCGGACTGATGGCGGAGCACACCTTCGGCATCCTGCTGCACTCGAGCAGCGACGAGGCCATCAAAGCCTGGATCGCCCAGCTGCAGCAGCAGGTCGCCAATCGGATCTTCGACGCCGGCGAGCGTTCCATCTCGCTCACCATCAGCATCGGCGGCAGCCTGCTGGCTGAAAAGAACGCCAACGCCGAACTGCTGCTCAACCAGGCGAGCACGGCGCTGCGCAGCGCTCAGGGCCAGGGTGGCAACCGCAACGAACTGCACGACCCGACCGCCCGCGAAAAGGCCGACGAGGAACGCGAGCGCAACTGGCTTGCACAGATCCGCCAGGCACTGGAGCAGGACGATTTCGTGCTGCACCATCAGCACATCATCAGCCTGCAGGATGCGGATGGCGATTACTCGGAGATCCTGCTGCGCATGCACGGCCCGCAGGGCGAGGTGCAGCCTGGCATTTTCATGCCGATCGCCGAGAAGCACGGCCTGACCGCGGCGATCGACCGCTGGGTACTGGACAAGGCGATCAGCGCGCTGACGGCACGCGATGCACACGGCGGCAACACCACCTTCTTCGTGAAGCTCACCACCGAGTCGCTGCAGGAACCCGGCCTGCTGCCGTGGCTGGCGCAGCGGCTTAAACAGGCCAACCTCAAGCGCGGCCAGATCGTGCTGGAAATGACCGAAAGCCGGGTGGTCACCCTGCTCCGCCCTGCACAGGAATTCGTGTCGGGCTGGAAAAAGATCGGCGGGCGCTTCGCGCTGGAGCAGTTCGGTTCGGGCCTGAATTCGTTCCAGCTGCTGGGCCATATCGAGGCCGACTACCTGAAGATCGACCGTACCTACATGGCCGGCCTGCCGCAGCACCCGGAGAACCAGCAGAAGATCGCCGAGATCTGCCAGCAATCCCATGAGATGAAAAAGCAGGTCGTCGCCGAGTGGGTGGAGGATGCCGCCAGCACCTCGCTGCTGTTCGCCTGCGGCGTGGATTTCGTCCAGGGCAATTTCCTGCAGGAACCCCAGCTGCTGGTGCTTTGATCCCACCGCTGTGCGGCGGGTTCCGCGGCAACGCGGCATCACCCGCTGTCCGGCGGTAGGTGGTCCTCACGCCTGAATGCAAAAAGCCGCGGATCGCTCCGCGGCTTTTTGTTGTGTCGACGCCAGCGCGCTGAAGCGGCGGCGTACGCCCGGATTACTCCGCGGCTGCGCTCTTCGCGGCAGCCTTGGCGGCGGCAGCGGCAGCGATGTCTTCCTTGATGCGGGCAGCCTTGCCTTCCAGGCCACGCAGGTAGTACAGCTTGGCACCACGCACCTTGCCCTTGCGCTTCACCTGCACCGAATCGATGGTCGGGCTGTGCGCCTGGAACACGCGCTCCACACCGGTACCGTGCGAGATCTTGCGCACGGTGAAGGCGGAATGCAGACCGCGGCTGCGCTTGGCGATGACAACGCCTTCGAAGGCCTGCACGCGCTCGCGATTGCCTTCCTTCACCTTGACGTTGACCACCACGGTGTCGCCAGGGCCGAATTCCGGCAGCTGGCGGGTGATCTGCTCGGCTTCGAACTGTTCGATGATCTTGTTCATGGCAACACCTGACTAGATTTCAGTGGCACGACCGTTCTGGCCGCCCTGTTCATGCCGCATGTATTCGCGGCGGAATTCTTCAAGCAAGACGCGGGATTCAGCATCCAGCGCGACTTGCGCCAACAGTTCCGGACGGCGCAGCCAGGTTCGACCCAGCGACTGCTTCAGGCGCCACCGGCGAATCGCCGCATGGTCGCCGGAGAGCAGCACCTCCGGCACGTCGCCGTATGCATCATGCACCGGCTTCGCATAGTGCGGGCAGTCCAGCAGCCCGTTCGAGAACGAGTCCTGCTCGGCCGACTGCGCGTCGTTCAACGCGCCGTCCTGCAGGCGTCCGACGGCATCGATCACCACCGCGGCACCCAGCTCGCCGCCGGACAGCACATAATCGCCGATGGAAAGCTCCTCGTCGACCTCGTGCGCCAACAGGCGCTCATCCACACCTTCGTAACGCCCGCAGAGCAAGGCGATGCGCGGCCGTTTCGCCAGCGCCTCCACCCTGCCCTGCGTGAGCCGCGCTCCCTGCGGACTCATGTAAATCACATGCACCGGTTCCGATGCCGCCTCGCGCACGGCCTTGAGGGCCGCCCGCAAGGGCTCGATCAGCATCACCATGCCGGGCCCGCCGCCGCAGGTGCGGCCGTCCACGGTACGGTAATTGTCGATGGCATAGTCGCGCGGGTTCCAGGTTTCCACCTGCAGCAACTCGCGCTGCTGCGCGCGTCCCACCACACCGACGGCAGCACACTGGCGCACGAAGTCGGGAAACAGCGTGACGACGTCGATGCGCATTCGGATCCTCGATCCCTTCAGAATTCCGGATCCCAGTCCACCACCATGCGTCCACCGGACAAATCCACCGAACGCACATAAACACCCTGGACGAAGGGGATCAGCCGCTCGCGCTCGCCGTCCCGCACCACCACCACGTCGTTGGCACCGGTGGCGAACAGGTGACTGACCCGTCCAAGCACCACGCCCTCCGTGGTGGTGACCTCAAGCCCTTCGAGGTCGACCCAGTAATACTCGTCCCTGCCGGGCGGCGGCAACTGCTCGCGGGCGACATGAATGTCCAGTCCCACCAGCGCTGCTGCCGTGTCCCGATCATCGACGCCGGGCAGGTGGCAGATCAGCCCCTTGCCCTGCGGACGCCCGGTGACTCCGGCCATTTCCGACAACTCACCCGGCGCTGCACCGAGCAGCCAGGGCTGGTAGTCGAAAATACGCGTGCGGGGCTCGGTCCAGGATTCGATCTTGAGCCAGCCCTGCACACCGTACAGCCCGACGATGCGCCCGACCAGGACGCGTCGACCGGCTGTCGCCATGCTTAGGCAGCAACCTGCTGCTTGCCGGCTTCCTTGAGCAGGGCAGCGACCTTGTCGGACATCTGCGCACCCTTGCCCACCCACTCTTTGACGCGCTCGACGTTCAGCTCGAGGCGCTTGTCCTTGCCGGACGCAACCGGGTTGTAATAGCCGACGTTCTCGATATTGCGGCCGTCGCGCTTGCTGCGCTGGTCGGTCACAACGACGTGGTAGAACGGACGGCCCTTGGCGCCACCGCGCGAAAGACGAATCTTGACCATAGTGAAAGCTCCAGAATTGCCGGATGTGCCGGCCACACGCACGGGTCCGTGCGCGGTAAACGCGGCATTTTAGTGAGGAAATTCGAAAAATGGAAGAGTCTGGGCTGCGGAAGATCTGCGACCCCGCCTCAACGCATGGGTGGCAGCCCACCACCCATGCCGCCCATGCCCCGCATGGCACCGCGCATCTGGCGCATCAGCCCCTTGGTGCCACCCTTGGAGAGCTTGGACATCATCTTCTCCATCTGCATGTACTGTTTGAGCAGACGGTTGACGTCGGCCGGCTGGGTGCCGGAGCCCTTCGCCACGCGGGCTCGACGCGAACCGTTGAGCAAATCCGGGTGACGACGCTCTTTCTTGGTCATCGACTGGATGATCGCAACCATCCGCTTGATCTCGCCGTCGTCGACCTTTGACTTCACGTTCTCGGGCAGCGCCGACACGCCCGGCAGCTTGTCCATCAGACCGGCCAGGCCGCCCATGTTGGTCATCTGCTCGAGCTGGTCGCGCATGTCGTTCAGGTCGAAGCGCTTGCCCTTCATCACCTTGGTGGCGAGCTTCTGCGCCTTTTCCTGATCGACCTTGCGCTCGACCTCCTCGACCAGCGACAGCACGTCGCCCATGCCGAGAATGCGCTGGGCCAGGCGATCCGGGTGGAACGGTTCCAGCGCGTCGGTCTTCTCGCCCGCGCCCAGGAACTTGATCGGCCGCCCGGTGATGTAGCGAACCGAAAGCGCGGCGCCACCACGGGCATCGCCATCGGTCTTGGTCAGCACCACGCCGGTCAGCGGCAGTGCCTCGCTGAACGCCTTGGCGGTAGTGGCCGCGTCCTGGCCGGTCATCGAGTCGACCACGAACAAGGTCTCGACCGGATCGATCGCGCCGTGCAGCGCCTTGATCTCGGCCATCATCGTCTCGTCCACGTGCAGACGGCCGGCGGTGTCGACCAGCAGCACGTCGACCACCTCGCGCCTGGCGGCGGCAATGGCGTTACGGGCGATGTCGACCGGATCCTGCCCGGCCTCGGACGGGAAGAACTTCACGCCAACTTGCTCGGCCAGCGTGCGCAGCTGCTCGATGGCGGCGGGACGGTACACGTCACAGCTCACCACCATCACTTTCTTCTTCTTGCGCTCGGCCAGGAAGCGCGCCAGCTTGGCCACGGTGGTGGTCTTGCCCGCACCCTGCAGGCCAGCCATCAGCACCACCGCCGGCGGCTGCTGGGCCAGGTTGAGCTCGGTGTTGACGGTGCCCATCACCTTGGTCAGCTCGTCGCTGACCACCTTCACCAGCGCCTGGCCCGGTGAAAGGCTCTTCAGCACCTCCTGTCCGACCGCACGCACCTTCACCCGCTCGATCAGCGCCTGCACCACCGGCAGCGCCACGTCGGCCTCCAGCAGGGCAATGCGCACCTCGCGCAGCGATTCGCGGATGTTTTCCTCGGTCAGCCGTCCACGACCGCGCAGGCGGTTGACGGTGGTGGAGAGGCGTTGGCTGAGCGACTCGAACATGGGAATGGTCGTCTGGATGGATGGAGCGGACTGGTAAATATAGCAGACCGCCCTTGCGACTCAGTGCCGAAATGGCTCACGGCGAGTCGCCTTGCCCCGGATGAGTCCGCTCAAGACGCCGGTAGATGACGTATGAATAGACCGACGGCACCAGCAGCACGCCAACCAGCACCACCAGCAGCCATGTCGACATGACCCCGGCCAGCATCAGCGCGATCCATGCCAGCCCGGCCAGCACGAATACCCAACCGGCCAGACGATGCGTGCGTTCCCATACCTCTTCGCTGGCCAATGTCCAGGGCGTGCGGATGCCGGCGAAGAAATTGCGTTGCAGCTTGCCCATGTAGTTGCCGATGATGATCAGCATCACGCCCACCACCGTCATGCCGATCGTCGCCATCGGCAACGGGTAGCCGGCTCCCTTCAGCAGCGCGCACAGACCGATCACCAGTATCAGCCCCTGCACCGACAGCATCACCACGTGCCAGACCCGGAGGAACGGCGCGATCTCGAAGCGGCGCGGGGAGATCTTTGGCAGCACGACCATCAGGAGTGCAAGGAACGACACCAGCAGCACCGGGATCGCCGCCGCCCACAGACGTGGCATGGTGCCGTTGACGTGGCCCTGCAGGTCCCAGTGTGTCGGCGTCTGCGCAGGCAGACTCGGATAGAGCCAGACCGCCGCCGCCAGCGCGACCAACACGAAAGCCGCCGAGACGACGGCACTGTGTACGGGTTTCATGACTTTCCTCCGATAGTTCCCTTCGATGGGAACAGATCCAGCAACAGCCGCGTGACGTCCTCGAACACCGTGCTGTTGAGCGAATAGACGATGAACTGGCCACGGCGCTCGGTACGCACCAGCTCGGCCTGCTTGAGCACCGCGAAGTGGTGCGACAGCGACGCTGGGGTGATGTCGAACGCCGCACCGATCTCGCCCGCATTGAGCGCACCGCCCTGCAGCCGCTTGAGAATCGCGCGGCGCGTCGGATCGGCCAGTGCCTTGAATACGTCCTGCTGCTTCACGGACAGTCTCGCTACCTGAGCTCGCCTAGATATTTAGACAAATATCTAAATGATACAAGTGCCGTCGCGACGCCATGCCCCGTTCGCGGCTGGCGCATGCCTGTGCGACACTTTGCGGCTATGTCGCTCATGCTTCCCGCCATCCTTGCCATCGTGCTCTATCTGGGGGCTGCCACCGTGCTGGCAGCGCCGATGACCGGCTGCCCGCACTCGCTGCGCCGCTCGGGACTGGCGGCGGCCACGCTGGGCGTGATGCTGCATGCCTTCGTGCTGCTGGGCGCACACGGCGGCCGCCTCGACCTGCACTTTTTCGCCGCACTGTCGCTGGTGGCCTGCGTGGTGGCGGCACTGACCCTGCTGGTGAACCTGTGGCGCCCGGTGGCCGGCCTGGGCGTGATCGTGTTTCCGCTGGCCGCGCTGGTGCTCGCGCTGGACGACTTCGTGGCAGCGCCCACCGCACCGATGCCGGTGCCGCTGGACTGGCAGATCAAGCTGCATGTGGTGATCGCCCTGCTCGGCTACAGCCTGCTGTCGATCGCCGCGCTGCTGGCGATCCTGCTGGCGGTGCAGGAACGCGCGCTGCGCTCGCATCGTCCGGGCCGACTGGTGCGTGCTCTGCCACCGCTGACCCAGACCGAAGCCCTGCTGTTCCGCCTGATCGAGAGCGGCTTCGCGCTGCTGACCCTGACCCTGCTCAGCGGCCTGATGTTCATCCAGAACATCCGCGCCCAGCATCTGGTGCACACCACGGTGCTCACCACCGTCGCCTGGCTGATCTTCGGCGCACTGTTGTGGGGCCGCTGGCGCTACGGCTGGCGCGGTACCCGCGCGGTCAATCTCACGCTGGCCGGCATGCTGGTACTGGCGCTGGCGTTTTTCGGCTCGAAGTTCGTGCTGGAGATGATCCTGCACCGTCCGGGCACCTGATCACCTGATCCCCGCGTGCCGGTCACCCGGCCGCATCCAGCGCCTCGGCCAGCCGCTCCACCCCGACCACGTCCATCTCGCCGATGCGTCCCTTCTTCGGCGCGTTCGCCTTCGGCACGATGGCACGCCGGAAGCCGTGGTGCGCGGCTTCCTTCAGGCGTTCCTCGCCATTGGGCACGGGGCGGATCTCGCCGGACAGGCCCACCTCGCCGAACGCCACGGTCTTGTCGGGCAGCGGCCGGTCGCGCAGCGAGGAACGGATCGCCAGCAGCACCGGCAGGTCGGCCGCAGTTTCCTGCACCCGGATACCGCCCACCACGTTGACGAACACGTCCTGGTCGTAGGCCGCCACGCCACCGTGCCGGTGCAACACCGCCAGTAGCATCGCCAGACGATTCTGCTCCAGGCCCAGCGCCACCCGGCGCGGGTTGCCCAGCGAGCTCTGGTCGACCAGCGCCTGCACTTCCACCAGCAGCGGACGGGTCCCCTCGCGAGTCACCATCACCGCGCTGCCGGAGGTCGGCCCGGCATGCGCCGAGAGGAAGATCGCCGACGGATTGGGCACCTCGCGCAGCCCCTTGTCGCCCATCGCGAAAACGCCCAGCTCGTTCACTGCGCCGAAGCGGTTCTTGAACGCGCGCAGCACCCGGAACCGGCTGCCGGACTCGCCCTCGAAATACAGCACCGCGTCCACCATGTGCTCCAGCACGCGCGGCCCGGCGATACCGCCCTCCTTGGTCACATGTCCGACCAGCATCACGCTGGTACCGCTCTCCTTGGCGAAGCGGGTGAGCTTGGCCGCCGACTCGCGCACCTGCGACACCGCACCCGGCGCCGCGGTAAGCAACTCGGTCCAGATGGTCTGGATGGAGTCCACCACCAGCACGCGCGGACGTGTGACGACCGCCTGTTCCAGAATGCGTTCGATGCAGGTTTCCGCCAGCGCCTGCAGCGGCTCCAGCGGCAGGCCAAGCCGCTGCGCGCGTGCCGCCACCTGGGCCAGCGACTCCTCGCCAGTGACGTACAGGCCCGGCAGGCGTTCGCCGAGCTGGCCCATCATCTGCAGCAGCAGGGTGGACTTGCCGATCCCCGGATCGCCGCCCACCAGCACCACCGAGCCATCGACCAGCCCACCGCCCAGCACACGGTCCAGTTCGCCGATGCCGGTCAATGTGCGCGACTCGGTTTCCGCCGCCACGTCGCGCAGGGCGGTCACTTTCGGCGCCCCCGCACTCTTGCCGGCATAGCCGCTGCGTGCCGCACCCGCCGACTTCACTGCCGGCTGCAGCACGATCTCGCTGAGCGTGTTCCAGGCGCCGCACTCGATGCACTGCCCCTGCCACTTCGAATGCTCGGCACCGCAGTCGGTGCAGACGTAGGCGGTCTTGGCTTTGGCCATGAAGCCGATCCGTAAACTGATGAAGAAGGCCGAAGCTTAGCCGCCCGGCATCGCAGACGGCGAGACGGCAAGGCCGACGCGAGGTGTCAGCCCTCGTCCTCGACGAACAGCACGCGCCGGGTCATGCCGCAGGTGAGGTCGTAGCTGATCGTGCCCGCCTGCGCCGCGATGTGCTCGACTGGCAGCTCCGCCCCCCACAGGACGACCCGGTCGCCCACCTGCGCCTGCGGCGCATCGCGCAGGTCGAGCGTGATCAGGTCCATCGAGACACGACCGATCAGCGGTACCTGCGCATCGCCGACAAGTACCGGTGTGCCGGCGACCGCACTGCGCGGATAGCCGTCGCCGTAGCCGATCGCCGCGACGCCGACCGGCATGTCTTCCGGGCAGGTCCAGGTGCCGTTGTAGCCGATGCGCTCGCCCTTGCCGATGCGATTGATCGCGATCAGCCGGGTCGACAGCGTCATCGCCGGCCGGAACCCGACATCGGCTCCGCTCTTGCCGTCGACCACCGACAATCCGTACAGCAGGCCGCCGGTACGCACCCATTCACCCCGCGCCTGCGGCCAGCCCAGCACGCCCGCCGAATTGGAAAGCGAGTGCGGCCCCGACAGACCCCGAGTGGCCTCGACGAAGCGGGCGATCTGCGCCGACGTAGCCTCACCATCGAACACTTCGGATTCGGCGAAGTGGGTGAGCAGACCGATCTCCGGATCGAGCCCGGACATGCCGGCCAGGCGCGCGTGCACGGCCGCGACCTGCGCGGGCGCGAAACCCAGCCGGTGCATACCGCTGTCGACCTTCAGCCAGACCCGCAGCCGACCACGCGAAATCGACGCTTCGGCCAGCCAGTCCAACTGCGTCGCGTGATGGATGACCGCATCCAGGCCCAGCCGCTGCATTTCGGCGATATCGCCGGGCTGGTCCGGGCCCGACAGCACCACGATACGCTGGCGATGCCCCGCCGCGCGCAGGCGCAGGCCATCGCCCAGCGCGGCCACCGCAAACGCTTCCGCGTCGGCATCGAGCGCACGCGCCACCCGTTCCAGCCCATGCCCGTAGGCATCCGCCTTGACCACGGCCATCACCTTCGCCGGGGCAGCCATGCGCTTGAGCAGGGCCAGGTTGTGGCGCAGGGCGCCGAGATGGATGGTGGCGACAGTGGTGCGGCTCATGGGCTGAAGCGGATGATGGAAAATATGGAACGGACTACGGGAGCAGCTCGGCGCAGCCGGCGGACACCCCAATCAAAGGCGGAACCGTCGCCGTACCACCGCCCCGGACGGAGCTGCGCCCGGCGACCGGCCACTGCCGTCATTCGAACGACCCGACGAACGAATCGGGCGCGTAGTTCTCGAACTTGGTGTAGTGGCCAAGGAAGGTCAGCTTCACCGTATCGGTGGGGCCGTTACGCTGCTTGCCGATGATGATCTCGGCCAGTCCCTTGTCCGGCGATTCCTTGTTGTAGTACTCGTCGCGGTAGATGAACATGATCACGTCGGCGTCCTGTTCGATAGCGCCCGATTCGCGCAGATCGGACATCATCGGACGCTTGTCGGCGCGCTGTTCCAGCGAGCGGTTCAACTGCGAGAGGGCAATCACGGGTACGTTCAGTTCCTTGGCGAGCCCCTTCAGTGAACGCGAGATTTCTGAAATCTCGGTGGCGCGATTCTCCTTGTTCCCGGGCACCTGCATCAGCTGCAGGTAGTCGATCACGATCAGACCCAGCCCGCCGTGCTCGCGGTGCAGACGACGCGCGCGCGAACGCAGCTCCACCGGCGACAGGCCCGGGGTGTCGTCGATGTAGATCTTCGCGTCGGACAGCAGCGCGATGGCATTGGTGACACGCGGCCAGTCTTCCTCGGCCAGGTCGCCATTGCGCAGATGCTGCTGGTGGATGCGGCCCACCGAGGAAATCAGACGGAAAGCCAGCTGCGAGGCGGACATTTCCATCGAAAAGATCACCACCGGCTTCTTAGCCCGCAGCGCGACCGCCTCGGCGATGTTCACCGAGAACGCGGTCTTGCCCATCGACGGACGTGCAGCCACGATGACCAGGTCGGACGGCTGCAGTCCCGAGGTCAGCTCGTCCAGATCGTTGAACCCGGTGGAGACACCTGTGAGCTGGCCACGGTTCTGGTAGCGCTCGTGCAGCAGGCGGAAGGCGTCCTTCACCGCTTCGCGCATGGACACCGAGTCCTTCTTGCCGCGCGCACCCGATTCGGCAATGTGGAACACGCGCTGCTCGGCGCTTTCCAGCACCTCATGCACGCTCTTGCCCTCGGGCCGGTAACCGTCCTCGGTGATCGCGGTGCCGGCGTCGATCAACTGCCGCAGCACCGACTTCTCGCGCACGATTTCCGCGTAGGCGGCAATGTTCGCGGCACTCGGCGTGGCGTTCGCCAGTTCCACCAAATAGCTGGCGCCACCCACCATCTCGGCCAGGCCGTTGGCCTCGAACCAGTCGCCCAGGGTCACCGCGTCGCAGGGCATGCCCTTGTTGGCCAGCTCGTTGATCGCGCGCCAGATCAGGCGGTGGTCCTTGCGGTAGAAGTCACCCTCGCCGAGGCGATCGGCCACCTTGTCCAGTGCGTCGGGCGCCAGCATCAGGCCGCCGAGCACGGCCTGCTCGGCATCGATCGAATGCGGCGGCACCCGCAGCGTTTCGATGGACGGCGCCCGTTCGGCGTGACGCTCGGGAACGAAGGACATGACTCTCAACCTCGCGAAAGAACGGGCGCCCGCCCGCGGGACGCGCTGACCGGCACTGCTGTCGAGCATACGCGGCGGCGTCGCACAGGGCGAGACAACAACTCTCTGGATATGCTGTGGATAAGCTGTGCGCTGGAGTGGATAACACGCCCCGGCGACCACAACGAAAACGGGCGCCCGAAGGCGCCCGTCATGATCTGGGCAGCGGCAGACGGCTTATTCGCCGACCACGACCACCTTGATCTGCGTCTCGACGTCGGCATGCAGGCTGATCAGCACCTCGAACTCGCCAGTGTGGCGGATCGGGCCTTCACCCTGAATCACTTCGCCCTTGTGCACGTCGTGACCCAGCTTCTGCAGCGCCTCGGCGATGTCGCGCGGACCGACCGAACCGTACAGCTTGCCTTCGGGGCTGGCATGCGCGGCGATGGTGACCGAGACGTCGGCCAGCTTGGCCTTACGGGCCTCGGAGTCGGCCAGCTGCTTGTTGGCCTTGGCCTCGTACTCGGCGCGGCGCTGTTCGAACGCAGCCAGGTTCTCGGCGTTGACGCGAACGGCCTTGCCCTGCGGCAGCAGGTAGTTGCGGCCGTAGCCCGGCTTCACGACGACCTTGTCGCCGAGGTTGCCGAGGCCACGCACCTTCTCGAGAAGAATGAGTTCCATGATGTGTTCCTTTTCGTTAGCGCCGGTAGGCCGGCGCAGCCGTGGACGGTTGTCCGAACCGGGGTCGCCCTTCCCCTCGTCGCCGGGGAGAAGGGTTCAACCTCAGACGTCGTGGTTGTCGGTATACGGCAACAGCGACAGGAAGCGGGCGCGCTTGATCGCGGTCGCCAGCTGGCGCTGGTAACGCGCCTTGGTGCCGGTGATGCGGCTCGGCACGATCTTGCCGTTCTCGGTGATGTACTGACGCAGGGTGTTGAGATCCTTGTAGTCGATCTCCTTCACCTTCTCGGCAGTGAAGCGGCAGAACTTGCGGCGGCGGAAAAACTTGGACATGTCGTGTCTCCTATCACTCGTCGCTGTCGTTGTCGTCGCTGTCGCGACTGCTGCGGCGGTCGTCGCCATCGCTGTCGTCGTCACGGCGACGTGCGGTCTTGGCGTCGTCCTTTTCCTTCGACTTCAGGATGAAGGACGGCTCGGTGTCGGCTTCGTCACGCTTGATGACGAGGTGGCGCAGCACGGCGTCGTTGAAGCGGAAGCCCGACTCGAGCTCGTTCAGCGCGTTCTGGCCGACTTCGATGTTCAGCAGCACGTAGTGCGCCTTGGCCAGGTTGGCGATGGAATAGGCCAGCTGGCGACGGCCCCAGTCTTCCAGGCGGTGGATCTTGCCGCCGTCGGCCTCGATCAGCGCCTTGTAGCGCTCGATCATCGCCGGCACCTGCTCGCTCTGGTCAGGGTGGACCAGGAACACGACTTCGTAATGACGCAGGGTCATTGATCGGTAACTCCTTGTGGATGCGGCCCTTGCGGGCCTGGCAGCCTCCCGCACAATGCGGTGAGGCAAGGTTCCATCCGCACCGATGGCGGCCGGACAGAAGCGGGATTGTAGGATGCCGCGGGCTTGCCGCGCAAGCGCTTGATCAGCAAGGCCGATGCAGCCCTTCCAGCAGCTCAGCCGACGGTGAAACTCTCGCCGCAGCCGCAGGCACCGGTGGCATTGGGGTTGCTGAACACGAAACTGGCGTTGAGTCCCTGGCGCTGGAAGTCGATCACCGTGCCATCGACCAGCGGCAGGCTGCGGCTGTCGACCACCACCGGCACGCCGTCCACATCCACCAACTGGTCGTCGGCCCCCATCTGCTCGGCCAAATCGACCACGTAGCCGAAGCCGGAGCAGCCGGTGGGCTTCACGCCAAAACGAATGCCGGCCGCACCGGGGGAACGGTCGAGGAACTGGCGCATGCGCTGGCTGGCGGCGGGGGTAATCGTGAAGGTCATGGCGATTCGTGTCTGCCGGGGTCGGAATGCGTGGCGAAAGGTCGCGGGGCCGGCATGCCTACATTATCATGGCGGTTTGTCCCCATGCGCCTACATGCGGCGCCCAACCAGGAGTTTCAATCCATGACGGTGGTCAGCGTCAAGCGCGCGCTATCCGGCCAGCTCGAGGCCGGCAGCCAGGTAACCGTGCGCGGCTGGGTCCGCACCCGGCGCGATTCCAAGGCCGGGCTGTCCTTCGTCAATGTGACCGACGGCTCCTGTTTCGACCCGATCCAGGCCGTGGCACCGGCCACCCTGGCCAACTACGAGAACGAGGTGAAGCACCTCACCGCCGGCGCCGGCGTGATCGTCAGCGGCACGCTGGTGGCGTCACAGGGCAAGGGCCAGGCGTTCGAGATCCAGGCCAGCGCGATCGAGGTCACCGGTTTCGTGGACGACCCGGAAACCTATCCGATCCAGCCCAAGCAGCACTCGATGGAGTTCCTGCGCGAAGTGGCCCACCTGCGCCCGCGCACCAATCTGTTCGGCGCCGTCACCCGCGTGCGGCACACCATGATGACGGCGATCCACCGCCATCTGACCGAACAGGGCTTCTGCTGGATCAACACACCGATCATCACTACTTCCGACGCCGAGGGCGCGGGCGACATGTTCCGCCTGTCCACGCTGGACCTGGCCAACCTGCCCCGCACCGACGAGGGCAAGATCGATTTCCGCAAGGATTTCTTCGGACGCGAGGCGTTCCTCACGGTGTCCGGCCAGCTCAACGTCGAGGCCTACTGCCTGGCGATGAGCAAGGTCTACACCTTCGGCCCCACCTTCCGCGCCGAGAATTCCAACACGCCCCGCCATCTGGCCGAATTCTGGATGGTCGAGCCGGAAATCGCCTTCGCCGACCTTGCCGCCGACGCCGACTGCGCCGAGGCTTTCCTCAAGGCGATCTTCAAGGCAGTGCTGGACGAACGCCCGGACGACATGGCGTTCTTCGCCGAGCGCGTGCAGCCGGACGCCATCACCCGTCTGGAAAAGTTCATCGCCCAGCCGTTCGAGCGCATCGACTACAGCGACGCCATCGAGATCCTGAAGAAGTCCGGCGAGAAGTTCGAATACCCGGTCGCCTGGGGCGTGGACCTGCAGACCGAGCACGAACGTTACCTGGCCGAGAAACATATCGGCCGCCCTGTTGTCGTCATGAACTACCCGGAAGCGATCAAGGCTTTCTACATGCGACTCAACGACGACGAGAAAACCGTGGCAGCAATGGACGTGCTGGCGCCCGGCATCGGCGAGATCATCGGCGGCAGCCAGCGCGAGGAACGCCTGGACTACCTCGACCGTCGCATGGCCCAGTTCGGACTCGATCCGGTTACCTACGGCTGGTATCGTGACCTGCGCCGTTACGGCACCGTCCCGCACGCCGGCTTCGGCCTCGGCTTCGAGCGCCTGCTGGTCTACGTGTGCGGCCTGTCCAACATCCGCGACGCCATCCCGTATCCCCGTGCGGCGGGCACCGCCGAATTCTGACCTCATCCCGATGCGCTATCGCCTTCCTGTCATCGTACTCGTCACCGCCCTGTGCATGATGCTGGGCGCCTGTCACAGTGCAAGGAAGCTGTTGCCACCGAACCTGCGTCCGGTACAGGACGCCGGTCAGACCCTGGCCCAGGCGAAGAAGGAATTGCTGGACGCGACCCCGTGCTGCGGCAGCTTCGCCGACTTCTCCTACCAGAACCTGCTGCCGTGGCGCCCCAAGAAGTTCAAGCTGGGCGACGGCAGCCTGGTGGCCGATCTCAACGGCACGCGCAGCTACTTCCTGGCCTTCAGCCTGCCGACCGACGTGAAGCTGCCCTACCGGATCGGGCTCAAGTCGGCCCTCAGCGGTCGCTGGCTCAAGGACAGCTACTTGTTCGCACCCACCATGGTGCTGCTGGACAGCGCCTTCCAGCCGATCGACACCAAGGACGTGAACCTGTGCGAGTACATGGGCTGGAGCAACGATGCCAGCGGCGCCTTCGGCAGCATCACGGTGTCCAACCCCGAGGCACGCTATCTGGTGGTCTACAGCTCCGCGCAACAGCAGTCCAGCAGCACCTACTGGGAACAGTCGCCCGCCGCCTTCTCGGTGGGCACACCCAACAACATGGTGTCCAACGGCAGCTTCACGGTGCCGCACGGACCTGACGGCACGATCTGGGTCGGACTGATGACCAAGAGCTATGCCAACGCAGTGGACCATGGCATCTGCGGCAAGCCCGCGGCGGGCCCGGGTCTGCTGCACACCCTGCGCACGGCGCTGCCGGTGCATTGGAGCGGAAGCGGTACATGAGTCGAGTGATTGTCTATGTCGCCCTGCTGCTGGCAGGCCTGGTCTGCCTGATCCTTCACTACATGGCGCCATTCCGCGTGGCCGGTGTGCTGCGCCGCCAGCACCCCAGGCAATGGCAGATCGTCGAAGGCGATGGCGGCGTGCGCGGCCTGCGACTGTGGATGCGCATGCAGCACGTGCTGCGTTCACCGGCGATCCAGGCCATCGGCGACCCCGCGATCACGGGCTGGTGGCGGGTCTGGCGCTACAGCCAGTGGCTGGCCTGGGGCTGCTGGCTGGTCGCGCTCGGACTGCAGTGGGCGCAACGGCTGTAACCTGCAAACCGCACACCGTCGAATTTCGCAAACCGCCACCAGGAGGCCCTCACGATGAAACTCGATCTGAGCGGGCACCACGCACTGGTCTGCGGCGCCTCGCAGGGCATCGGCCGTGCCAGCGCCATCGAACTGGCCGAACTGGGGGCGAGCGTCACCCTGCTCGCCCGCTCCGCCGAATCGCTGCAGGCACTGGCCGCGGCACTGCCGTGTCGCGACGGCCAGCGTCATGCATGGCACAGCGTGGACATGCTCGATACCGCGAGACTCGGTGAAGTCGCCGACGCGATTGCTGCCATGGCCCCGGTCCACATCCTCATCAACAATACCGGCGGCCCGCCCGGCGGACCGGTGCACACGGCCACGACAAGCGCCTTCGAAACCGCCTTCCGCCAGCACCTGCTGGCCGGACAGACCCTGGTACAGGCGTTTCTCGCCGGCATGCGCGAAGCCGGCTACGGGCGCATCGTGAATGTGATCTCCACCTCGGTGAAGGAACCCATCGCCGGGCTGGGCGTCTCCAATACGGTGCGTGCCGCCGTCGCCAGCTGGGCCAAGACGCTGGCCGGCGAAGTGGCCGCCGACGGCATCACCGTCAACAACGTGCTGCCCGGCTACACCCGCACTGCGCGCCTGGACGGCCTGCTGGCAGCCAGGGTGCAGGCCAGCGGCCGCGACCCCGACGACATCGCCCGCGACATGCTGGCCACGGTGCCGGCACGTCGCTTCGGCGAACCCGCGGAGGTCGCCGCGGTGGTCGCATTCCTGTGCACGCCGGCCGCCGCCTATGTCAACGGCGTCAGCATCGCGGTGGACGGTGGCCGCACCCGCGCGCTGAGCTGAGCCGCGCCGGGCATACGCCCGCGTCCGGTGCAATCGACGCGGGCAGGTTTTAAGCTTGCAGGAATGCCCATGCGTCTTGCCAACCTGATCGACGGCCACTTGCACGCACCGGCCAGCATGTCCTACCTCGACGTGTTCGAACCTGCTACCGCAGCGCCATTCGCACACTGCCCGGACAGCGATGCCACGGACGTCGAAACCGCCGTCCAGGCAGCCCGCCGTGCCACACCCGGCTGGGCCGCCATGCCGGTGGAACAGCGCGCACAACGGCTGTTCCGTCTGGCCGACCTGATCGAAGCACGACTGGATGCATTCGCGGCACTGGAGTCACGCGACAGCGGCAAACCGCTGCAGTTGGCCCGCAGCGTGGACATTCCGCGCGCGGTCAGCAACCTGCGCTACTTCGCCGCCGCCATCGTGACCTGGAGCAGCGAGTCGCACGCCACCGAATCCGGCACGCCAGGCACTGGCGCGATCAACGTCACCCTGCGCCAGCCGCTGGGCGTGGTCGGCTGCATCAGTCCCTGGAACCTGCCGCTGTACCTGTTCACCTGGAAGATCGCACCGGCGCTGGCCGCCGGCAACGCGGTGGTCGCCAAACCTTCGGAGATCACGCCCTGCACGGCCGCCCTGCTGGGCGAGCTGAGCATCGAGGCGGGACTGCCACCCGGCGTGTTGAACATCGTGCACGGTCGCGGCCCCAGCGTCGGCCAGGCCATCGTCGAGCATCCGGCGGTGAAGGCCGTGTCGTTTACCGGCAGCACCGCCACCGGGGCACGCATCGCCGCCACCGCCGCTCCCCGCTTCAAGAAACTCTCGCTGGAACTGGGCGGCAAGAACCCCGCCATCGTGTTCGCCGACGCCGATCTGTCCGACGACAATCTCGACACCATCGTGCGCTCGGGCTTCGCCAACCAGGGCGAGATCTGTCTGTGCGGCTCACGCTTGCTGGTACAGCGCTCGATCTACGAACGCTTCCGCGAGCGCTATCTGGAGCGCGTCGGCACCCTGCGCGTCGGCGACCCGGAAGACGCGCGCAGCGATCTTGGCGCGCTGGTATCGAAAGCCCATTTCGACAAGGTCACGGCATGCATCACGCAGGCCCGTACCGAGGGCGGTCGCATACTGTGCGGCGGCGAGGCCGTGCGGATCGATGGCCGCTGTGCCGATGGCTGGTTCGTGGCACCCACGGTGATCGAGGGGCTGGACAACGATGCCGCCACCAACCAGCAGGAAATTTTCGGCCCGGTCGTCACCTTGATCCCGTTCGACGACGAAGCGGAGGCCCTGGCGATCGCGAACGGCACCGGCTACGGACTGGCCGCCTCGCTGTGGACCCGCGACCTGGCCCGTGCACACCGGCTCGGCACGCAACTCGACTTCGGCATCGTATGGGTCAACTGCTGGATGCTGCGCGACCTGCGCACCCCGTTCGGCGGGGTCAAGCATTCCGGCATCGGTCGCGAGGGCGGTGTCGAAGCGCTGCGCTTCTTCACCGAACCGAAGAATCTCTGCATCCGCTACTGACAAACATTCACCTCACCAAGGTCACTCCGATGGATTCACTCAAAGATCTTCTTGCCAACAACCGTCGCTGGGCTGAAGGCGTCACTGCCCAGGACCCGCAGTTCTTCGAGAGCTTGTCCAAGCAGCAGGCGCCGAAATATCTGTGGATCGGCTGCTCTGATTCGCGCGTGCCCGCCACCCAGATCGTCGATCTGCCGCCGGGCGAGATCTTCGTCCACCGCAACGTCGCCAACGTGGTGGTGCATTCCGATCTCAACGCACTCAGCACCATTCAGTTCGCGGTGGACACGCTGAAGGTGAAACACATCCTGGTGGTCGGCCACTACGGTTGCGGCGGCGTCGGTGCGGTGCTGGCGAAATCGCAGCTGGGCCTGATCGACAACTGGCTGAAGCACATCGACGACATCGCCATGAAGCACGCCGACCGGCTCGATCCGGCCCAGGCCATGACCATACGTCACGCACACCTGTGCGAGTTGAACGCCATCGAACAGGCGGTGAACGTCTGCCGCACCACCATCGTGCGCGATGCCTGGGAGCGTGGCCAGCCGCTGGCCGTGCATGCCTGGATCTACGGTCTGGACAATGGTCACATCCACGACCTCGGTCTGGATGTGCGTGGTAACGACCAGTTGCACGACGCCTACCACGCTGCCCTCACCGGGCTGGCCGAACGCTGGAAGGCGCCGGCATGAGCGACATCGTGCGCACCGACGCCGCCCCGGCGCCGGTGGGCGCGTATCCGCATGCGCGGCGCGTGGGCCAGCTGCTGTTCCTGTCCGGCGTCGGCCCGCGCGAACCCGGCACGCATGTCATTCCCGGCAATGTCCACGACGCCGACGGCAGGCTGTTGAGCTATGACATCGAGGCGCAATGCCGCCAGGTATTCGCCAACGTGCGTGCGGTGCTCGAAGCCAGTGGTGCACGCTGGCAGGACCTGGTCGATATCACCGTGTTCCTGACCGACATGACCCGCGACTTTGCCAGCTATAACCGCATCTATGCCGAATGCTTTGCCGGGGTGGATGCCTGTCGCACCACAGTGGGCATCACCGCCTTGCCCACGCCGATTGCGATCGAGTTGAAGTGCGTGGCGGCACTGCTGCCCCAGGCATGAAAAAACCCGGCGCACGATGTGCGCCGGGTTTCCGAGCGGGCTGCAAGCCTGCGGCGCGCCCGATCGTCTTCACTTCCCGGTGTTGCCGTCGGTCATCGGCTTGGCGGCCTTCTTGGCATGCGCCTTGTGGTGATGGTGATGATGGTGCTTGTGGTGATGCTTGTGATGCTTCTTGGCGTGATGATGTTCGGCCGTCGTCGCATGGGGCGCCGCCATGGCCTTGGGCGTGGGCTGCTCGGTGGTCTGGGCCAGCACCGATCCGGAAAGGGCCACACCCACCACCAGCAGGATAGCGATTGCGAATTTACGAATCATGATCATGAGCCTCTACGTGATGTAGTGTCGCGGACCCGGCCGGAACCCGGCTGCCTCGAGCGGCGCGACGGGCCAACAATGCGACCGCCCTGGCATACCGAAACTGAACGAGCCACCCCCGGTATGGCCCCGGCAGGATCTAAGCCAGGCAGGCCTGCAGCAGGCGCCGGATCAGATCCTGCACCGGACGCGCCTTCGTCGCATCCCACTCGAAACTGCCTTCGTCCATGTAGCGATGCTGGGCCAACTCCAGTTGGATCCCCTGCACGCCCTCGTCCGGCTGGCCGAAATGACGGGTGATGAAACCACCCTTGAAACGCCCGTTGACCACGAAGTCGTAGGCATCCTGCGATTCGAGCACATTGGTGAGTTGCCACTGCAGTTCGGCGCTGCAGCTGGCGCCATCGGCCGTGCCCAGGTTGAAATCCGGCAGCCGCCCCTCGAACAGCATCGGCACCTGGCTACGGATCGAATGCCCTTCCCACAGCACCACCGAGCCGAAGCGCTCGCGCAGCCGTTGCACCTCGTCCGCCAGTGACTGGTGATACGGCCGCCACCAGTCGGTGACGCGTTGTGCCACCTCAGCCGCATCGGGTTCACAGCCGTCGAGGTACAGCGGCTCGCCATCGAAACCGACGGTCGAGACCAGGCCGGTTTCGCGGCGCCCCGGATACAGCGCATGCCCATCGGCCGGTCGGTTGAGGTCGACCACGTAGCGCGAGGCCAGCGGCCGGATCAGGCTGGCGCCCAGTTCCTCCGCCAACGGTCCGTAAAGCTGACCGACATGCCAGTCGGTGTCCGGCGAGTGACGCGCGGCCGGTCGCATGCGCGCCGCGATGTCGTTGGGAATATGACTGCCGTCGTGCGGCAGGCTGATCAGTAGCGGCACGCTGCCGCGATGCAGGGTATGGGTTTCCATGACCACGCAGTGTCGCGCCAACGCGGCGCATGCGGCAACAGCAGATCGCCCGGCTCGGCAACGCGGAAATCGCATCCGCAAACCGTGATCCTGGCCGGTGAGTGATGGCGCGCTTCAGATACCGAAGCGCGCTGGCGCGTAGGGCGCCGGATCGATCGCCGGCGCCGTTCCGGCAAGCTGTGCCGCCACCAGTTCGCCGGTGGCGGCCGACATGCTCACACCCAGCATGCCGTGCGCGGTGGCGAAATGCAGGTTGGCCCAACGCGAACTGGGCCCGATGATCGGCACTTCGTCCACACACATCGGGCGCCAACCCCACCATTCCTCCAGCAACTCCGCGCCCTCGGGCTCGTGCATGCCCGCAGCCGCACCTCGACGCAGTGCGTCGAGACGGGTCTGGTTGAGGCCTTCCGCATAACCCGAGAATTCCATGGTGCTGCCCAGCCGGTAACCGCTGGACCAGGTGGTCACGCATACCGACGGCTCGCGCAGCACCAGCGCACGGCGCGGTACGCGGACAGGCCGGGTGTAGGTGAGCGAATAGCCCTTGCCCGGCTGCATCGGTACGCGCAGGCCAAGCATGCGCCCCAGCATCGGCGTCCATGCGCCCAACGCCATCATCACCTGTTCGCCACTGAAGACGCCGCGCGTGCTGCGAACATGGGTGAGACGCTTCGCATCGGTATCCAGCCGGTCGATTTTCGCACCGGAGACGATCGCTCCGCCCAGTGCCCGCACGCGCTCGGCCAGCTGCGACACATAACGATCGGGGCGCAGCTGGGCATCTCCCGGGTGGAACAGGCCGCCGACCACGCCCGGCTTCAGCACCGGCTCCATCGCCTCGACATCCTCACCACGCAGCCGCTGCGTCTCGACGCCCAGGCCATCGAGCACGGCGGCGTGATGGCGTTCGTCGTCGGCCAGCGGCTTGGTGGTGCGGTAAACGTAGAGCACTCCGGTTTCGGTGAACTCGCACTCAAGGCCCTCCGTCTGGATCAGTTCGGCCAGCAGACGACGCGAGCGTTGCAGGATGGCCGCGCGCGCCACCGTGGCGCGCTGGAAGTCACGCCAGTTGCAATGCCGCGCGAAGCCGAGCAGCCAGCGCAGGCGCGGGCCATCGAAACGCGGATTGAGATAAAGCGGCGCGTCAGCATGCAGGATCGAGCGCAGCGCCATGCCGAAGGTGCCAGGCATGGCCAGCGAAGGCGCATGACTGGGCGTGATCGTGCCGCAGTTGCCGTGCGAGGCACCGTTGCCCGGCATGCCCTGCTCCAGCACCCGCACACTGATGCCCGACCTGAGCAGGAACAGCGCGCACGATAGGCCGATCACGCCGCCGCCCAGAATCAGTACATCGCTGCTGTGATCATTCATGCCGCCATTCTAAGCACAGCCATCAGGGATCAAGGAACAGGTCATGGCACTTGATTACCCGTGTGTGCGAAGCGCACGATCATTGGATATCGGTCGCATGAGTCCTCCATGTCGAACAGGGTATTACGCACACTCCTTGTCGCGGTCCTGCTGCTCTCGACCGCAGCCTCGGCGCAGTCATTCGACCCTGTCGAGATCCGGCTTTTCAGGACGCTTTTCGCACTGCCGAGCGCGCTGGCGCGTTACACCTACCTACAGAACGAGATGCCGCACCTGAATGCGGACGATCGTATCGTCGCCATGCAGATGCTGGCCTCCGCCGAAAGCGAGCTGGGCCTCTACAACCGGGCGGTATTCAGTTTCCCGATCAAGGTCAGTCCGCCGCCCGGACTGGTTCTTCCCACGGCCGCCCAATGGCGACCCGCTGGGGCAGTGGACGTGATTGCCAGGCTCGCGGCGCATCGTCATATCGTGATGGTCAACGAAGCGCACCACGACGCCCAGACCCGCGTGCTGGCCCTCGCTCTGCTGCCACGCCTGTATGCACTCGGCTTCCGCTATTTTGCGGCGGAGGCACTGGTCGACACCGACCCAGGCCTGCAGAAGCGCGGATACCCAGTCAGATCCAGCGGCACCGAATACCTGCACGAACCGATCTACGGCGAGATCGTGCGGGAAGCGATCCGGCTGGGTTTCACCATCGTCCCGTACGATATCGAGCACCAGGTCGCCGAACAGGCGCGCGAGACCGGACAGGCCGAGAACCTCTATCGCGAGGTTTTCGCCAAACATCCCGATGCACACCTGTTCGTGCTGGCAGGCTACGCGCACATCGACAAGGCGAAAGGGCGCCTGGGCGACATCACTCCAATGGCGATGCACCTGGAAGCACTCAGCGGGCATGTGCCGCTGTCCATCGACCAGACCCAATTTCTCGAGACGGGCTTGCAGGACACGGACAACTATCACCGGCTGATCGCCCGCTTCCGGCCCACCCGACCCATCGTGCTGATCAACCGTTCCGACGGAAAGGTCTGGAGCGCCGATCCGAAGCTCTATGACGCCAATGTGATCCTGCCGCCGGCACTGAGCATGAAATCCTTCGGCAACAGCCAGTCAGTCGATGGCCAGATGTACAAGAACGTAGCGGACCCGGCACATCTTTCGCTCAGCACCTTCATGGCACTCGACAAGATGTTTCGCCCCGCCTGGCTGAGCCTGGGCGGCAAGCGGCAGGCGTTCCCTATCAGTGCGGCATTGTGCCGGAAGCAATTGCCCTGTGTGGTCGAAGCCCAGTATGCGGATGAAAGCGACAATGCCATCGCGGCCGACCGCTACGCCTTTCTGCAGGAAAGCGCGATAACGAACCTGTACCTGTTCCCCGGCAAGTACCACTTGCGGGCCATCGACAGTCGCGGCAAGACACTCGACGAACAGGCCATCACGATACCCAGGCAGTGAACAACGGCCGATCGCGGCCGGCACGCCCACAGAGTTGAGAGTAATTTTCGAAATAGCACAGACAGCATTGATTTGCGTACGAATTATTGACTTGATAACCTCACCACAAAGCAATTTTCGAGGTTATCGTCGTGAACACCACTCCAGCCCATCGATCCCGCACCTGCGCGATACGGCAGCCGTGGCGCGGCGGCGTGCTGGCCTGCACCGTGCTGTTGCTAGCCGCCTGTGCCGGCAACCCGCATCGGCGCGAACCGACCTTCCGCGCCTCGCACTCCTCGCTGGCTGACGAACCGGCCCGTGCCCCCAGCGGTGAGGCCGCCACCGCCAACGACGTGCTGTTCCGTGCCTTGGCGCTGGTCGGCACGCCCTATCACTGGGGCGGCAACACACCCGAGAGTGGTTTCGACTGCAGCGGTCTGGTCGACTACATCTATCGGCATGGCGCCGACATCCTGCTGCCGCACAGCTCGCGCGAAATGGCGCGTATGGATGGCCGCAAGGTGAAACAGATGCGCGACCTGGTCAGCGGTGACCTGGTGTTCTTCGACATCAACGGTGGGATCAGCCACGTGGGCGTCTATGTCGGCAAGGGACGCTTCGTCCATGCGCCCAACAGTGGCGGTACCGTGCGACTGGACGATATCGACGGCCCGTACTGGCGCACCCACTTCGCCTACGGCAAGCGACTGCTGGACTGAACTCCCACCGCGGCGCTGCAGCAAACGAAAAACGGCGCCAACGGCGCCGCTTTTCGTTTTACCGGGTACGGACGGAATCAGTGCACCTCAGCGCCCGGAGCATGCGCGTGGCCGTGCTTCAGCTCCTCCTCGGTCGCGTCACGCACGTCCTGGATCGCCACGTCGAAGTGCAGCGTCTTGCCGGCCATCGGGTGGTTCAGATCCACGTCGATCGCACTCATGCCGACCTTGTGCACGGTCACCGCACGCTGGCCACCTTCCTTCAGCGCCAGCACGGTGGTCATGCCGGGCTTCAGATACTTGGCATCGCGGAAGTACTTCTTCGGCACGCGCTGGATCTGGCCTTCCTGACGCTCTCCATAACCGTCGGCAGGAGCGATCTCGACCTGCAGGCTCTCGCCCGCCTCATGCCCTTCCAGTGCCGTTTCCAGCCCCGGAATCAGCTGGCCGTGGCCGAGCAGGACCCACAGCGCCTCGTCGCGGTCATGCGAGCTTTCGACCTTGTCGCCATCCACCGTCAGCGTGTAGTGGAGCGAGATCACCTTGTCCTTGCCAGCCTTCATGTTCGTCTCTGTGTCATTGGAATCGGGCCGACAAGTTTATCAGGCCCCGGCGTTGTCAGACCGCGGGGGTATCAGCCCTCGGGAGGCTGGCCGAAGCGCACCCCGCGCACCTCCGGCCCTCGCCAGGCCAGCAGGGCCAGCAGCAGGGCGACCGCCACCATCCAGACCGACATCACGCTGGCGTAATTGCCTCCATGGGCTTCGGCCAACCGGGCCTGCACATAGGCCGTGCTGGCGGCAAGCAGGTTGCCCAGCTGGTAGGCGAACCCCGGCAGGGTGCCACGCACCGCATCCGGCGAAAGCTCGTTGAGGTAGCTCGGCACCACGCCCCAGGCGCCCTGGACCATCACCTGGATCAGGAACGCGCCGATCGCCAGCAGCACCAGCGAACCGCCGTACATCCACAGCGGAATGCACGGCAACGCGAGCAGCGCCGCCACGGTGATCGCACGCCTGCGCCCCACCCGCTCCGACCATGCGCCGAAGCTCAGGCCACCGATGATCGCGCCGACATTCAGCAGCATCGTCAGCACGGTCACCTCGCCCGGGCCAAAATGCAGCTGCGACTTGAGGAAGGTCGGATACATGTCCTGCGAGCCATGACTGAACATGTTGAACGCGGCCATCAGCAGCATCATGTAGACCAGCCGACGACCCTGGCCGCGCATCGCCTTCCGCGCGCTGCTTGGCTCCGACCGTGCCTGCGCCGCCTGCCACACCGGCGATTCCGGCACCTTGCTGCGCAGGTAGAGCACCAGCAGCGACGGCAGCGCACCGGCCACGAACATGGCGCGCCAGTTCAGACCGAATACGCTGAAGACCAGCCAGTAGGTGATCGCGGCCAGGAAGTAGCCGAACGGATAGCCACTCTGCAGCAGACCCGAGACCAGCCCGCGCGACTTCGACGGAATGCTCTCCATCGCCAGCGAGGCTCCGATGCCCCACTCGCCGCCCATCGCCACTCCGAACAGGAAGCGCAGCACCAGCAGCACGCCCAGGGATGGCGCGAAGGCACAGGCCAGTTCCAGCGCGGCGAAACACAGTACGTCGATCATCAGCACTGGCTTGCGCCCGAAGCGGTCGGCCAGCCGGCCGAACAGCAGCGCGCCCAGCGGACGGGCGCCCAGGGTCAGCAGGATGCTGAAAGCCACCTCGGGAGTCTTCACGTGGAAGTCGCCGGCGATATTGCTCATGACGAAAACCAGCAGGAAGAAATCAAACGCGTCCAGCGTCCAGCCAAGGAAGCTGGCCAGCACGGTATGGCGCTGCTGGCTATTCAGTTCGCGCAGGGAAGCCAGGAACGGCATGCCTCGTCTCCAACAGAGCAACAGTCGGCGGAGGCTAACACGAGTCGGCGATGGCTCCATGCGCACCGGCACCCTCGCGTTTCGATCCTGGCGCACACCGCACGATACGACACGGTATTTCGACCGGTTTCGGCTATACTTGCGCGACGGTTCCCCCACCGTCGCGGCTTTCGCCGCCGTCCATTCCCCCACCGCAACACGGTTCTGCACGAACGCTCCGGGTTGCACATAGGAGTTGTTCCATGTCTTTTGAATCGCTGGGCCTTGCGCCCGCGTTGCTGCGTGCGCTTGCCGAACAGGGCTACGCCGAGCCCACCCCGATCCAGGCCGCCGCCATCCCGGTGGTGCTGGAAGGCCACGACCTGCTGGCCGCCGCACAGACCGGCACCGGCAAGACCGCCGCCTTCGCGCTGCCCCTGCTGCAGCGGCTGGCCGACACCCCCGCAACCACCCGCAAACCGCGCGCGCTGGTGCTCACGCCCACCCGCGAACTGGCTGCGCAGATCGACGACAACCTGCGCGCCTATGCGCGTCACCTGAAGGTGCGCAGCACGGTGATCTTCGGCGGCGTCGGCATGAACCCGCAGATCAATGCGCTGCGCCGCGGCGTGGACGTGATCATCGCCACGCCGGGTCGCCTGATCGACCACATGCAGCAGCGCACCGTCGACCTGTCCGGCATTGAGGTGCTGGTGCTGGACGAAGCCGACCGCATGCTCGACATGGGCTTCCTGCCGGCGCTCAAGCGTGTGCTTTCGGCGCTGCCCGCCGCCCGCCAGACCCTGCTGTTCTCCGCCACCTTCGCGGCCCCGATCAAGGCACTGGCGATGCAGTTCATGCACCAGCCGCGCGAAGTTTCGGTGACCCCGCCGAATACCGTGACCCAGCTGATCACCCACCGGGTGCACCCGGTCGACGCCGAGCGCAAGCGCGACTTGCTGCTGCACGTGCTCAGCGAGGACAGCCGGCGACAGACGCTGGTGTTCAGCCGCACCAAGCACGGCGCCGACAAGCTGGTGAAGTTCCTGGAGGCTTCCGGCCTGCGCGCCGCGGCGATCCACGGCAACAAGAGCCAGAACGCGCGTACCCGTGCACTGGGCGACTTCAAGAGCGGCCGCATCACCGTACTGGTGGCGACCGACATCGCCGCACGCGGCATCGACATCGACCAGTTGCCGGTGGTGATCAATTACGACCTGCCGATGGTCGCCGAGGATTACGTGCACCGCATCGGCCGGACCGGCCGCGCGGGTGCCGAGGGCCTGGCCCTGTCGCTGGTCAGCCACGACGAATCCGGGCTGCTGCGCGACATCCGCCGCCTGCTGGACAAGGACGTGGCCATCACCGACGTCGCCGGCTTCGAACCGTCGGCCCCGCTGCGCCTGGACGCCGGCGCACCGCGTCCCAAGCAGGGGCAGCGGCAGCCACGCCAGGGCGGCCAGGGCAACGGCCGTGCCCACGGCCATGGCCAGTCGCAGGGCGCGAACGGTTCGCATGCGGCCGGCAACCGCAAGCGGCAGCGGCGCAGGCGGCCAGCCGCTAAGGCCTGATCCGCCCACATCAGCCGGAGCGCCCGCCTTGCGGGTGCTCCGTGTCTCCTTCGCACCGCAGCCGGGATATCTTCGACGGAAGCCGCAGTGCTCAGTCGTCGGCGCGGGTTCTGGCGGTGAGCACGTGGTCCTCCCAGACGCCGTTGATGCGCAGGTAACGCTTGGCGTAACCCTCGCGCTCGAACCCCAACCGCGCCAGCAGACGCGCGCTGCGCTCATTGCGCGGCATGTGGTTGGCCATGACGCGGTGCAGGTCCAGCTCGCCGAAGGCCCAGTCCAGGCCAGCGCGCAGGGCTTCCTGCATCAGGCCCTGCCCCTGCGCTTCGGCCGCCACGCCATAACCCAGATGACAGGCCTGGAACACACCACGTACCACGTTGGCGAAGGTGAAGGTCGCCAGGATCGTCTCGCCGTCGGGATCCAGCACCAGCAGCGGATAACCGCGCCCCTGTGCGGCCGCCTCGCGGCCCTCGGCAATCGTGCGCACGCAATGATCGAGCGTGTAGTACGAAGCATCGCGTAGCGGCTCCCACGGCGCCAGATGCACACGGTTGTCGGCGCGGTAGCGCAGCAGTGCCACCGCATCGACCTCGTCGGCCAGGCGGATCCGGGTACGCGGCGTGTACAGCTCGGGCGAAGCGATCACGCCAGTCCCAGCGCGCGGGCATGGTGCTGCAGATGCTCGCCGGCAAAGCTGGCGATGAACCAGTAGCTGTGGTCATAGCCGGCATGCCGGCGCAGGTCCAGCGCCTGCCCCGCTTCAGCGCAGGCCTGCTCGAACAGTTCGGGCCTGAGCTGGTTGGCCAGGAACGGGTCGGCCTCGCCCTGGTCGATCAGGATCGTGCCCGGGAAGCCACCGCGACGCACCAGCTCGCAGGCGTCGTGCCGGGCCCAGGCAGCGCGGTCGTCGCCCAGGTAACGCGGCAGCGCCTTGTGCCCCCACGGCACCTGCATGGGCGCCACGATGGGCGCGAACGCGGATACCGAGCGATAGCGTTCGGGATGCTTGAGTGCCAGGGTCAGGGCGCCGTGGCCACCCATCGAATGGCCGCAGATCGCGCTGCGCGACACGTCCACCGGAAAGTGCGCTGCCAGCAAGGCCGGCAGTTCGTCCACCACGTAGCTTTCCATGCGGAAACGCGAGGACCATGGCGTCTGCGTGGCATCGAGATAAAACCCGGCGCCCTCGCCGAACTCCCAGTCGCCGGTGGCACCCTTGAAGCCGGTCTCGCGCGGGCTGGTGTCCGGCATCACCAGCGCCAGTCCCAGCCGGGCGGCAAGGCGCTGCATACCGGCCTTGATCGTGGCGGTCTCTTCGGTACAGGTCAGTCCGGCCAGGTAGTAGAGCACCGGACAGGGCGCCGCCTCGGCCTGCGGCGGCAGATACAGTGCGAAGCGCATCGGCCCGCCGCAGCTGGCCGACACGTGCCGGTGGAAGCCCTGCGTGCCGCCGAAGCAGTGTTGCGCGGAAATCGTCTCGATCGCAGTCATGGTGCCCTCGCCGTGTGCAAGAGCGCCATGATAACGGGCTCAGCGTTCCTGGTCGGTCGGCCGCATCAGCACCTCGTTGATGTTGACGTGCGACGGGCGGCTCACGCAGAAGGCGATCGTCTCGGCCACGTCCTGGCTCTGCAACTGGCGCATGCTGTCGGCCCAGGCATTCAGTGCATCCTTGGTCGCGGCATGGCCGATGTGGTCGCGCAGCTCGGTTTCGACCACCCCCGGCTCGATCACGCTGACCCGGATGTTGTCCTTGTAGACCTCGCGACGCAGCGCCTCGGAGAACGCCACCACGCCGAACTTGGTGGCCGAATAGGCGGCCGCGTTCGGGTTGGCCACGCGGCCGGCAGTGGACGAGATGTTGACGATGTGGCCGTCGCGCCGCGCGCGCATGCCGGCCAGTGCGGCCTGGGTCGAGGCGATCAGACCCAGCACGTTGAGCTCCAGCATGTGCCGCCAGCGGCCCAGATCGGCCTCGCCGACTGGCTCCAGATACATCACGCCGGCATTGTTCACGAGGATGTCCAGACGTCCAAAATGCCGCTCGGTCTCGTGCACGATGCGCTGCGCCTCGGCCTCGTCGGCCAGGTCGGCGGTGAGCACCAGCGGCTCGGCACCGAGTGCCTTGAGCTGCGCCGCCAGCGCATCCAGCCGGTCGCGCCGGCGAGCGGTGACAGCCAGTCTGGCGCCCTGCCGGGCCAGCTCCAGCGCGGTGGCTTCGCCGATGCCCGAGGATGCGCCGGTGACCAGGGCGACGCGGCCGTTCAATCGATTCGACATGATGGACCCCTATACGGATGGACTCAGTGAGGGTGGGGGCGCGCCAAGCTGATACAATAGGGGCCTCTCCCCCGCATGCCGTCGCGCGTGCCACTCGAGGTTTCCCATGTCCGCCCCGTCTTCCGACCACGCCCCGGCTGCCGCCGGCTTCACCGCGCTTGCCCTCTCACCGGAAGTGCTGCGCGCGCTGGCCGACGTGGGCTACGAATCGCCCTCGCCGATCCAGGCCGCCACCATTCCGCCGCTGCTGGAAGGTCGCGACGTACTGGGCCAGGCACAGACCGGCACCGGCAAGACCGCCGCTTTCGCCCTGCCGATCCTGACCCGGATCGACCTCAAGCCCGGCAAGCCGCAGGCGCTGGTGCTGGCGCCCACGCGCGAGCTGGCGATCCAGGTGGCCGAGGCGTTCCAGCGCTATGCCGCGCACCTGCCCGGACTGCAGGTGCTGCCGATCTACGGCGGACAGAGCTACGGCCCGCAGCTGCACGCGCTGCGCCGTGGCGTGCACATCGTGGTGGGCACGCCCGGTCGCGTGATCGATCATCTGGACAAGGGCACGCTCGACCTGTCGGAACTGAAATACCTGGTGCTCGACGAAGCCGACGAAATGCTGCGCATGGGCTTCATCGACGACGTCGAGAAGGTGCTTGAGGCCACCCCGCCCGGTCGTCAGGTGGCGCTGTTCTCGGCCACCATGCCGGCACCGATCCGCAAGATCGCCCAGCGGCACCTGAAGGATCCGACCGAGATCACCATCAAGGCCGCCACCACCACCAACACCAATATCCGCCAGCGTTACTGGTTCGTCAGCGGCTTGCACAAGCTGGACGCGATGACGCGCATCCTGGAAGCCGAGCCGTTCGACGCGATGATCGTGTTCTCGCGTACCAAGCAGGCCACCGAGGAGCTGGCCGAGAAGCTGTCCGCCCGCGGTTTCGCCGCGGCCGCGATCAACGGCGACATCGCCCAGCCCCAGCGCGAGCGGGTGATCCAGCAGCTGAAGGACGGCAAGCTCGACATCCTGGTCGCCACCGACGTGGCCGCCCGCGGCCTCGATGTAGAGCGGATCAGCCACGTGCTGAACTACGACATTCCCTACGATACCGAAAGCTATGTCCACCGCATCGGCCGCACCGGCCGTGCCGGGCGCAGCGGCGAGGCGATCCTGTTCGTCACCCCGCGCGAGAAGGGCATGCTGCGGGCGATCGAGCGCGCCACGCGCCAGAAGATCGACGAGATGAAGCTGCCCACCGTCGAGGCGGTGAACGACCAGCGCATCGCCCGCTTCAAGCAGCGCATCAGCGACGTGCTGGCGATCGGCGGGCTGGAGCAGTTCCAGCAGCTGGTCGAGCAGTACGAGCAGGAACACGACGTGCCGGCGGTGGAGATCGCCGCCGCACTCGCCCGCATCGCCCAGGGCGACCGCCCGCTGCTGATGGAGCCGCCGCCGGTGCGCGAGCGCGCGCCGCGCGAAAACGACAGCGAACGCGCGCCGCGACGCCGCGACGCCGATGGCAGCCACGAACGGGCACCGCGCCGCGAACATGCGCCGCGGCCGCACGCCACCGAGCCGGGCAAGATCACCTACCGCATCGAAGTCGGTCACGAACACGGCGTGAAGCCCGGCAACATCATCGGCGCCATCGCCAACGAAGCCGGCCTGGACAGCCAGTTCATCGGCAAGCTCAGCATCCGCGGCGACCACAGCCTGGTCGATCTTCCCGAGGGCATGCCGAAGGAAATCTTCGAGCACCTGAAGAAGGTGTGGGTCGCCCGCCAGCAACTGCAGATCCATGCATGGGACGGCAACGACGACGGCGGTTCCGCCGCACCGACGCGTCGGCCTGGCGGCTTCCGCAAGCCCGGCGGCAACCGTCCCGGCAATCGCAAGCCACATCCGCACGGACACGGTGGCGGCAAGCCGGGCCGCGGCAAGTGAGTTGACGCGCGGGCGCCACGCCCGCGCGATTGTCGCCGTCGGCAAGACGCTGCGTTCCGCCGTACCGGGCTGCAAACCGGTCGACGGAACCCCATGATGACCTCATTCATCGAGGTCACATGCCCATGTCCACCCTGCCCAGCCTGTATATCTCCCACGGCTCACCGATGACCGCGCTCCAGCCCGGCGCCACCGGCGAGCGCCTGGCCGAGCTGTCCGCCAGCCTGCCGCGCCCCGAAGCCATCGTGGTCGCCAGCGCGCACTGGCTTGCCCCCGCCCCGACGGTCGGCGGCGCGGCGCAACCGGAAACCATCCACGATTTCCATGGCTTTCCGCCTGAACTGTACCGGCTGCGTTACCCGGCCCCCGGCGCGCCCGCGCTGGCCGCACGGGTAGCCAAGCGACTGCAGGCCACCGGCATGCCGGCGCGGCTGGACCCGCAACGCGGCCTGGACCATGGCGTGTGGGTGCCGTTGCGCATGCTGTATCCGCAGGCCGACATCCCGGTGATCCCGCTCACGATCCAGCCGCAGCTCGGGCCGGCGCATCAGTACGCCATCGGTCGCGCGCTGGCGCCACTGCGCGAGGAAGGCGTCCTGGTGATCGGTTCGGGCAGCATCACCCACAACCTGTACGACCTGCGCGCCGGCTACGACGCGGACCACGAGGCACCGTACGTGCGCCCGTTCATCAGCTGGATCGAACAACGTCTTGCCGCGGGCGATCTCGACGCCCTGCTGGACTACCGCCGCCAGGCGCCATTCGCCGAACGCGCGCACCCCACCGACGAGCACCTGCTGCCGCTGTTCGTCGCGCTCGGTGCCGCCGGCGAACAGGCGCACGCGCAACGCATCGACGCCGGGATCGACCTGGGTTTCCTGGCGATGGATATCTACCGCTTCGACTGACCGCCCGCGCCGCGGCTGCGCTCACGCGCTGCGCGGCAGCGGCGGGTCACTGGGGCCGGGGCGTTCCAGCCAGTCTTCCGGCGTCAGTACGGCAAGACCGTGCGCGATGCGCCCCTTGTCGCACTGCAGGCTGTGCCGGCCGAACTCCCACGACGGCTCGACTTCGCGGCAGACCGACGGCTTGATCGGATGGATGCCGCAGCAGGCAGCCTCACCGATGGTGCCCTGCAGCGCCACGCAACGCGGCGTTTTCGACTGCGTACCGCGCATCACCACGCGGTGCGGATCGAGTTTCTCGGTCAGCTCGACGGGCACCGTGCCGCCAAGAAAAGGATCGGTTTCGGACCAGTGGAAGGCGATCCGGAAATGCGCGCAGCAGGCGCCACAACTCAGGCAGGGATGACTCATACAAGCCAGCGAAAGCGCACCCCGAGGCGCGCAGCGAGCGGATTCTAGAGCCAGTCGCGAGCCGGCGGAAGATCCCCCGTCACGGCCTGCCGGCGTCGCCGACAGGCCGCTCCCGGAGTCCGCGTCAGGGCTCGCCGGCGAAGGTGTTGCAACTGCGTATATCGCCGCTGTCCAGTCCGGTCTTGAACCACTTCACCCGCTGCGCCGACGTACCGTGGGTGAACGAGTCGGGCACCACAGTGCCGCGTGCCTCGCGCTGCAGGGTGTCGTCGCCGATCTGGCTTGCCGCATTCAGCGCCGACGCCACGTCGCCGGGCTGCAGCCACTGCAGCCGTTGCTGGCTGCGGTTGGCCCACACGCCGGCGAAACAGTCGGCCTGCAGCTCCTGCCGCACCGACAGCCCGTCGGGCCCGTCCATCGGCACGCCACGGCGCTGCAGCTGCTGCACCTTGGCGAAGATGCCGAGCTGGTTCTGCACGTGGTGCCCCACCTCGTGCGCGATCACGTAGGCCCGCGCGAAATCGCCGCTGGCGTGGAAGCGCTGCTGCAGCTCGCGGAAGAAATCCAGGTCGAGGTAGACCTTCTGGTCGCCCGGGCAGTAGAACGGCCCCACCGCAGTGGACGCCGTGCCGCAGGCGGTGCGCACGCTGCCGCTGAAAAGCTCCAGCTTCGGGTCGACATAGGTACGCCCCATCGAGGCAAAAATGTCGCCCCAAGTCTTCTCGGTGGAGCCGAGTATTTTTTCCACGAAAAGCTTCTGTTGCGGATCGACCTGGGCCGGCTGGCTTGTGGGCGCATAACCGCCAGTCTGCTGACCGCCCTGGTCCAGCAGGGCCATCGGATTCTTGAAGAACACCCAGCCGAGCACGGCCAGGATCAGCAGGCCGCCAAGTCCCAGCCCACGGCCACCACCGAAACGCGGACCTCCGCCACCGCCGCCGCTGTCGACTTCCACGTTGTTGCTGGTTTCGCCTTTTTGCCAGTCCATCGCACCGTCCTCGTCCAGGCTGCCGTCTGCGGCATGCAACCATGACGATAGCGCCAGGCGCAGGCTGCGGCCAAACCGTTAAAGTGGGATACCGCCACCAAAAAGCCTGCCCATGCTCCAGCAACTCCCCGCCCTGGTCGTCCTGCTTTCCGTGCTGCTGATGTTCGGCACCATGTACGCCGCGGGCAAGGCACGCGAGAAACACAGCATCAAGGCACCCGCCACCAGCGGCCATCCCGCGTTCGAGCGCGCCTACCGGGTCCAGATGAACACGCTGGAAAGCACAATGCTGTTCCTGCCCACGCTGTGGCTGGCCGTGCATTACGGCTTTGCCGCCTGGGCCGGCGTGGCCGGGCTGGTGTGGGTTGCCGGCCGGATCTGGTATGCCCTGGCCTACCTGCAGGACGCATCGCGTCGCGGCGGTGGCTTCCTACTTGGCATGCTAGGCTGGGCCGCGGTCGTGCTGATGGCCGTCACCGGTATCGCGCGCACGCTGCTGGCCGGCTGAAGGTCCACCATGAATTCCGCGTCGATCACATCTCCGGCCGAACTGCCGCCTCTGCCACCGCCAGCGGCACGCATCGACAACGGTCCGCCACAGCTGCCGCAGGCCCCCGGGCTATGGTCCGCGGTCGGCATGATCGCGCTGTATTTCCTGCTGCAGCTTGCACTGAGCGTCGCCGGCGGGTTCATGGTCGGGCTGGTCGTCGGCCTGAAGCACATGGGCGAGACCGGCGCGCGCATCCGCCAACAGGTCTCGGCGATCATGCAGCAGCCCGACGCGCTGACCCTGATGGTCGTGCTTACCGTACCGTTGGCCGCACTGGTCGTGATGACGGTGGTCCGCCGCAACTGGCCACGGCTGTGGACACAGGCCTACCCGCCGGGCTTCGGCATGCGCCGGCCGGTTACGCCGGCGTTTTTCGTCATCGCCGCCACGGTGGGACTGCTGGTGCCGCCGCTGGGTGGCCTGATCACGCAATGGCTGGCGCACGGCCAGCAGGTGACCCAGAACGTGGCCCAGATGGGCCAGAGTGCGACACCGGCGATGCGTGCCCTGCTGCTGGTCGTCGTGGTCAGCGTCGGCCCGCTGGTGGAAGAACTGCTGTTCCGCGGGGTGCTGCTGTCCGCGCTGCTGCGCCGCTTCCCGACAGCCTGGTCGGTAGCCGCATGCGTGCTGTTGTTCGGCCTGGTGCATCTGCCCGGCCTGCACTTTCGCTGGTACGCCTTGCCCGACCTGATGCTGCTCGCGCTGGCGCTGTGCTGGCTGCGGCTGAAGTCCGGTTCGCTGTGGCCTTCGGTGCTGGCGCATGGCGTCAACAACCTGGTGGCGATGGTGGCGCTGTTCGTGACCGTGGCGCATCACCACACCTGATCCGGCCTTATCCCACCGGGCCGAACAGCACCATGCCGGCCTCGCGCAACAAACGGGCCGTCTCGAACAGCGGCAGCCCCATCACGCCCGAATAACTGCCTTGCAGATGCTCGATCAGCGCCGCGCCGGCGCCCTGGATCGCATAAGCCCCGGCCTTGCCGAACGACTCGCCGGTGGCCACGTACGCCGCGATCGTGGCCTCGTCCAGGTCAGCGAAACGCACCTCCGACTCGCAGCCGGCCACATGCTCGTCCGCAGCACCGACCAGCCAGGCCACCGAGATCACCCGATGGCTGCGGCCCGACAGCCGGCGCAGCATCGCGGCCGCGTCCGAGGCGTCGCGTGGCTTGCCGAATACCTCGTCGTCCAGCACCACTTCGGTGTCCGCGCCCAGTACCCAGGCATGCACGGCATCGCCCAGCGCTTCCCTGCCCGCACGGGCCTTGTCGCGGGCGACCCGGCTGACGTAGTCGTACGGCGACTCGCCGGCTGTGCGCTGCTCGGGCACATCCACATCGAGCGCGGAAAACGCCACGCCGAGTTGTTCGAGCAACTGGCGCCGACGCGGCGACTGCGAGGCGAGGTACAGCTGCGGTGCAGACGCCATGGTCACAGTCGCAGCCCGTAATGGCAGAAGTGCTGATCGCGCTGCCAGCCCAGTGACTCGTAGAGTGTCTGCGCCGGCAGATTGTCCAGCGCAGTGGAAAGCGACAGGCTGGATGCGCCACGTGCTGTCGCCGCGGCAGCGGCCGCCTGCATCAGGGCTTTCGCCACGCCCTGCCGACGCGCGGAGATCGCCACGAACAGGTCATTGAGCAGATAGGTACGCACGGCACGCACCGATGAAAACAACGGATACAGCTGGGTGAAGCCCAGCGCCGCACCCTGCGCATCGCGGGCCAGCAGGATCAGCGACTCGCTCCGCTCGATCCGCTCGGCCAGAAAGTCACGGGCGCGGACGGGATCGGGCGCCTGGTCGTAGAACTGGCGATAAGCGTCGTACAGCGGAGCCAGATCGTCGAGATCGTGGACAGTCGCCGACTCGATGCGGAAGGACATGGAAGCTCTCCGGGTTTGCAGTGTGGTCGCCTGACGATCAGGCGCGATGGTAGGGATGGCCGGCCACAATCGTCGTGGCGCGGTAAAGCTGTTCGGCCAGCACCAGCCGCACCAGCATGTGCGGCAGAGTCAGCGGCCCCAGCGACCAGCGCTGGTCGGCCCGGGCCAGAACCTCGGGCGCGTGGCCGTCCGGTCCGCCGATCAGGAAGGCCAGTTCGCGACCGGCCATGCGCCAGTTCGTCAGCTGCGCTGCCAGATCCTCGCTGGACCACGACTTGCCGCGGCCATCGAGCGCGATCACATGACTGTCGCGCGGCAGCGCGGCCAGGATCGCCACGCCCTCGTCATGCATGGCGCGTGCATCGTCGCGCCCCTTGCCGCGTACGCCCGGTTTCAGCTCGATCAATTCCAGCGGCAGCTCGTGCGACAGACGCTTGCGGTACTCGGCAAAACCGTCAGCGACCCAGCCGGGCATGCGCTCGCCGACGGCGATCAGGCGTGCGCGCACGATCGCCGTCCAGCCAGTGCGGGGCCTACCCGTCCGGGGCCTACGGAAAAAGGCATCACGGCGTTGCCGGATACCCGTCGGGCGATGCCGGTGTCGCGTTCTCGCCCACCCGCGCGGGAAGACGGATGTCCCTGGGTCACACCGCGCCCGCGGCGTCGAGGTCGGGCTCGCGGTCGCCGATGGTCCACAGGCGCTCCAGCCCGTAGAACTCGCGGATGCGCGGCAGCATGACATGGACGATCACGTCACCCAGGTCGACCAGCACCCATTCGGCTTCCTGCTCGCCTTCCACGCCCAGCGGCATCACCCCGGCTTTCTTGGCGAACTTCACCACTTCGTCGGCGATGGATTTGACGTGACGGGCCGAGGTACCGGAGGCGATTACCAGCAGATCGGCGATGGAGGTCTTGCCGCGGACATCGATCTCGCGGATGTCCTTGGCCTTCAGTTCTTCCAGCGCGTCGATGACAGTCTTGCGCAGGGCGGCCGTGGTGTCGGCCTTGACGTTACGGGTTGTGCTCAAGTGCGGGTGCCTCGCGGCGTGGTCTGTACGCGGGATCGCGTAGCCCCATTATAGCCGCCAGACCACAAACGCAAGAGATTGCGCCCGCTGGCCGGCCCGGACGGCCCCGGCGCGGCTCAGCCCAGCGCACGCGCCGCGCTGTCGTATTCGTCCATCAGCAGCGCCACCAGTTCGCCGGCGGGCAGGTTGCGCGCCATCGCGGCGGCCTGTCCGCACCACTCGGACAGCAGGTCACCGCGCCCGGCCTGTGCCGCGGCACGCCGCAGCGGCGCGGTAAGCGCGTTGAGCACCGGATAGAGTGGCAGCGCGTCGACACCGGGCTCCATCATCGCCACGTAGTGGTTGCGCAGGCCGCGGGCCGCGCGCCCGGAAAAACTGCGTATGGTGACCACACGGTGTTCCTCGACATTCGGCAGGTCGCGCTTCCAGGCTGCGGCGGCGGTCGATTCCGGACAGGCCAGGAAGGCCGTGCCCAGCTGGCTGGCGGACGCGCCCAGCACCTCGGCAGCGAGCATGCCGCGGCCATCCATGATGCCGCCGGCGGCGATCACCGGAATCTCCACGGCACGGGCCACCAGCGGCAACAGCGCGAACAGGCCAATCATGGATTCTTCCGGCGCATGCAGGAAGCTGCCGCGATGACCGCCCGCCTCGGCGCCCTGCACGCACACCGCATCGGCTCCCAGCTCGGCCCAGGCGCGCGCCTCGGCCACGCTGGTGGCATTGCCGACCACGACGATGCCGCGCTGTTTCAGTTCGTGTACCTGCGTGGGCGAAATCAGGTCGAAGGCGAAGCTGGCCACCGCCGGGCGCGCTTCGCACAGGGCAGCGAACTGGTCGGAGAAGCGTGGTGCCCAGCGTGCCGGCATCGTGGTGCGTACATCGAGGCCTTCGCGTTCCATCAACGCATCGAGCCGCTCGCGCGCACGTGCCACTGCCGCCATGTCGGGCTCTAAATCGTCGGGCAGCACGAACAGGTTGATCGCAAACGGCCGACTCGTGCCGGCGCGGATCTGGGTCGCCTGGTCGAGTATGGCCTGCGGTTCCAGGTAGCCAGCCCCCAGCGAACCGAGGCCGCCCGCCGCTGACACCGCAGCCACCAGCGCCGCAGACGTGGACCCGGCCATCGGGGCCTGGATCAGTGGATGCTCGATGCCGAGCCGGCGCGCGAACGAGGACATGCTGACCACCACGTGCGGAAAGTCGCGGTCATTATCCGCCTCGCGGGCCGGTTACGCACGAACACCCCCGACGTGGCGGGCCACAATGCGCCCGCCATGCCATGCGGTCGCTCAGCCGCCGTGCCCCATGGCTGCGTCCTTCTTCATTTTCTTCGCGTCTTTTTTCATGGCATCCATGCTGCCTTTCTTCATCATGTGGCCGTGTTTCTTCATGTGGTCGTGCTTCCACATGGCGTGATGCTTCATCGCATCCTTCTTCTTCATCGCATCCTTCTTCTTCATCGCATCTTTCTTCATCATCATGCCGTCCTTGTGCATGGTGCTTTTCATCATCGCATCCTTGTGCATCTCTCCCTTGTGCATCGCCTCCTGCGACATCGACGAGCTGTTGCCCGCGCTCATCGCGTCCTGCGCGAAGGCCGGAGCCAGGGCAAAGCAGCCGATGGCGACAGCCACGGCAAGGGTGCTGAGCATGCGTGTGTTCATGAGTGGAATCCTTGTATGCGGAGAAAGCGTGGAAAGCCGCGACGCGACCCCCATAGGCTTGTTCGCCGAAGGTACCCTCACGGTTACCTCGCTGCGTAAACGCCGCGTCAATGCCGCGTCAACAGTCGCCCGCCCATCGCCGCATTCAGCGCCACCACGATGCCTACCGCCAGCGCATGGGTCAGCAGGTCGGTGGCGGCAGCGTCGAAGGCGTGGCAGATCTCCAGCAGGCTGGCCGATGCCGCCGCGCTGGCCAATCCCACCATCATCGCCGCAAGCACCGGGCGCAACGGGCAGGCCCGGCGCAATAGCCAGATCATCAGCGCCGACAGCGGTATCGAGAAGCTGACGATGAACACCAGGCAATCGGTGGACTGATGCAGCGTGGCGATGCTGGTTCCCGGCGCCAGCCAGGTGCGCAGACAACCCACGCCGCTGGCGCCGATCCACAGCAGCGCGCCCGGCAACGGCAGCCAGGCCCATGCACGCGAGCGCCCCGGCACACCAAGCGTGAACGCCGCCCATGCCGCCGACACGGCCGTCAGCACCGCACCCGCGGCGGCCCAGGCCAGGTCGTGGGCTCCAGCCCAGCGTCGCAGCATGGGCGCGGTACCGTAATGGACCAGCAACACCACCGCGATCGCCGCCACTGCCAGCAGCCAGCAGAGCGTACGCAGCCAAGGCGGCAGCAGACGCCGCACCGGCGTCAGCTCTGCGCCCAGCGCGTCGATCAGGGCTTGGTGGCGTGGATCGGACGACATGGGTATCAGGGTTCTCCGTGCAGACGCCCGCGCAGGGCTTTCAGTGCGCGGTGCAGGTTCACTTTCAGGGCACCGGTGTTGCGCCCTGTGCGTTCGGCCACCTCGGCCAGCGATTGTTCCTTCAGGCCCAGCTCCTCGACCGCCTCGCGTTGTCCGGGCGGCAGGGTTTCGATCGCCGCGCGCAGGCGCGCGGCCTCCTGTGCACGCTCGCTGTCGACACTTGCATCGTCGTGGCCGTGCGCCAGGTCCAGCACGGACTCGTCGTGCACCTCGCGGCGATCGCGGCGTCCACGTCGACGCAATGCATCGATCGCCCGACGGCCCGCGATGGCAGCCAGCCAGGCATCGTAGGAACGAGCCGGATCGTAGGTGTGCCGCACCCGATGCACGGTGAGCAGGGTTTCCTGCACCACGTCGTCGAGCAGATCGACCGGCACCCCGTGACGCCGTGCCACGCTGCGGACCAGCGCCACCGAATCGGCCAGCACGCGCTCGTAGGCGCGACGGTCGCCGGCCTGTGCGGCCGCCATCCACGCAGCGCGGCGCTGGTCGGCTGGCTCGTCAGGGCTGGAGGATTCGGCTGACACGCGCGCGCAGAGGTCCGATGACGGCGAAAGTCCATCATCTAGTACCCAGGTCGCCTCGGTGGTCAAGTGCAGCATGCAGATTCCGCGGCAAAGCACTCATCATGCGATTCGCCGCATCCATCGCCGCCGTTACTCCGTATCGGTTGCGACGAAGGTGTAACCGGCGCACCGATCACGGCGAATAACCCGTCGAACCTATTCCAGGAACCTGCTGATCATGATCCTGCTGCTTCTCGCCTATCTCGGCGGTGTGCTCACCATCCTCAGCCCGTGCATCCTGCCGGTGCTGCCATTCGTGTTCGCCCGTGCCGACCGGCCATTCATGCGCAACGGCCTGCCGATGCTGGCGGGCATGGCACTGACCTTCGCACTGGTCGCCACGCTGGCCGCGGTGGGCGGCGGCTGGGCCGTGCACGCCAACCAGTACGGCCGCATCGCAGCGCTGGTGGTACTGGCCCTGCTCGGCCTGACCCTGCTTTCCACGCATCTGGCCGAATGGATCACGCGGCCGTTCGTGGCGCTGGGCAACCGGCTGTCGCAGCGTTCGCACGATGACGGCGACTCGATCTGGGGCGCGGTGGGCCTGGGCATCGCCACGGGCCTGCTGTGGGCGCCCTGCGCGGGACCGATCCTGGGCCTGCTGCTGACCGGTGCGGCACTGAAGGGCGCCAGCGTGGCGACCACGCTGTTGCTGCTGGTCTATGCCGCTGGCGCAGCCACCTCGCTGGCTTTGGCGCTGGCCGTGGGCGGTCGCGTGTTCGCCGTGATGAAGCGGTCGCTGGGCGCGGGCGAGTGGATCCGCCGCGTGCTGGGCGTGCTGGTGCTGTGTGGCGTGGCAGCGATCGCGCTGGGACTGGATACCGGTCTGCTCACCCGCGTTTCGCTGGCCAGTACCAACCATATCGAGCAGACCCTGATCAATGCCGTGCGGCCCGCACCCGCCGAAGCCGCGGAAGCGCAGCCCAAGGCCGGGCAGGCACTGCCGGTGGAGGGGCGGTTCCCGTCGCTGGCCGGTGCCACCGGCTGGCTCAACAGCGCACCGCTGACGCGCGCCTCGCTGCGCGGCAAGGTGGTGCTAGTCGATTTCTGGACCTACTCCTGCATCAACTGCCTGCGTTCGCTGCCCTACGTCGAGGCCTGGTACAACAAGTACAAGGACCACGGACTGGTGGTGATCGGCGTGCATTCGCCGGAGTTCGCCTTCGAGAAGGACCCGGCCAACGTGGCGGCGGCGGTCAAGCGCCTCGGTGTCACCTACCCGGTGGCGCTGGACTCCGACTACGCCATCTGGCAGGGCTTCAACAACGAGTACTGGCCCGCCCACTACTTCATCGACGCACAGGGGCGTATCCGTCATCACCACTTCGGCGAAGGTGGCTATGCCGAGAGCGAGGACGTGATCCGTCGCCTGCTCGCCGACGCCGGCTACAAGAACCTGCCCGGCGGCTACGTGGACCCCGATGGCAAGGGTGCGGAAGCGGCCGCTCCCGGCGATGCCAACCGTTCGCCGGAAACCTATGTGGGTTATGCCCGCGCGGAGAATTTCGCCAGCGGCCAGGTAGCCCATGACGACCCGTTCGACTACCACGCCCCGGCCACCCTGGCGACCAACCAGTGGGCACTGGACGGTCGCTGGACGGTGCACCCGCAGTCCGCCGTGCTGGAACGGGCCGGCGGCAGCATCACCTACCGCTTCCGCGGCCGCGACCTGCATCTGGTGCTGGGTCCGGGCAAGGACGGCAAGCCGGTACGTTTCCGCATCACCCTGGACGGCAAGGCGCCCGGCGCCGACCACGGCATGGATACCGACGCCGCCGGCAACGGCACGGTGACCTCGCAGCGCCTGTACCAGCTGGTACGCCAGGCCCACGGCACCGGCGAGCGGGTGTTCGAGATCACCTTCCTCGATCCGGGCGTGCATGCCTACGCCTTCACGTTCGGTTGATCCGCAGGGGCTGGCCCAGGGAGTCCGTCATGTCACGCATCGATGATGTTGTCGTCATGGAACGCCGCCGTTTCCTTCGCTCGGCCTTGGTCGGTGGAGCGGTCCTGGTCACTGGCGGCAGCCTGGCACTGCCACGCCTGCTTGCAGCCGGTGCCGACACCTGGCCACCCGGGCTGATCCACACCACTCCCGGCATGGTGCTGCTGGAAGTGTTCGCCGACGACGGCCGCGACCTGGGCCGGAAACGCCTGCCCCGGCTCGTGCTGAGCGACGCCGAATGGCATCGGCGACTGTCGCCGGCGGCCTTCGACATCATGCGTCGCAGCGGCACCGAGCGTGCCTTCAGCGGTCCGCACGAACGCCCCGCCGCACGCGGTATCTATCGCTGCGCAGGCTGCGCCACGGCCCTGTTCGACGACGCGACCCAGTTCGACTCCGGCACCGGCTGGCCCAGCTTCTGGCAGCCGATATCCCATCTCAACGTGATCGAACGCAACGACGACAGCCTTGGCATGGAACGTACCGAGGTGCGCTGTGCCCGCTGCGAAAGTCACCTCGGCCACGTCTTCGACGACGGCCCGCGCCCGACCGGCCTGCGTTACTGCATGAACTCGCTGGCCCTGCATTTCGTGGCGCGCACGGCCGGCTGAAGCCACAGGCCGCTCCCGCGCCACGCCACCCTGACCGGCCGCATTGCCGACCGGCCCTGCGCTATGCATAATAAGAATTATTCGCATTAACTGACAGACGTCGCGGCCTGTCCGGCGGTGCCCGGCAGCTGCATCGGGCCGGTCGCCACGGAACAAGCGTCGCCGCGTGGCATATCCGATCTCGCGCAGGGCCTTGCATGTCCAGACCTATTCCCCACCCGTCGTGCCGCTGCCGGTATCCAGCGCAGGACACACGCTCATGAGCGCATGGTTGCCGGGCATGGCTGGCGTGGCCAGCCTCATTTCCGCCGTCCTGATCTACGCCGCATCGCCGCACGGCCGGTGGTCCGCGGGCCGCTGGCGTCCCCGCCTGCTCGCTACCGGTGTCGCATCGGCCGTGCCGGCGCTGGGCGGCTGGATCGCCGCCCTCGGCGTCGGCGCCGGATGCTGCGCGATGCTGGCCGGCTGGATGCTGGCCTTGCTGGTGCAGCCCGGCGCAGGTCTGCTCGTCGGTCATGCCCCGACCGCCACGGCCGCACGGGACCACGCCTGATGTGGGCCCGTGCGAGTGCCGGGGTCGTGCCCGGGTTCTTCCTGGTGACGGCCGTCATCGGGCTGGTCGACTGGCTGCTGCCCGGCCCCTGGCAGTCGGCCCTGGTGCCCAGCGTGCTGGCGTTCTGCCCGCTGTGGGTCGGGGTGATCTGCGCCAGCCTGCAGTTCGCGGGCGGTCGGCAGGCATGGCTGTGGCTGGGCGCGCTGGCCGGCACTGGACTGCTCCTGCTGCATGCGCTGCAGACGCTCGACTGGGTCCGCTGAGGCAGGCACAGCGATGAAACTGAAATCCACCACCCTGCGGGCCTTCACCGCCCTGCACTCATGGGTCGGCCTGTGCGCAGGATTCGCGCTGTTCGTGGCGTTCTACGCGGGCGCCATCACCGTGTTCCAGCAACCGGTGCAGCAATGGGCCTCGCCGCGGACCGTCGCCGCGGCCTCGCTGGATGACATGCAAGGCCTGCTCGACCACGTGCTGGCCACGCATCAGGAAGCACGCATCCGGCTGGGCATGACCTTCCCCGGTTATGCAGGGAACAGCCCGACCGCCTACTGGCCCGACCGCCACGGCACATGGCAGTTCGCGTCGCCGGAGCAGCCTGATGGCGGCCCGACCCTGCCCGGTGCCGCGCTGCCCGAGCTGATCAACGCACTGCACTATTCGCTGGGCCTGCCGCTGGCCGGCATGTACCTGATGGGGGTGGTCAGCCTGCTGTACGGCATCGCCTTGGTCAGCGGCCTGATCATCCACCTGCCTCGGCTGACGAAGGACCTGTTCGCCCTGCGCCCCGGACGCAACCTGAAACGCTTCTGGCAGGATGCGCACAACGCCATCGGCGTGCTGAGCCTGCCCTTCCATGCAGTGTTCGCCGTCACCGGCGCCATGCTGTGCCTGTCCGTGGTGCTGATGATGGCAATCGGCCCGCTGGCCTACCGTGGCCAGCTGCTGGGCGCATCGGCAACGGCGATGGACACTGCACCGCAGCGTCCCGTAACCGGTGTCGCCGCCACGCTGGCACCGGTTTCGACCTGGGTCGCACAGGCACGCGCGGTCGCACGACAACAGGGATTGCGGGATTTCGAGCCGCGCTACCTCAAGCTGTCGCATGCAGGCGATAGCCACGCGACCGTGGAAATCACCGGTGAGGTGCCACATGCCATGGCGACCGGCACGCTGGCGCTGGACGCCCATGACGGCACCTTGCTGGCTGACCAGTTGCCGGGCCAGCGCGACGCCAACCACGCCACTCTGGCCTGGGCATACGCGCTGCACTTCGGCGACTACGGCAATGCGCTGGTGCAATGGCTGTATTTACTGCTCGGACTCGGCGGCGCCTTCCTGTTCTATTCCGGCAATCTGCTGTGGATCGAGACGCGCCGTCGGCGCCAGCAGGCCGAGCAACGCCGTTCGTCGCGGCTGATGGCCCGCGCCACGGTAGGCGTGTGCATCGGCGTCTGCGTGGCGATCTCGAGCGCCGCGGTGGCTGCGCAGTGGCTGCCCCGGCTGGGCCTGTCGGTGGACAATGGCGAGCGCTGGGCGTGCTTCGTCAGCTGGGCGTTATGCCTGCTGTGGGCCTGCCTGCGCACACCGGCCCAGGCCGCGCGCGAACTGCTGTGGCTGGCCGCCGTAGTCACCGCAATGGTCCCGCTGGCGCACGGCATGGCCACCGGCGCGTGGTTCTGGCGCAGCGCGGCGGCCGGCCAGACTGCGATCGCCGCGGTCGACCTTGGCGCACTCGCCCTGGCCGCAGGCTTCGCCGCCATGGCTCGCGCTTCCGCACGCCGCGCCCGGACCGGCGAACCGAACAGCGTGTGGGCCGATACCCGCGAGTGAAGCGTGCCCGCGCCGCTCAGGCGACGCGATGGCGATAAGGTGCCAGCAAGGCCTCGTCGGCCAGCAGGCCGGCGGGCAACAGGTAACGCGGCACGCGGCCTTCGGCCAGCAGCTCGCGTACATGGGTGGCGGAAATCTCCAGTGGCGTGATCGGCACGGCGGCAACCTGACCGGCGGCGCTGTCGGCCAGCGCCGCCGGCGGCACCAGCCGCGCCTGGGTCGCTTCGTGCAACGCGGCCGGCCAGGCCAGCGCCGTGCCCGGCCGGGTCAGCACGCCGACGTGGGCCAGCTCGAACAATGCCTGCCAGCGATGCCAGCTGGCCAGGCCCGCAAAAGCATCCTCGCCGACCAGCAGCACCAGCGGGCGTGCACCGACTTCCGCACGCAGCGCGGCCAGCGTGTCGACCGTATAGGAAGGCCCCGCACGCTCCAGCTCGCGGGCATCCAGCGACAGCCGCGACTGTCCCGCCAGCGCGGCGCGCAGCATGGCAACCCGCTGCGCTGCCGTGGCGACCGGCGGCGGCCGGTGCGGCGGCACGCTGGCCGGCATCAGGCGGACATCGGCGCCCAGCACCTCGGCTGCTTCCCAGGCTGCGTTCAGATGACCGATGTGCACCGGGTCGAAGGTGCCGCCGAGGATCGCAAGCGGGCGCATGATCCGGACCAGATCAGGCCAGGGCGCCGGCCGCGCGGGGTTCGGCGATGGCCGCGACCAGCCGTTCGGCTTCCAGCCACGGCTCGCCGGCCTCGCGTCCCTTGGCCATGCGGTCGATTCGCGACGCACGGGCCAGGCAGGCCAGCCAGTGCTCGCGCGGCGCGCGGCGGAGTGCCTTGCGGAACAGTTGTTCGCGCGCGGGCCACAGGCGCTCGGCGCGGGCCTGCGCGGCAAAGTCGCGCGCGTTGGCCAGGCGCAGCGCCAGCTGCAGTTGGTTGACCAGCCAGCCCATCAGGCCGATCAGTTCTTCGCCCTCGGCATGCAGCCCGGCCAGAATGCGCAGTGCGCGCGCGCCGTCGCCGGCAAACGCCGCATCGGTGAGCTTGAAGGCATCGTAGCGGGCGCTGTCGGCGACCAGTTCCTCCATCGCCGCCGCATCGATGCGCGCGCCATCGCCACCGCGCAGCACCGCCAGCTTGTCGATCTCCTGCGCCGCGGCAAGCAGGTTGCCCTCGACGCGTTCGGCCAGCAACGCGGCCGCGTCGGGCGTCGCCGACAGTCCGCGCGAGGCCAGCCGAGCACCGATCCAGGCATTCCATTCGTTCGGTCGCGGCGCATTGAACACCACCATCGCGCCGGCAGCATCCAGCTTCTTGCTCCAGGCACCTTCGTGCTTGTTGCTCCAGGTGGTGGCGGTGACCAGCAGGGTCACGTCGGGCGGCGGATCGTTGCAGAATTCGACCAGTGCTGCCGCCCCGTCCTTGCCCGGACGACCGGTCGGCAGACGCAGGTCGATCAGCCGCCGGGTGGCGAACAGCGACATGCCGGCACCGGCACGGGCCAGGTCGTTCCAGTCGAAATGCTGGCCTGCGTCGAGCACCTCGCGCTCGGTGTAGCCCAGCTGGCGCGCCTGCGCGCGCAGCGCATCGGCCGCTTCGAGCACCAGCAGTTCCTCACCCGCCAGCAGGTAAACCGGCCGCAGCTGATCGGCGGCCAGCGACTTTTGCCATTGGGCGATGTTCAGCGGCACGGGCTGTCGGCACTCAGTGCGAGTGGTCCATCAGCGCGGCCGAGGGCGACACGGTCTGCGGGTGCCTGGCGGCCGCCTGCAGGCGGAACAGGATCGCCTGCACCATGTCGTCGGTGAGGCTGCGCTGCAGTTCTTCCACTTCGGCCGTGCTGCCTACCGTGTCGCCGGCGTTGTAGCTGTATTCGCGTGACATGTTGATCTGCTGGTTGGGCACGATCACGTTGCCGCTGCCGTCCTTGACCAGGAATTCGACGTGGTAGCGCACGGCATACTCAGTGACGCGGGCCGAACCGTTGATGCTCAGCGAATCGGTGCTGAACTGGGCCGTGCCCACGTCCAGCTCGGCGATGCCGGGGCCGCTGGTGTCCTCGACATCCACGCCGGACGCGTACAGCGTGCGCGCCAGGCTGCGCTGCAATTTGCCGCCGCCGTTGACGGTGAGGTGCAGGTGCTGCATCGACGGCGGCAGCGACGCACTACGCCGCAGATGGAACCCGCAGGCACCCAGCGCGAGACTGCCCAGCAGCAGCAGCGAGATTCGGAACGGACGGCTCATGGCGTTCATCCTGCAACGATGTTGACGATCTTGCCCGGCACTACGATCACCTTGCGCACGCTCAGTCCTTCCAGGAACGTCCGCACGTTGGGAAGGGCCAGCGCCTGCGCCTCGACGGCATCCTTCGCGGCGTCGGCGGCCACCTCGATGGTACCGCGCAGCTTGCCGTTGACCTGAACGGCCAGGGTCAGCGAGTCGCGCACCAGGGCACTCTCGTCCACCTGCGGCCACGGCTGGTCTTCCAGCACGCCGACGGGATGGCCAAGCACCTGCCACAGCCGGTGGCTGACGTGCGGCACCACCGGGTTCAGCAGCAGCACCATGGTTTCCAGCGTCTCGTGACGCACGGCCCGGCCCTGGGCGCTCATGTCGGTGAACTTGCCCACCGCATTGAGCAGCTCCATCAGTGCGGCGATCGCGGTGTTGAAGGAGTGGCGGCGGCCGAAGTCGTCGCCGACCTTCTGGATGGTTTCATGCAGCTGGCGACGCAGCGCCTTCTGGCCGGCATCGAGCGTGGCCGGATCGACCACCGGATGGTCCGGCTGCGATGCATGCGTGACGACCTCGCGCCAGAACCGGCGCAGGAAGCGGGCCATGCCCTCGACCCCGGCCTCGTTCCATTCCAGCGACTGTTCCGGCGGGGCCGCGAACATCGAGAACAGGCGCACCGTGTCGGCACCGAACTTGCCGACCATCGACTGCGGATCGACACCGTTGTTCTTCGACTTGGACATCTTCTCGATGCCGCCGATCTCCACCGGCAGGCCATCGGCCTTCAGCACGGCACCGGTCACGCGCGCCTTGTCATCGCGCTGGATCTCGACGTCGGCCGGGCTGATCCAGTCCTTCGAGCCGTCGGCGTTCTCGCGGTAGAAGGTCTCGGCGATCACCATGCCCTGGCACAGCAGGTTGGTGGCCGGCTCGTCGGCCTGCACCAGGCCCGCGTCGCGCATCAGCTTGTTGTAGAAGCGGAAGTACAGCAGGTGCAGGATCGCGTGCTCGATGCCGCCGATGTACTGGTCGACCGGCAGCCAGTAGTTGGCGCGCTCGTCGACCTGCTCGGCGGCGCCCGGCGAGGTGTAGCGCGCGTAGTACCAGCTCGACTCCATGAAGGTGTCGAAAGTGTCGGTCTCGCGCTCGGCCGCACCGCCGCAGGTCGGACAGGCGGTCTTGCGCCATTCCGGGTCGGCCTTGATCGGCGACTGCACACCCGAGAACGCCACGTCCTCGGGCAACAGCACCGGCAACTGGTCTTCCGGCACCGGCACGTCGCCGCAATGCGGGCAGCGGATCACCGGAATCGGGCAGCCCCAGTAGCGCTGGCGACTCACGCCCCAGTCGCGCAGACGGTAGTTCACCCGGCGCTCGCCCTTGCCGTCCTTGCCCAGTACCTCGGCGATGGTGTCGAAAGCTTCGCGGTAGTTCTTGCCGTCCAGCACGCCGGAATTCACCACGCGCATGTCGGCGCGGGTCTTGTCGCCGTACCACTCCTGCCAGCGTGTCGCGTCGTAGCCCTCGCCGTCGACCGCGATCACCTGCCTGATCGGCAGGCCGTACTTGGTGGCGAACTCGAAGTCGCGCTCGTCGTGACCGGGCACGGCCATCACCGCGCCGGTGCCATAGCCCATCAGCACGAAGTTGGCCACCCACACCGGCACCTTGTCGCCGGTGACCGGGTGGATCGCGAACAGGCCGGTGGCCATGCCGCGCTTTTCCTGGGTTTCCAGCTCAGCCTCGGACACGCCGCCTTGGCGCAGCTCGGCCAGGAACGCGGCCAGCTCGGGGTTGTTCTCCGCCGCCTTGACCGCCAGCGGATGCTCGCCGGCAATCGAGACGAAGGTGACGCCCATCAGCGTGTCGGGACGCGTGGTGAACACGGTCAGCGGCTCGGCCTCGCCGTCCACCGCGAAATGGATTTCCAGGCCTTCGCTGCGACCGATCCAGTTGCGCTGCATGGTCTTCACAGCGTCGGGCCAGCCCGGCAGCGTGTCCAGGCCGTCGAGCAGTTCCTGCGCGTAGTCGGTGATCTTCAGGAACCACTGCGGGATCTCGCGCTTTTCCACCAGCGCGCCGGTGCGCCAGCCGCGGCCGTCGATCACCTGTTCGTTGGCCAGCACGGTCTGGTCGACCGGGTCCCAGTTCACCACGCTGTTCTTACGGTAGGCCAGGCCCTTCTTCATCAGGCGCACGAACATGCGCTGCTCGTGCACGTAGTAGTCCGGCCGGCAGGTGGCGAACTCGCGGCTCCAGTCGATCGCGTAGCCCAGCGACTTCAGCTGGCCGCGCATGTGCTCGATGTTGGCGTAGGTCCACTTCGCCGGCGCGGTCTTGTGCTTGATCGCGGCGTTCTCCGCCGGCAGGCCGAACGCGTCCCAGCCCATCGGCTGCAGCACGTTCTTGCCCTGCATGCGCTGGAAGCGGCTGATCACGTCGCCGATGGTGTAGTTGCGCACATGCCCCATGTGCAGCGCACCGGACGGATACGGCAGCATGGAGAGGCAGAAGAACTTCGGCCGCGCCGGATCTTCCTTCACCTCGTAGGCTCGATGCTCGCTCCAATACCGCTGCGCGGCGGCTTCCACCGCCTGCGGATCGTAGTCGTGGGTACCCTGTTCCTGGATCTCTTGCATGTTCTGCTGCCGTTATGCCGGGATTCGGCGCCGGAAACCGCCATGGCCGGCGCACCGCGTAGAACGCGCCAGACTAGCAGAACGACGCCCGCCCGGGAGCCGTCCGCGCCCGCTCAGCCTCCCGGACAGGCCGGTACGCGGCCACCGGCGACGGCCGGCGCCACGCCGGCGATACGTCCGGCCAGTGCCGTCAGCGCCTGCTGATGGCCGGCGACCAGTGCGTCGAAGCCACGGCCGACGGGTTTCTCGATCCGGCTGGTACAGGCCAGCACGGCACCGTTCTTGAGATCGTGGACGCTCCATGCAGCCTCGACCAGCGCGTACTGGCCGGGGTCGGAGTCGAAGCGGCGCACGTCCACCTTGATGCGCAGTACCGGCTTGTCACCCGCCGGCAGGCCACTGACGTCCTGCGTATGGAGGTCGCGGGCAAGGTCGGCCGACAACGCACCGCGGATCTCGTCGCCCAGCGGCGCGATCCAGCGGTGATCGTCGAGCATCGCGACGCCCTGTGCGTTCTGGCGGACGACCAGTTGCGGCTGGTCCACCTGCGCGGGAATCGTCACCGGCAGCAGCGCGAACCGGAATGGCGCCTGCGCACCCACCGGCGACTGGCTGCCGGCCGGTGCGATCAGCGTGTAATAGTGCATCGGCGCCGAGGCACAGGCCGCCAGCATGACGGCCAGGGCGGCAAGCGCCGGGTAACGCAGACGGATCATGGCTTGCTCCCTTGCGAGGCATTGGACGTTGCTGCAGGCGCTGGCTGCATGAGTTTGGGATCGGCGCGGCGGCCGCGGATCAGCGCATCCGGATGCACGCCCAGGTAATCGCTGAGCACGCGCAGCGAGCGGGCCATCCGGCGCAGTTCGTCCAGCGTGGCGCCCAGGTTCTGCTGCAGTGGCGAGTCGCCGGCCAGCATGTTGTTGGCCGAGCCCAGGGTGTGCTGCGCGCCCTTCAGTGTGTCGTTGACCTGTGGCAACACCTGGCCATTGACCTGTTTCAGGGTCTTGTCCAGATCGGCCAGCGTGCTGTTCAGATGCTGGCCGATGCTGTCGAAGGGAACCTTCTGGATCTTGGTCACGATCTCCGCCAGCTGCTCCTGCAGCTTGTCGAAGCTGCCCGGTGCGGTGGGAATCTCCAGCGGCCGCACATCCGGGTTGTAGTTGACCTTGGCCGCATTCGGCAGGAAGTCCAGCGCGATGTACAGCTGCCCGGTCAGCAGGTTGCCCGTACGCGCCTGCGCGCGCAGCCCATGTGCCACCAGCATGCCGACCATGTGCGACAGATCGGCGTTGTCGCCACGCGCCTTGGCCAGCGCCACCAGCTTCTCGTTCGCGCGTCCGAGCCGCTGCGGGTAGACCACTGCACCGACGATCAGCGGGAAGCGCTGTGTCTTCTCGTCGTAATCCATTCGGATCGACACCACCTTGCCGAAGTCGACGCCAAGGAATTCGACCGGCGCGCCCACCGTCAGCCCGCGCAGCGACTGATCGAAACGCATGCGGATGTAGTGCGGCGGACCGTCCGGCGGAGCCATCGCCGTGGCCTCGTCACCGAACAGGCGGAAGCTGGCATCTTCCTTGGCCGGCGAGCTGTCATGCGGCCCTTGCGGACTCTGGAAAGCCACGCCACCCGCCAACACGGTGGCCAGCGACTGGGTGTCCAGCTTCAGCCCGTTGGCGCCCAGCGACACGTCCACGCCACTGGCATTCCAGAAACGCGAGGACACCGAGACGAAACGGTCATACGGGCTGTCCACGAAAATCTGGATCGAGACACCCTGGCCATCCTTGTCCAGCCGGTAGGACGCCACCTGGCCGACCTGGATTCGCCGGTAGTAGACCGGCGAACCCACATCGAGCGAGCCCAGGTCGCTGCTGTGCAGGACGAAGCTGCGACCGGACACATCGTGGGTGACCGACGGCGGGAACTCCAGCCCCTTGAACTCGTGCTGCGGTTTTTTCGAATCGCCGACATCGACACCGATGTACGCACCCGAAAGCAAAGTGCCGATACCCGACACGCCGCCCAGGCCGATCCGCGGCCGCACCACCCAGAACCGGGTCCCGGCGGTGGCGAAATTTTCGGCGCTCTTGTCCAGGTCCACCCGGACTTCGACATGGCTGTGATCGCGGCTGAGCCGGATCTTGCGCACCTTGCCGATCACCACGCTCTTGTAGGTCACGGGGGTCTTGTTCGCAGTCAGTCCCTCGGCCGTCTTGAAGCTGATGGTGATGACCGGTCCGGCCTGCATCCAGGCGTGGACCATCAGCGAGATGCCGACGACCGCAGCCAGGATCGGCACCAACCAGATCAGCGATACGCCGACACGGCGATGCCGCACGACCGGCTGGGGCAGCTCGCCATCTTGTGGCGTGGTGGATTGATCAGTCATCGTCGCCCTTGTCATCCCATATCAGACGTGGATCGAAACTCATCGAGGCCAGCATGGTCAGCACCACGGTGAGGCCGAAATAGATCACCCCGGGCAGCGGCGCCACCAGGCTGAAGAAACCGAACTGCACCAGCGCCGTCATCAGCGCCACCACGAAAACGTCGAGCATCGACCAGTAGCCGACGAACTCCACCAGCCGGTACAACCGCGCGCGCTGCGGGCGGGCCCACTGGCTGCGCCGCTTCGCGCTGATCAGCAGCGTGCTGAGCACCAGGAACTTGGTCAGCGGCACCAGGATGCTGGCGGTGAACACGATCACGGCCAGGTCTGGCGAGCCCTTGGCCCACAACTCCATCACACCGCTAATGATGGTGTTGTCGTCGACATCGCCGAGGCTGGCCGTGCGCATGATCGGCAGCACATTGGCCGGGATATACAGGATGAAGGCGGCGATCAGCAATGCCCAGGTCCGCGCGAAGCTGGCCGTCTTGCGCCGGTGCAGCGAGGTGCCGCAGCGTGGACAGACCATGCCCTCGCACGCCGCATCACGGCAGACCAGCCCGCATACGTGGCAACTGATCAGGCCAAGTTCGCTTGCGCGCGGCAAGGCACTCATGCATGCGGCTCCGGCACCATGTCCCACAGGCGACGCAGGTCGATGCCGGCGAACACGGTGATCAGGATCACCAGCACCGCATAGGCGAACACGCCCACGTCCGGTATGACGTCGAAGTACAGATGCGCCTTCACGATGGACACCAGCACCCCGAGCACGAACACCTCGCTCATCGTCCAGGGCTGCAGGTAATGCAGCATCACCATCAGGGCACGGAACCCCGGTGCTCGCCGTCCGACGCGACCGAACAGCAGCAGCCAGCCCAGGGTCAGGATCTTCACCAGCGGAAAGAAGAACAACGTGGCCGCGGCCAGCAGCGAGACCACCTTGGCATCTTCCGTCCACATCGTCGCGATCATGCCCCACAGCGTGGTGCTCACATCGGTACCGTTCAGGCCAAAGGTGACGATCGGCCAGACATTGGCCTCCACGAACACCACCAATGCAGTCAGCACCAGCGCCAGCATCGCACCGGTACCCAGACTGTGATGACGCTCGAGCACCGCATGGCAGCGTGCGCAATGGGCGGTTTCCCCACGCGCCAGCGGGCGCCGCTGGTACACCGTGTCGCAATGCTCGCAGATCAGCAGCGACGCCGCGCCCGACGAAGGGGGCTGGTCGATGACGGTGGATGGAGCGCTCATGTCCGCCATTCTCGCAAATCCCGCCGCCGTACGCGCGCGTCCGCAGCCACTTGATATGCTCGTGCCTGCCCCGACCTAGTGCGGGCATCACGCCAACCCGGAGCATTTCGTGACCGACACCGCCAGCCCCCATGTCTTCGACGTCGACCAGGCCAACTTCGAGACCGAGGTCATCAAGGCCTCGCTGGAAATGCCAGTGCTGGTGGATTTGTGGGCAACCTGGTGCGAGCCCTGCAAGACACTGGGGCCGATGCTGGAAAAGCTTGCCGTCGAATACAACGGCGCCTTCCGTCTGGCCAAGGTCGACGTGGATGCCAACCAGGAGCTGGCCGCCATGTTCGGCATCCGCTCCGTGCCCACCGTGATCCTGGTGAAGGACGGCCAGATCGCCGATGGCTTCAGCGGTGCACTGCCGGAAGGCCAGCTGCGCGAATTCCTGTCACGCCACGTGCAGCCGCTGGAGGGTGGCGGCAACGATCAGGCCGATGACGCACCGGCGGAAACACCCGAACAGGCCATCAGCCGCCTGCAGCAGGCCATCGCCACCGCCCCCGACCAGGCCGAGCTGAAGCTCGAGCTGGCCGTCGCCCTGGTGCAGGCCGGACAGAGCGACGCTGCCGAGGCCGAACTCGACACCCTGCCCGCGAACCTGGCCACCGACGGTCGCGCCGTGCGCCTGCGCAGCCAGCTCGACCTGGCGCACTCGCTGCAGGACGCTCCCGCACTGGGCGACCTGCAACAGCGTGTGGAAGCCAATGCCGAGGACTGGCAGGCGCGCGACCTGCTCGGCGTGCGCCTGCTGCTGGGCAATGACCCCGCGGCCGGCCTGGAACAATTCCTGGCCATCTTCGAGCGTGCCCGTGACTGGAACGACGGTGCCGCGAAGAAGCGCCTGCTCGCGGCCTTCAACACACTGGACGACGCCGAACTGGTGGGCCGCTATCGCCGACGGATGGCCTCGCTGCTGTTTTGAGCACGCCAATCCGGGCACGCCAGCCACGGCCGGCGCCTATCCATACGTCAAGGTATGTTATGGTCGGCCGCCCCCTGACTGGCCCCGTGAACCATGCGTGCATCCACTTTCCGCAGGCTGCTGAACCTGTGGCCGCCGTTCCTGTTCAACAGCATCCGCGTGCAGTCGGTCAGCGACGACTACCTCGAAGCCAGGGTGACGCTGCGCCTGCGCCCCTGGAACCGCAACTACGTCAAGAGCCAGTTCGGCGGCAACCTGTTCGCGATGACCGACCCGTTCTGGATGCTGCTGGTGATGCAGCAGCTCGGCAACGACTACTACGTGTGGGACAAGTCGGCCACCATCGACTTCGTGGCGCCTGGCCGCGAGGACGTCTTCGCCCATTTCAAACTGGAACCGCAGGTGGTGGACGAACTGCGCGCCGCCGCAGCCGGCGGCGAAAAGGTGCTGCGCTGGTTCGATACCGAGGTGAAGACCGCCAGCGGCCAGCTGGTGGCCAAGGTCCGCAAGCAGCTCTATGTGCGGCTGAAGCCACAGGCGCGTTGAGCTCTGACCTTGCTCGCAGGCGAAGGTTTGCGGCAGTAGTTCACTCCCGTTCGAAACTCGCCATCTCCGCCAAAGCCTCTTCGGCCCTGACGATGGCGTTGCCCGCCAGACCGTTTTCCAGCCAACGGCCGTGGCCGAGCCAGCGCACCACGTAGCGCGCCAGAAACACCGCACCTACCCCGACACCCAACGACAAGGCCATCCATACCAGCACGACGGGCCGGACGTGCTGCCACAGGTTCAACCCGAAGCGATCCCCCTCGTACTGCGCGCCCATCAACAGCGCTGGTATCCAGATCACACCACCCAGCACTGCAATTAACGGCGCTTCCACCTTCACTCTCCACGCGCGCATCCGTACGAGATGCCGCTGAATTTCCAGTACAGGCGCGGCGTAGTCGATACTCTGCTGCATCTGGAGCAGATGCGCTGAAAGGATCAGCGCCAACGTGCCGAGCACCTGCATGGCGACACCGCAAACTACGTTCTGCCATACCGACGCATGCGTCGACCAGAAGCTGATGCCCCACAGCATGGCGGCGAGGCCGAACACGATCTGCAGTGACTGCCTCCACACCAGCGGACGCAGATGGCGACGCAGACGATCGGCCAGCCCCTGGTGGAACAACTGCTCGTTCAACGCATTCTGCCGTTCCAGTTGCTGCACCAGCGCCGGCCAAGCCATCTTCATCTCGTCGAGTTCCATCGTCATGCTCCGGTGGCCGCTGCGCCAGCCATCTGCCCGCGCAGCGTCTGCTTGATTCGGCCAATCTTGGTGGCCACGTTGGTTTCGCTGATGCCGAGGATCTCGGCGATCTCGGCATGGGACCGGTCCTCCAGATAGAGCAGGATCAACGCGCGATTGAACGCATCGAGCCGCTCGATGAAGGCGTATAGCTCGCCCCGCCGCTCGTCCGGCTCCACCGGAAGTTCGCCACCGATGGTATCCAGGTGGTGCGGCTGCAGCGGTTCGAGCTTTCCGTCCAGCGAAGCCCTGCGACGACGCGACTGCGAGATCGCCACGTTCAGCGCTACCCGATAGAGCCAGGTGGAAAACTTCGACCGGCGCTCGTCGTAACGCCCGAACGAGCGCCAGGCCTGCAGCCGGATCTCTTGAGCCAGATCGTCACGGTCCACCAATGACGCCGCATAGATAGACGACACCTTGAATACGATGCCGCGATGCTCGTGCAGCCATGCCTCGAATCGTTGCTGGTGACGTCTGCTTGTCATGCTGCCCGCGTTCCCGTTGCCTGCCCCATGATTCGCACGGCCCGCAGGAAAATCACACGCCGGGGATGTCCGCGCCCGGGAAAGCATCGTCAGCACTGCCCGGCTGCCGGTATCCCGTGGCCATGTCCCCGACTCAGTATCGGCACACCCGTTACGCTGCCTTTAGAATGACATGGCCCCTATTCGAGCGAAGCACCTGCCCATGCAGCCCCTGCGTCTCAAGCGCTATCTCCTGACCGGCCTGCTCACCTTCATCCCGCTGTGGGTGACCTGGCTGGTGTTCAAGTTCGTGCTGGGCCTGCTGGCCGACATCGGTGCGCCGGTGGTCGCTGCCTTCGTGCAGGCACTGGGCCTGGTCGCGCCGCATGCGGCCGAGGCACTCAACCAGCGCTGGCTGATCTTCATCCTGGCACTGCTGCTGACACTGGGCGCGCTGTACCTGCTGGGCTGGCTGGCGAACCGGGTGATCGGCCAACGCCTGCTCGACGCCTTCGACAACCTGCTGCAGCGCATTCCGCTGGTGCAGACCATCTACGGCGGCACCAAGAAGCTCATGACCGTGCTGCAGAACAAGCCAGGCGGCATGCAGCGCGTGGTGCTGATCGACTTTCCGCGTAAGGGCATGAAGGTGGTCGGCTTCGTCACCCGCACCCTGATCGAGGAAGGCACCGGCCGCGAGATGGCAGCGGTCTACATCCCCACCACGCCCAACCCCACCGGCGGTTACCTCGAGCTGGTGCCGGTGGACGAGCTCACCCCCACCGACTGGACGATGGACCAGGCGATGGCCTTCATCATCTCCGGCGGTGCGGTATCGCCCGACAGCTTGCCCGCGCCGCGCCCCGGCCAGGACCTGCCGCATTGAGCCAGACCGGGTCGTCGACCGGCCCCAGCCCTCGGCGCCCGCTTCAGTGCAGCAGCCAGGCGATCGCCGGGGCCGCCAGGACATTGAGCAGGCCGGCTAGCACCATCGCCAAACTGGCCACGGTCCCTTCCTCGTCGCCCACATCGTAGGCTTTGGCCGTACCGGCTCCGTGAGCCCCGATGCCGAACAGCATGCCCCGCGCCAGGGCCGAACGCAGCGGCAGGAAGCGCAGCAGCAGTTCGCCCAGGGCGATACCGGCCACGCCGGTGATCACCACGAACAGCGCGGTCAGGTCCGGCACGCCGCCGATGTCCGCCGAGACCAGCATCGCCAGCGGCGTGGTGATCGAGCGCGGCACCAGGCTGAGCCGCAGGCTGCCGCTGAGGCCGAACAGGGTCGCCAGCCCCCACGCGGTGCTCATCGCCACCGCACTGCCACCGGCCACGCCGGCCAGCAAGGCCATCCAGTGGCGCCGGATCAGCGCGCGATGACGCCATATCGGCAATGCGAACGCCACGGTCGCGGGGCCGAGCATGAAGATCAGCCAGTGCGCATCGCGCATGTAGACCGGATAGTTCATGCCGAACACCAGGCCCAGCGCGATCAGCAGCACGGGCACGCTGAACAGCGGTGAGGTCCACCAGCGCGGTAGGCGCCGGTACAGCGGTTTGAGCAGGTAATAGCCAGCCAGCGTCACCGCGAACCAGGCCAGGGAGGCCAGTTCACTGCGCATGTCGCTGCCTCCAGCGCCACACCAGATCGACCAGCAACGCCGTGCTGGTCATCACCGCCACGGTACCCAGCAGTATCACCAGCAGTATCCGCACGCCATCCGCGCGCAGCAGCGCCAGATGCTGCGAGACCGCCATCACCGCGGGAATGAAGAACAGCAGCATTTCGGCCAGCAACCAGTTCGCACCACGCCGCAACGACCCGGCCGGTACCGTGCCGGTCGCCAGCAGGACCAGCAGCAGACCCAGCGCACACACGCTGCCCGGAATCGGCAGGCCAAACATCGTCACGATGCCCTGACCCAGCGCGCAGAGGCCGCCGATCAGCGCGACCTGCACCACCAGGGCGAGCAGCGGCCTGCGCCGGCTCAACCAGCGCAAACGGGCATGGATGGCTTTCATGGGAGTCAGCGTACGTCCGCCTCATGCATAATGAAAATGAATTGTTCAAATCATTTCAATGCCTAAAAGGAATGAACATGGACCTACGCAGCCTGCGCTACATGATCGAAGTGGTCCGCCACGACGGTTTCGGACGCGCCAGCAAACACGCGCATGCCAGCCAGCCCACCCTGAGCAAGGCCGTCGCCCAGCTGGAGGCCGAGCTCGATGTCCGCCTGCTCGAACGCGATCGCCGCGGCGTCCAGCTGACCCAGGCCGGCGAAATCGTGCACCGCCACGCCCTTGCCATGCTGGCGCACACCGAACACATGCGTGCCGAGCTGGATGCGCTGCAGAGCCTGGAGCGCGGCGAGCTGCGCCTGGGCCTGCCACCGCTGGGCAGCAGTGTGCTGTTCGCACCCTTGCTCGCACGCTTCCGCGAACAGCATCCGCAGATCGACATCCACCTGCTCGAACACGGCAGCCGCCGGCTGGAGCAGGCCGTGCTTGCCGGCGAAGTGGAAATCGCCGCCACGCTACAGCCGATCGGTCGCGGCCTGGACAGCCAACCGGTCTGCGACGAGCCGATGCTGGCCCTGCTTCCGCCCTCGCATCCCCGTGCCGGCGCACGCCAGTTCAGGCTCGACTGGCTGGCCGAATCACCACTGATCCTGTTCGAGCAAGGCTTTGCGCTGAACCAGCTGATCCGCGATGCCTGCGCACGTCGCGACATCGTGCCCCGGGAAACCGTGCACAGCGCCCAGGTCGACTTCATATTCGCCCTGGTCGCGGCCGGCGGCGGCGTCGCACTGCTGCCCCGGCTGGCCCTGCGGGGACGCATGCTGAGCGGCATCTCGGCAATTCCGCTGGCTGGCCGCAGCCTGCGCTGGCAGTTGAGCCTGGCCTGGCGGCACGGCACCCGACTGTCGCCGGCCGGGCAGGCGTGGCTGGAGCTCGTCGCGGCACACACCCCTGACCTTTGACACTGGGCACCCCATGACCTTTGACCTAGCGTGGTGGGTCATGGTCGCGGACGGGTGGGCCCACTGGCATGCTCTGGCGCACCAGGACGCCTCCGGGCACATCAACCGCAATAGAGGGATACCCATGACCAAGCAGTATCTGAAGCCACTGGCTCTGGCCGCCAGCCTGAGCCTTGCCCTGGCCGCCTGCGGCAAGAGCGAGCACGCCGCCGCTCCGGCACCGGCCAAACCGGCCAGCACCGCACCGGCCAAGGCCGCCAGCACCGCCGCCGCCATGACCGCGAAGCCGAAGAGCGTGTTCGACGTCAGCGAGCTTGGGCCGTCCAGCGAGGCCTGCCAGGACTTCAACACCTTCGTGAATGCCAAGTGGGTCGCTGCCAACCCGATCCCGGCCGACCGCACGCGTTGGGGCGCATTCGACGAACTGGCCGAGAAGAGCCTGGACGACCAGCACCAGATCGCCGAGAACGCCGCCAAGAATGCTGCCACGGCCAAGGCCGGCTCGATCGAGCAGAAGATCGGCTGGCTGTACGACGCCGGCATGGACAAGGACGCGATCAACAAGGCCGGTTTTGACCCGATCAAGCCACAGCTGGCCGAGATCGCCGCGCTGAAGAACAGCGCCGAGATCGCCACATTCCTCGACAAGAGCTTCAACAACGGCGACAGCTACGTCTTCAGCTTCGGCTCCGGCGCCGACCAGAAGGACGCCAGCAAGCAGATCGGCTATGTGTTCGAGAGCGGCCTGGGTCTGCCGACCAAGGACTATTACCTCAAGCCGCAGTACAAGAAGATCCGCGAGGCGTATGTCGCCTACATCACCAAGAGCCTGGAGCTGACCGGCGTGTCCGACGCCGACGCCAAGAAGCAGGCTGGCGAAGTGATGAAGTTCGAGACCGAACTGGCCAAGGCCTCGCTGACCCCGACCGAGATGCGCAATCTCGACAACCAGTATCACTGGGTCACCGTGAAGCAGGCTGACCGCATCACGCCGCACTTCAGCTGGCAGAAGTTCTTCGCGGCGCAGGGCGTCGACGTGGGCGGCGGCTTCTCGCTGTCGCAGCCGAAATTCATGGCCGAATTCGACCGCCTGCTGGCCCACGCGCCGGTTTCGCAGTGGCAGGCCTACCTGCGCTTCCACCTGATCAGCAGCTCCTCGCCCGCGCTGAGCGACGCCTTCCAGGCCAACCGCTTCGACTTCTACGGCAAGGAACTTGCCGGTCAGCCCGAACAGCGGCCGCGCTGGAAGCGCGTGATGGGCGGCATCAATGGCGCCATGGGCATGGGCCTGGGCCAGCTGTACGTGGCCAAGTACTTCCCGGCCGACGCCAAGGCCCGCGCCGAGCAGCTGGTCACCAACGTGCGCAACGCGCTGAAGAACCGCATCGAGCATCTGGACTGGATGAGCGAGGCGACCAAGAAGAAGGCGCTGCAGAAGTGGTCGCTGTTCCTGCCCAAGATCGGCTACCCCGACAAGGGCGAATGGCGTGACTGGAGCGGTCTGGACATCCAGCAGGGTCAGTGGTTCGCCGACCTGCAGGCAGCCAGCAAGTACAACTACCACTTCGATCTGAGCCACATCGGCAAGAAGACCGACCGCAAGGAGTGGGGCATGACCCCGCAGACGGTCAACGCCTACTATGACCCGAGCACCAACACCATCAACTTCCCGGCCGCGATCCTGCAGCCGCCGTTCTTCTATGCTCACGGCGACGACGCGATCAACTACGGCGGCATCGGTGCGGTGATCGGCCACGAGTCCAGCCATGGCTTCGACGACCAGGGCAGCCAGTTCGACGGCTACGGCAACCGCGTCAACTGGTGGACCGCTCAGGACAAGAAGCAGTTCGACGAACGCACCAAGGCGCTGGTCGAGCAGTTCGACGCCTACACGCCGATCAAGGGCAAGCCGAACCTGCACGTCAACGGCAAGCTGACCCTGGGCGAGAACATCGCCGACCTGGGCGGCCTGAACATCGCCTACGACGCCCTGCAGACCGCGCTGAAGAACCATCCGAAGGAAGCCGCCGAGAAGATCGACGGCTACACCGAGGACCAGCGCTTCTTCCTGAACTGGGCCCGCGTGTGGCGCGGCAACGTCCGCGAGAAGGCGGCCGAGCTCTACCTGAACATCGATCCGCATTCGCCGGCATCGATCCGCGCCATCGCGGCACCGTCGAACATGACGGCATTCGCCAAGGCGTTCGAGTGCAAGCCGACCGACCCGATGGTCCGCGCCGGCAAGAAGCAGGTGAAGATCTGGTAAGCAGCAGCGCAAGCCACCCGGCCAACCGGGTGGCTCCGCTCACAGGGCCCCGCACGCAAATGCGGGGCCTTTTTCTTGCGTCCGGCCGCTTGGCGACAACCCGGAGCGATGTCGCCGCGGCATCTGCCGCAGCCTCGTCAAGGCAGCCGTTCCGTCCCGGCACAGCGACGAATCGCCGGCCAATGCAGCCGGAATGCATCGCCGAGGTTTTCAGCGCCGCGCGGTGAGCGGATAATTGGCGGCCCTCGAAACACTGTAGCTGCCTCATGTTCGTACCTGGTCAACGCTGGATCTCCACCGCCGAACCCGAACTCGGTCTCGGCACCGTACTGCGCGTCGAAGGACGCGGCGTACAGGTGCTGTTCGCCAAGGCTGGGGTGCTACGGCCCTATGCGATCGATTCGGCGCCCCTGGTGCGCGCCGAATTCCGCGCTGGCCAGCGCGTGGCTGGCAAGGGCATCGCCTTCCTGGTCGAGCGCGTCGAAGTGAAGGACGACCTGCTGATCTACCGCGGCGAAGGTCGCGAACTGCACGAAGGGCAGCTCGACGACGAACAGAGCGTGAGCCAGGCCGACGACCGCCTGATCGGCGGACGTACCGACCCGGTGGCGAACTTCGAGCTGCGCCTGGACGGTCTGCAGCGCCGTGCCGACGCGCGCCGCTCGCCGACCTGGGGCCTCGGTGCGGCACGCATCGGGCTGGTGCCGCACCAGTTGCGCGTGGCCGGCATCGCCGCTGCGCGCCGACCGCCACGGGTCCTGCTCGCCGACGAAGTCGGCCTGGGCAAGACCATCGAGGCTGGCATGATCGTGGCACGCCAGCTCGCCGCCGGCCGCGCGTCGCGCGTGCTGGTGCTGCTGCCCGACACGTTGGTCTACCAGTGGTTCGTCGAACTGCTGCGCCGCTTCAACCTCAGCTTCGCGATCTACGACGAAGAACGCTGCGAGGCGCTGGAACAGGCCGGCGACAACCACAACCCGTTCGAGGACGAACAGCTGGTGATCGCCGACTTCGGCTTTCTCGAGGCCAGCCCGAAACGTGCGCAGCAATTGCTCGATGCACCGTGGGACCTGCTGGTGGTCGACGAGGCACACCACCTGGAATGGACGCCCGAGGCCGCCAGCCCGCGCTACACGCTGGTCGAACAGCTGGCCGCACGGACACCCGGCGTCATCCTGCTCACCGCCACGCCCGAACAGCTGGGTCGCAGCGGCCACTTCGCCCGCCTGCGCCTGCTCGATCCGCAGCGTTACCACGACCTGGACGTCTACCTGGCCGAATCGGAGCAGTTCCAGCCGCTCTCGCACATCGCCGACAAACTGCTCGACGGCGACGCACTCGATGCCGATCAGCTGACCCACCTGCACACCTTGTTCGCTGGCGACGATGCGCTGCAGGCCTGTCTCGCCAATCCGGCGAAACCGGCCCATGCACGCGAACTGCTGGACGCCCTGATCGACCGTCACGGTACCGGCCGCGCCATGTTCCGCAACCGGCGTGCCGGCATCGGCGGGTTTCCACAGCGGCAACCGGTGTGGCATGTGCTCGACGGTGCCGCGCTCAGTGACGATGGCCGCCAGGCCCTGCTCGCCGAATTCCATGCCGACATCCAGCAGCCGGTGCCGCCACTCGAACTCGACTATGCCGGCGACCCGCGGCTGGAGGCCCTGGTCGCCCTGCTCGACGAACACCCGCAGGACAAGTTCCTGCTGATCTGCCGCAGCCAGCCCAAGGTACTGGCCCTGGAGGAAGCGCTGCGCACGCGCACAGGTGCCGGCATCGCGCGCTTCCATGAAGGCCTGGGCATCATGCAGCGCGACCGCAACGCCGCTTTCTTCGCCCAGCCCGACGGCGCCCGCCTGCTGCTGTGCTCGGAGATCGGCTCGGAAGGTCGCAACTTCCAGTTCGCGCACCGGCTGGTGCTGTGGGACCTGCCGCTGGATCCCGACCTTCTGGAACAGCGCATCGGTCGCCTCGACCGCATCGGCCAGAAACACGACATCAGCATCCACGTGCTCGCCGTCGCCGAGAGCGCGCAGCACGTGCTGGCCCGCTGGTACGACGAAGGCGTGGATGCGTTCCGCCACAGCCCGGCCGACGGCCGCGAACTGCTGCGCCGGTTCGGCGACACCCTGGCCCAGCTTGCCGCCGAACATGCGCGCGGCCCGGACAGCCGCGACCAGGAACTGGATGCCCTGCTGGCCGAGACCCGTGCGGCCCACGAGGACATGGCTGAGCTGATCCGTGCCGGCCGCGATCACCTGCTGGAACTGGCCGCCAGTCGAGACCTGCACGCCGACGCACTGGAACGCGCCTTCCGCCACGAGGACAACGACCCGTCGCGTGACCTGTTCGTGCAGCGACTGCTCGAGGGTTTCGGCATCCATGCCGAGGAGCTGGGCAGCCAGGTACTGCTGCTCGACCCGCAATACCTGTCCACCGACGCCCTGCCCGGCTTTGCCGAGGGCCCGCAGTCGGTGACCTTCTCGCGCGAGGTGGCGCTGGCCCGGGAAGACCTGCCGCTGCTGCGGCTCGATCATCCGCTGGTCAGCGGCGCCCTGGATCTGGCGCTGTCTGGCGAGCACGGCAACGCGGCCTTCATGGTGGACGACGCCCTGCCGCCACGCTCGGCGCTGCTGCAGGCCGTGTTCCTGATCGAATGCGTGGCCGACCGCCAGCTGGATGCCGAGCGCTTCCTGCCGACCCAGCCTGTGGTGGTGACGGTCGACACCAAGCTCGGCGAACATGCGAATTTCCGCCCCAGCGACGTGGCGCTGCGCAAGGCCGCGGACCGCACCATCGAGGTGCCGCGCTACCGCAAGTTCCTCGCCAAGCTGGTACCGCCGATGCTGGAACGGGCCGAAACCATCGCCACATTGCGTGCCCAGTCGGCCATCGGCGAAGCGACCCTGCTGGCCACCGACGTGCTGGATGCGGAACTGACCCGACTGCGCGCGCTGCACGCGGTGAATCCGTCGATCAGCGAAACCGAAATCGCCGCGTTGGCCGACGAGCGCAGCGCGCTGCTGGCGGCGCTGCCGCAGGCCCGGCTGCGACTGGACGCGGTACGTTTCGTGGTCAGCGCGGACTTCCTGTCACTGCGCTGAGCGAACCGCTCAGCGCAGCAAGATCCGCTTCGGCTTGATCGGCAGCTTGCCGCGCCAGTACTGGATCAGCGCGATGCCGCCCACCATGCCGCCAAGGTGGGCGAAGTGCGCCACGCCGGCCTCCGTTCCGGTGACGCCCATGTACAGCTCCGCCGCGGCATAGCCGATCACGAACAGCCAGGCCGGCATCGGGATCGGCAGGAAGATCAGCATGACCTTTTCCTGCGGGTAAAGCATGCCGAAGGCCAGCAACAGGCCGAAGATGGCGCCGGAGGCGCCGATGGTGGGGTAGAACCCATGGGTGAAGTACTTCACCACCAGCAGCTGTGCCACCGCCGCGGCCACCGCGCAGAGCAGGTAATACACCAGGTAGCGGCCCGCGCCGAAGGTGCGTTCGATCACCCCGCCGAACATGTACAGACCGAACATGTTGAACAGGATGTGGGTCAGCCCGCCGTGCATGAAGGCATAGGTGAGCAGCTGCCACACCTGGAACCCCGCCCTGACCACGTGGCCGTCCGGCGCCAGGCCGGTATGGTCCGGCCCCAGTGGCCACAATGCGAAATGCTGGGTGAGCGCCATGGTGGTCGTGTCATGCAACCACCACTGCAGGGCGAACACCACGATATTGGCGATCAGCAGGTTGCGGGTAACGGGCGGCAGGTCAGTAGGCATGCGGATTCCGGAACATGGGCCAGGGCAATGGCCCTATTGTCGCGTGACCGGCCGGCAAACGCTTGCTTCCGACCCCGCGCGGCGGCAAGACACCGCACCCGGACCATCCGCCCAAACGACAAACCGCCCCGGATCGAGGCGGTCTGCAAACCGATGGGAAACGACGACTCAGCCCCGGTCGGAAGCCATCGAATCGATTTCGGCCATGGCATCGGGGCGCTTGGCGCCAGCGAAGCGCTTGGCCCAGTAGGCTTCCTGCAGGCTGTCGATGCGCACCGTCTCGCCGTGCCGCGGCGAGTGGATGAAGCGACCGTGGCTGATGTAGATGCCGACATGCGAGACGCGGCCACGGCCATTGCGCCCGGCCGTGCGGAAGAACACCAGGTCGCCCGGCTTCATCTGGTCGCGCTTGACCCGATGTCCCACGCGGAACTGCGAGGCGGAGTTGGTGGGAAGCTCCAGACCGATGGCATGGGCAAACACATAGCGCACGAAACCGCTGCAATCGAAGCCGGTCGCCGGGCTGTGGCCACCGAGCACGTAACGTGTATGGCGCAGCTTCATGGCCAGCGAGATCAGCGTCTTGCGCAGGTCCAGAGCCTGTTCGCTGGCCGCAGGCACAGGCGGTGCGATCGGGCCACTGGGCACCACCGACTGGGCCAGCCGGGCGGCCGGATTGAAGATCGGCAGAGCGTCCATCAACGGCACCGTCACGCGGTCGACGACGGCAGGGACAGGCACATTACCCGACGCAAGCGCGACACCCGGCACCAGGAGGGCCGGCACCAGCACGACGAGAGCGGTCAGGCGCTTGAAGGACATGCGGGAAACCCCGTTGCGGTCGGATAACCCGATCGCCGGCATGGCCGACGACCGTGATGAAGCCGTGAACTTAGCAAAGGGATCGTGGCCGCTTGTTCGGATCGCGTTAACTGGACCCTGTCGTACACGAATGCCGTCCAGCTTCCGCTCACCTTGGGCCCACGCAGCCCTGCAGGCGGGCTTCAGCTCCAGCTTCAGGCTTCAGGGGCTATTGCCATAGCTGCGACGGCCGAAAATGGCCGTACCAATACGTACCTCGGTACTGCCCTCGGCAATGGCCAGCGGAAAATCGCCGCTCATGCCCATCGAAAGCCTGGGCAGCACATGTCCACGGTCGATCTCGGCCTCACGCAGCTCGCGCAGCAGGCGGAAGCAGGCACGCACCTCGTCCTGATCCTCGGTATGCGTGGCCATGGTCATCAGCCCCTGCACACGCAGGCTGTCGTAGTCGCGCAGACGATCCAGAAAGGCCGGCAGCTCGGCCGGTGACAGGCCGTACTTGCTCTCCTCGGGAGAGGTTTTCACCTGGACCAGCACATCGATCGCCCGTCCCTCGACAGACAGGCGATGATGCAGCGCCTCGGCCAGTTCCAGCCGGTCCAGCGACTGCACTTCGCTGGCCAGCCGCGCCACATCCCGGGCCTTGTTGGTCTGCAGGTGGCCGATCATCACCCAGTCGATGCCGCTGGCCTCGAGCGCACCCGCCTTGTCGCGGATCTCCTGCACCTTGTTCTCGCCGAATCGCCGCATCCCCAGCGATACGGCGGCACGCACCGTCTCGATGCCGAAGGTCTTGCTGACCGGCAGGATCGTCACTTCCGCCGGGTCGCGACCGATGGCGCGACAGGCCTCGGCAACCCGATGTCGCACGTCGGCCCAGTTGGCGGCTAGATGCAGATGGTCCATGCAGAATCCCTCAAGAAGCTCCTCGCGCCCGACAACATGGATGCGGCCTCAGCCCTCGGCACCCTGCGCGTAGTGCCGTGCCACCACTTCAGCCACCACCATCGACACCTTCTTGCCGGTGGGAATATGCAGGAATTCGTTGGGACCGTGTGCATTGGAATGCGGCCCAAGCACACCCGTGATCACGAACTGGGCCTGCGGGAATTTCTCGCCCAGCATGCCCATGAACGGAATCGAGCCACCCTCGCCCATGTAGGCCGCCGGAGCGCCGAAATAGTGCTCGGACGCCTCGGCCACGGTCTGCTCGAGCCAGGGCGACAGCTGTGGCGCGTTCCAGCCACTGCCGTCCTTTTCCAGCTTGAAACTCACCCTGGCCCCGTACGGCGGGTCTTTTTCCAGCAGCGTCTTGACGAACTGGCCAGCCTTCGCGCCCGAGAGCGTGGGCGGCACGCGCAAGCTCAGTTTCACCGACGTCTTCGGGCGCAGCACGTTGCCGGCACTTTCCAGCGGCGGCATGCCATCCACGCCGGTCACCGCAAGCTGCGGCCGCCAGGTACGGTTGAGCACCAGCTCCGCCAGATCATCGGTCACCGGCTGCATGCCTTCGACGAAGGGGAACTTGTCGAAAATCGCCGTGCCCAGCACTTCGGCCGACTTTTTCGCCTGCTCCACGCGCTGGGGCGGTATGTCGACATACAGCTCCTGCGGCTTGATCCGGCCGGTATCGGCATCTTCCAGCCGCTCCAGCAACTGGCGCAGGATGCGGAAGCTCGAGGGCACCACGCCGGAGGCATCGCCCGAGTGGACGCCTTCCTCCAGCACCTGCACGGTCAGCTCGCCACCTGTCATGCCGCGCAGGCTGGTGGTCAGCCAGAGCTGGTCGTAATTGCCGCAACCCGAGTCCAGGCACACCACCAGCGACGGGTTGCCGATACGCGCGGCCAGATGATCAACGTAGTACGGCAGATCGTAGCTGCCCGATTCCTCGCAGGCCTCGATCAGGATGACGCAGCGGGCATGCGGAATACCCTGCTCGTGCAGCGCCAGCAAGGCCGCCAGTGAACCGAAGATGGCGTAACCATCGTCCGCGCCACCGCGGCCATACAGCTTGTCGCCCTTGATCACCGGCTTCCAGGGACCCAGGTCGTCGGCCCAGCCGGTCATTTCGGGCTGCTTGTCGAGGTGACCGTACAGCACCACCGTGTCGTCGCCCTGTCCCGGTACTTCGATATAGATCAGCGGCGTACGCCCTTCCAGCCGCACCACTTCCAGCGTCGCGCCCGGCAGCGACGACAGCTTGGACTGCGCCCAGCCGGACATCAGCTTCACCGCTTCGTCCATATAGCCGTGTGCCACCCAGTCCTTGTCGAACATCGGCGACTTGTTGGGAATACGGATGTACTCGACCAGCTTCGGCACGATCTCGTCGTCCCACAGGCCACTGACGAAGCGGGAAAGGCGGCTGCTATCCACGATGGCGACTCCACAAACCAGGTAAAGACGTACAGTGTAACAGTGCGCCGGGAGCGTCCCCGAACAGTCGGCGACCGATCGGCGACAAGCTCAATGTAGTCCTTAACCTACATATTGATACGCACAATACCTACACATATCGCGCTCGCCCGCTGGCGGCGATTCCCGCCCCCATACGGCACATTACCCACATGGCGGATAAGGAACAGCTGCCACACGGACGTCGCCGCAACGGAATGCCACATGCGGGGGGAATCCGCATTCGGACAAGGATCAATTTCCCAGGATGGAGCAACTGGCGCGGCACGGAATGCTGCGCCAGCTGCGCTACACTCTGCACAAACTCAGCCGAGGCAACGCTGAAGCGGCCCGGATTTAGCCAAGAAGCATCTATCTTCAAACTTCGAGGTAGACGGCTAATTTTCAACTGAACCCGCCCCGGCTTTTGAACCACCCCGGCTTTCTCGGAGCGACGCCCCCCCGGTTTTGAGTAGCACGGCCGTTTGGAGTCCAATCCCCCAACCGAAGGAGATTGGACGTGAAGAAGCGCTTTTCCGAAGAACAGATCATCGGCTTCCTGCGCGAGGCGGATGCCGGCCTGCCGATCAAGGAGCTGTGCCGCAAGCACGGCTTCAGCGAGGCCTCCTACTACCTGTGGCGCAGCAAGTTCGGCGGCATGAGCGTGCCGGACGCCAAACGCCTGAAGGAGCTGGAGACGGAGAACACGCGGCTGAAGAAGCTGCTGGCTGAGCAGATGCTTGAGAACGAGGTGATCAAGGACGTCCTGCGAAAAAAACCGTAGGCGCACCGGCCCGACGCGCGTTGGTGCGCCAGATGATCGACAAGGGGCTGAGCGAGCGGTGCGCGTTGCGCGTGGTGGGCATGAGCGCCAGCGCGTACCGCTATCAGGCGCAGCCGGACCGCAACGTGGTGCTGCGACGGCGGATCGTGGAGCTGGCGCAGCGGCACAAGCGCTACGGCGTGGGGATGATCCACCTGAAGCTTCGGCAGGAGAGCGGCGAGCCGGTGAACTACAAGCGTGTGGAGCGGTTGTATCGGGAGGAGCGGCTGCAGGTGCGCCGGCGTAAGCGGAAGAAGGTGCCGGTGAGCGAGCGGCAGCCGCTGTGTCGTCCATCGGCGCCCAACGAGGTGTGGTCAATGGACTTCGTGTTCGATCGCACCGCCGACGCCCGCGTCCTCAAGTGCCTGACCATCGTCGACGACGCCACCCATGAATCGGTCGGCATCGAGGTCGAACGAGCCATCTCCGGGATCGGCGTGACGCGCGTGCTGGATCGCCTGGGGCTGATTCGCGGCTTGCCCAAGACGATCCGCACCGACAACGGCAAGGAGTTCTGCGGCAAGGCGATGGTCGCCTGGGCGCACGAGCACGGTGTGCAGCTGCGCCTGATCGAACCGGGCAAACCGAACCAGAACGCCTACATCGAATCATTCAACGGCCGCCTGCGCGACGAATGCCTCAACGAACACTGGTTTCCCAGCCTGCTGCACGCCCGCACCGAGATTGAACGCTGGCGGCGGGAATACAACGAGGAGCGACCGAAGAAGGCGTTGGGCGGGCTGACACCGGCCGCCTACGCGAAGCAGTTAAAGTAATTCCGGACTCTAAACCGACCCGCTACTCAAAGCGGGGGGACGTCGGGAGGCTCCCGATCTTGAGAGGATGGGGCCATGGCGAAGCAGAAGTATTCGAAAGAAGTCCGGGAGCGAGCGGTGCGGAGTGGTTGATGCGTCGGCTTGGCCTGCAAGGCGTAATTCGTGGCCGCATGGCGCATGGTACGTACAACCTTCAGCGACAAGGCCACGTCATCACCGCCGGACCGAGTGAACCAACACTTCCGCGCCGACCGTCCGAACCCGCTGCGGGTCATTGATTTCACGTATGTCTCGACCTGGCAGGGCTTTGTCTACGTGGCTTTCGTCATCGATGTCTACGCCCGTTGCATCGTGGGATGGCGGGTATCACGTAAGGCCCATACGGACTTTGTGCTCGATGTGCGTTGGAGCAGTCCCTGCATGACCGGCGACCGGCATGGCAGGCACTGATCCATCATTCGGACAGGGGGAGCCAATACGTCAGAATTCGCTACACCGAGCGACTGGCCGACACGGGCATCGAACCTTCCGTCGGCAGTGTTGGCGACTCCTACGACAACGCGCTGGCCGAAACCATCAACGGACTGTACAAGGCCGAAGTCATCCACCGCAGACCCTGGCCACGCATGGAAGATGTCGAGCTGGCCACGCTGGCGTGGGTGGACTGGTACAACCATCGACGCTTGCTCTCCTCGATTTATTACCGGACACCCGCTCAGGCCGAAGCCGATTACTATCAACCCAAGAGCTCACTGAGCGAGGCCGCGTGACTCAAATCGAACGGCCTCCGATGAACTCGGGGCGGTTCAGCTGCACTTGAACGTTGAGGCTACCATGCTGTGCTAGTCTCCTCACAACTGGCATGGATCTGTCATTGATACTTATCAGCCATACCATGCTCAACGGCAGCCACATTACCCATCTCTAAACAACAGGCCACATCAAATCCAGGTACTAGAGATTTCCGAAGGAGTCATGAATGAGGAAACATCCAAGCTCACTAAATGACTTAAACTTGACTCCTCAGCTCCCAACATCACCGACCTGAGCATCATTATGATCACAAGAGACATAATAAGTATTATTGGCGAATCCATACAAGCCGGAGCTTTGTTCGTTGCAGGCATGAGCATCTGGTGGCAGCTCAGGAAAGCTAATGAAGACCGCGAAAATGGAACCTATGATTCATTAGATGAACGCTTCACACAATTTCTTGAAGTTTGCAGCAAATACCCGAATCTGGAAGTTTATGCGCCAACCCATGACAACTGGAATGAGCTTGACAGCACAAAATACCGCCGACAACTTATACTATATCAAATACTAGTATCAATATTTGAACGGTCGTACATTCTATACAATGAAAAGCACGCACTAAAAAGTCGCAACCGCAGAACCCAATGGGACGGGTGGGTACAATATATGCGAGATTACGCTGCAAGCCCCGTATTTCAATACGCTTGGCACGTCGAAAAAATTGGGAAGGACATGGATAAATCGTTCTTAAAATTCATGGAGAAAGATATCAAAATCAAGGAGTATACACCTTTAATCACTGCCAAACCAGCCATCGCAAAACCCACTTAACAAGTGAAGAAAGCAGTCCGCCACAATTATTAATTGTAACGCACAATTAACTATTATGCATAATAAATAGTTGGACTCAATTTATTCACACTTACGTATAAGTATGATGCGCATTTCACAAGTCAAGAACACAAGAAAAACTTATTTACCTAGGCAATAAAATTTATTTTTATCTCAATAACCTCACTCGAAAACAACCTGCAAATGATAAGCGTACCCGTTATCGAGACGGCGCGCCTGCGCCTTACCGCCCTGACCGAAAAGCACTTCAACGATTACGCCAGCATGCTGGCCGATCCGGACAGCACGCGCTGGATCGGCGACGGCCAGCCACTGGACCGTACCAACGCGTGGCGCTCGCTGGCGATGCTGATCGGCCATTGGCAACTGCGTGGCTACGGCATGTGGGCACTGGAGCTGAAAGACACCGGCGAATTCATCGGCCGGGTCGGGCTGTTCCACCCCGAAGGCTGGCCCGACCTGGAGCTGGGCTGGATGCTCAAACCGGAACACCGTCACCGCGGCTTTGCCACGGAAGCGGGCAACGCCGTGCTCGACTTCGCCTGGAACAAGCTGCACGCCCCTCGTGTCATCAGCCTGGTCAGGATCGGCAACGATGCCTCGGACCGGGTTGCGGAACGACTGGGCGGCGAACACATCGAGGACATGGACTTCTACGGCAGCGACACCCACGTGTTCGCCTACTATCCACCGCATGTCGAGCAGCGCCGGGCCTTTGCCTGACTGACTGAGGCATGCGAGGGTCACTGCCGGGCCCCGCAACCCGGCAGCAAGCTCAACGGGCCGGTGCGATGGCGCCCCCGCGACGCCCGGGACGCCAGCTGCGCACGACTTCGGCCAGCGCCAACAGCCGCGCGAACCGCATCCAGCCGACCACCAGCACCATGAGTTGTCCCAGCAGCAGGGCAAGCAGCAGGCCGTGGGTACCGACCGCCTCGGTGTGGATGCGCAGCAGGCCCAGGCCGCCGAACATCAGCATGCCGGCGCAGGTAACCACCAGGTAGAACAGCACGGTCCGCAACGGCCGCCGCAGCAACTGCAGGACACCCCGCCCCAGTGCCCGGGTCGCGGAACGCAGATCAGGATCGGCAATGAATGCCGCCCGCATCGATTCGACAACCGTCTGCGCCAGCACGAACACCGCCAGCAACACCCAGTGCGCGCCATGCGCCCAGGCATCGGCCTGCGCCTGCAGTACCGCCTGCCTGGCGTGGCTTCCCGCCACCTGCTGACCCATCACGCCCACGGCAAGTACCAGCGCATACGGCAACAGCGACCAGAGCATCACGCGGAACATCCGCCCATATTCTGCCCAGCCACTCTGCAGCAGAGTGCCGAAACCCAGGGCACGCCCGCTGCGACCGCTGCCGATCATCATGCCGTCGAGGAAAGGCGACAGCAGCAGGGTGAGCAGCAGGCCGAGGATCGCGGTAGCGCCAAACCACTGTGCATGACCGCTCAATGCCATGATGGTGTCGCCGAACATCAGCGCATTGAAATGCCGCGCCCATGCGTCAGCATGCACGGAATGGTCGAGCAGCCCGCCCAGCATGCGCAGCAGCGGCAACGAGACCACCGCCACCGGCAACAGCACGAACAGCAGCCACAGCAGCAGCAGTCGCCACTGCATCGCCGTGAGCATGGCGGAAACCAGGGCCATCGGGCCCGCGCGACGGGAAGTGTTGTAGGCCATCATCACAGCGTCACCAGCATGGAATAGAAAGCCTGCATCACGACGGAAACATCGGCCGTCCAGCGACGCGCTGCGACACCGTTCGACGTACTGGTCAGACTGTCGTTGAGCTTGTTCGCATCCAGGTAGACCTGCTGCTTCGGATCGAGCTCGGCAGCCACCACCTTGCTCGGCTCGACGAAATCGAAACGTGCCCAGCGGCGGTCGTCATCCCAGCGCACGCTCTTGCGGGTACCGTCGGCGAACGTCACCTGCAGGGTTTCGGGCACCGGGGCGCCATCCCGCCGCACCGTCACCATGCTGTGCCATGGAAACGGTCCGCCCTGGTCCTTCGCGGCGGCCGGGTGCGCTTTCTTCCAGGCCGCCTGCTGGCTGTCGATCTGCCTGTCGAGTGCTGCGCTGCCTAGCGTCACCGGCTGCCCGTTTTTCCAGGTCACGCCTGCCTTGGGCAGCACCTGCCAGGCATCGATGTCCGCCACCCGGTCATCAATGTGCGCGGTACCGTAGACGAACTGACTGAAGATCTCGTTGACGTCTTTTGCATCACCCGAGCCATCGATCAGCGCCTGCCGCAGATCGGCCACGGAAGGATGCCGGTAACGCCAGCGCTGGTAGTACAGCCGCATGGCCTTTTCCATGGTCGCCTTGCCCAGGCGTTCTTCGAGATCGTGCATCGCCGTGGCCGTGCGCGTGTACACGGTGCCGTAGCTGGTGCTGGAAAGACGATCCCAACTGTTCTGCGCCAATGGGTCGGACGGATGCCGCAGGGTTGCCGCCAGTCGTTCCATCTGGAACCCGCTCAGCGTCGGCACGATACCCAGCCACTTCATCAGCGGCGTGGCCAGCGCGATGTCCTCGTGGCGGGAACGCATCATGCGATCGTCCCAGTATTCGTTGATGCCTTCGTCAAGCATCGGCTCCTCGAACTCGTTCGAGGCGATGATCCCGTAGAAATAACCGTGACCGAATTCGTGGATGTTCACGAAGTCGCTTTCGTACTGGTTAAGCGTGCCGGGCTCGATTTTCGCGTAGCCCTCGGAGGTGAAGAAGGTGGGGTATTCCATGCCGCCAGCCTCCTGCGCGTTGTACGGCGGGATCACCGCGGTCACCGTGCGATACGGATAAGGACCCAGCGTGCGTGAGAAATAGCCTAGGGCATCGATGGTGGATTTCAGCGTCGGTGCCGCGCTGGCCTTATACTCCGGCGGATAGATCACCCGCACCGCCACGACCGGGCTGCCCGGTCCGGTATAGCTGCCATCGAGAATCCGGTAGTTCTTGGCGGCCACCCAGGCGAAGTCGTGCACATCGCCCTGCACGAAATGGTAGGTGATGGTGCCGTCCTTCTGTACCGGCGCGCCCTGCTGATGCCCCACCGCCCCCACGGTGTAGTCGCTGGGCACGGTCAGGTGCACGTCGTAGCTGCCGAAGTCGGCATAGAACTCGCTGTTGAAGTGGAACGCGTGCACGTTCCAGCGCACTTGGGTGGCGCCACGTTCGCCCGGCAGTTCCAGCACGCCGATCTTCGGAAACCACTGACCGACCAGATTGAAATCGCCCCACCAGCCGGTACGTTCAACCACCCGCGGCAACTGGTCGAGGAAGTCGATATCCAGCGCCAGCGTGCCACCGGCAGGCACCGGCCTGGCCAGGTCGAAGCGCACCACGGTCTGATCGGTCGCCGGACCGCCGTCCGGGTGCACGAAACTCCACGTCAGCCCTGTACCGTCCTGCTGCACCTTCTGCAGGTGGATCCAGCCCCACTGTCCCTTCTTGAGCACGGCATTGCCGCGCGATCGGCCATGCGCGGTCAGCACCCGGCGCTCGGTGAACCAGAGGCTGCCGTCGTTCGCGAATGCGTTGAGATACAGATGGAAATAAACGTGCCGGACCGGGCGATTGCTGCGGTTGCGCCAGGTCATGTGTTCGGTGGCGGCCACCTGATGCGTGGCCGCATCCAGCCGTGCATCGATCGTATAGCTGACCACGCGGTCGGACCGGGTCGGTTCCTTGCCGGTGCGCTGGCCACCCCAGGCGTCGGGCGAGCTCGGTGTAGTGATGATGGTGTGGTGCGCCGGGGCGAAGGGTATCGGCGCCATCGGCGCGGCGGGCGCAGCCACACTCGACGAGGGCGCCGGCACGGACACGACCTGCGCACGGACAACTGACCACGACACCATCACGCACATGGCAAGAGCCAGGTGGCAGGCGCGCCTCCTCACAGTTTTCATCGCGATCCCCCAGATCTGTCCGGCCAGCTTGCGGCAGCACACGCCAGCCGTCATAGCCCATTGGTCACGCTGCCTTCACATGGACACGACGTCAAGACGCTGGAGCGCACTTTGCCGGAATACAGGCCCGGCGCATTATGCTGCTGCGGATGCCGTGCAGTTCGGACGGCACGTCCCGTGTTCAACCGGCCCGTATCCAATCCATGAGTACCTCCCTACGATGCGCATTCTCATCGCGGAAGATGACCCCTCCATTGCCTCCGGCGTGAGTGCCACGCTGCGGCAGAGCGGCCATGCCGTCGACCACGCCGCCACTGGCCTGCTCGCCGATACCGCCCTGCGCAACACACCGTACGACCTGGTCATCCTAGACCTCGGGTTGCCCGGCGCGGACGGCTCGGAAGTCCTGCAGCGCGTGCGCAAGCGTGGCGACCGCCTGCCGGTGCTGGTCATCACCGCCCGCGAAGGCCTGCGCGAGCGCGTGCGCGTGCTGGACCTCGGCGCCGACGACTACCTGGTGAAACCCTTCGCGCTGGCCGAACTCGAAGCCCGCGTGCGTGCGCTGCTGCGCCGCTATACCGCCCAGGGCGCACTCGAACTGACCCTGGGCCGGCTGCGCCTGGACCTGCCCGGACATCGTGCCTGGGTGGACGACATGCCGCTTGAACTCACCGCACGCGAATTCGGCTTGCTCGAAGCTCTCGCCACGCGGCCCGAACGGGTCACCAGCCGGGCCCAGCTGATCGAGGCACTGTGTAGCTGGGACGACGAACTGACCGACAACGGCCTCGACATCGCCATCCACCGGCTGCGACGCAAGCTGGCCGACTCCGGCACCCAGGTGCGCACGATCCGCGGGCTCGGCTACCTGCTCGAAGAGGTGACACCCGAATGAAGCGGCAGCGCATGCTGCGGCTGCAACCCTGGCTGTACCGGCTGCTGCTGTCGGACGGACGGCAGAGCCTGCGCCGACGCCTGCTGATCATCCTGCTGGTGCCGCTGATGGCGCTGCTGCTGTTCAACAGCCTGCTCACCTACGGTGGCGCGCTGATCTATTCGAACCACGTGCACGACCAGAGCCTGGTCAGCGACACGCTTACCCTGATGGAGATGATCGCCACCGTTGACCCCGGCGGCCAGATCACCCCACAGGCGCGCTTCCTGCTCGAATACGATCCCGACGGGCACAACTACTACAGCCATTTCAGCGTGCGCAGCATGCGGCACGGCCTGATCGCCGGCGACCCCACCCTGCAGCCGCCAGCCAATCTGGCACTGCAGGGCAAGCAGCCCGTGCTCTATACCATCCGGCGCGATCATCACGACCTGCGCGCGGCCACGGTCGTGATAGCCAACGACAGGGACCCCGGCGACAAGCTGTTCATCACGGTCGCCGAATCGCTGCGCGACCGGCACCTGGTCGCGCGGCAGATCCTGCTGCTCAGCATCCCCGCGCAGACGGTGCTGATCCTGGCCGTATTCCTGCTGGTCTGGTTGGGCGTGCATACCGGCCTGCGCCAGCTGGACCCGCTGACCGAACGTCTGTCCAACCGCGAGCACGACCTGGCCCCCATCGGCGATGCCGACGTGCCGATGGAGATCCGCCCTCTTACGCACACCATCGACGGACTGTTCGCCCGCCTGCGCGGCATGCTGGCCCTGCAGGAGCGCTTCATCGCCGATGCCGCACACCAGTTGCGCACACCGCTTGCCGGCCTGCGCGTGCATGCGGAACGGGCACACGCGCAACCCGACCCGGCCATCGTCGACGATGCACTGAAGCAGATCCTGCATCTGATCGACCGCGCCAACCGCACCTCGTCGCAGCTGCTGGCATTGACTCGCGCACAGTCGGTCGAACTCGAACCTTCGCCCACGACCCGGCTTGACCTGGCCACACGGGTTCCGGAACTGCTCGGCCAGCGTGTCCACGAGGCGCTCGCGGCGGGTATCGACCTGGGCTACGAGGCAGCGCCCGGCCCGCTGTGGATCGCCTGCGACGAACACAACCTGCAGGAACTGCTCGACAACCTGATCGACAACAGCATCCGCTATGCCGGCCGCGGCAGCACGGTGACGGTGACGCTGGAGCACTCGGCCGCCTGGATATGCCTGGGCGTGGAAGACAACGGCCCCGGCGTGCCCGACGAATGGCGCGACCGTCTGGGCGAGCGCTTCTTCCGCGTGCCCGGCGTGGCGCAGGAAGGCAGTGGTCTTGGGCTGGCGATCGTGCAGCGCATCGCCGAACGGCACGCTGCCGAGGTCCACTACATCAACCGCCCCGAAGGCGGCTTCCGCGTCGAAGTACGATTCCCGGCCAGCGATGCCGGAAAAAACACGGCCATATAAAAAAATACGGCGACGCCTGGGCGCCGCCGTGTGTGCCACCTTCCCCTGCACGGGAAATTCGACAACTAAAAGCGTGATGCCGCGAATGACGCTATGCCGGCCATTCGCGGCAGAGCCATTACATCGCCTTCTTGGCCTTGGTAAGCAGCTGGTCGAGCAGCGCGATGGCCAGGTCGATTTCCTCGTGGGTGATTTCCAGCGAGGGCGCGAAGGTGATCACGTTCTTGTACCAACCGCCCACGTCGAGCACCAGGCCGATCTTCTTGCCGTTGTGCTCCAGGTCGCCGGCCAAGCCGATGTCGACCATCTTGTCGAGCAGCGCCTTGTTCGGAGTGAATCCGTCCTCGGTGCAAATCTCGGCGCGCAGCGCCAGACCCAGACCGTCGACGTCGCCGATCTCCTTGTGGCGCTTCTGTAGGTCGCGCAGGCCTTCGAGGAAGTGCGCACCTTTCTTCGGCACGCTGGTCTCGTAGTCCAGCTCGTAACCCATCTTCACCACTTCCAGGCCAAGCGAGGTGCCCAGCGGGTTGGAGTTGAAGGTGGAATGGGTGGAGCCCGGCGGGAAGATGGTCGGGTTGATCATCTCTTCGCGCGCCCACAGGCCGGACAGCGGGTTCAGGCCGTTGGTCAGTGCCTTGCCGAACACGATCACGTCCGGCGTCACGCCGAAGTGCTCGATCGACCACAGCTTGCCGGTGCGCCAGAAACCCATCTGGATCTCGTCGACCACCATCAGGATGCCGTACTGGTCCAGCACCTTCTTCAGGCCCTTGAAGAAACCCATCGGCGGCACGACGTAACCGCCGGTGCCCTGGATCGGCTCGACGTAGAACGCCGCGTACTCGGCCTGGCCGGTCTTCGGGTCCCACACGCCGTTGTATTCGGTCTCGAACAGGCGCGCGAACTGGTTCACGCAGCTATCCGAATACTCTTCGGCGGTCATGCCCTTCGGGCGACGGAACGGATACGGGAACGGCAGGAACATCGCGCGCTCGCCGAAGTGACCGAAGCGACGACGGTAGCGGTAGCTGGAAGTGATCGACGAAGCGCCCAGGGTGCGACCGTGATAGCCGCCCTCGAAGGCGAACATCAGGCTCTTGCCGTTCTTGAAGTTGCGCACCAGCTTCAGCGAGTCCTCGACCGCCTGCGCGCCACCCACGTTGAAATGCACGCGACCGTCCAGGCCGAACTTCTTCTTGGCGTCGACCGCGATGGTCTTGGCCAGCTCGATGCGGGTCTGGTGCAGATACTGGCTGGCCACCTGCGGCAGCAGATCGATCTGCGCCTTAAGCACGTCGTTGAGGCGCTTGTTGGCATAGCCGAAGTTGACCGCCGAGTACCACATCTGCAGGTCCAGGAACGGCGTGCCGGCCGTGTCGTACATGTAGCTGCCGTTGCAGGTACGGAAGATCTTCGGCGGATCCACGTAGTGCACGGTGTCGCCGAAGGAGCTGTACTTCGCCTCGTCGGCGAGCAGCTGCGCGTCATCGATCACCAGACCGGTGTTCTTGTCGAAAGCGTTCATGGGCGGGGTATCCAGAAAAACGTGATTCAGTAGACAGATCAGGCGCCGGCCAGGGTGGCCAGCTGCGGCGCGGTGCCGGCCAGCAGGCTGCCATCGAGCAGCGCCGGCAGCAGTTCCAGCGCGTCCTCGAAGCCGGTGATCGGCACATAGGGAATGCCGGCGTGGCGGCAGTGTTCGATCAGGCGATGCTTGGCGAACACGAAATCGACCCGGTCGGCGGCGCAGAAATCCGAGGCGCCGTCGCCGATCAGCAGGGTGCGCGTGGCACCGGAGGCACGGGCCTGCTCCACGCAGGCACACTTGCAGGTTCCGCTGCGGCAGCCCTCGGCCTGGAACGGCGAGCTCAGCTGCCAGCGCTGCGGCGGGGTGCCGGGCGCCAGATGGTTCGCCGCCAGCGGCAGATCGTCGAGCCCGTAGCGGCCCAGGATGCGATGGATGGCATAATCGAGGCCGTCGCTGACCACCCGTACCGGCACGTGCAGGTCGCGCGCACGGGACACGAAGTCGGGGAAGGCGTGGTCGATCCACATGCCGTCCAGATGATGGTCGAGTGCCTGCCGATCCATGTCCAGCAGAGCCACCTGGCCGGTCATGCATTCACGGGAGCCGATGCGGCCCGCGCGCCAGTCGGATTCGAGCGCTTCCCAGCCCGGCCGGCCAAAGCGGTCGAGCAGGGAGTCGATGACGTCCTCAACGGAAATGGTCCCATCGAAGTCACAGAGGATGTTCCATCCGGACACGCAGCACGCTCCCGTCATCAGAAAGCGTTACGATAGCGGTCATCACCTTTCGCTTCCCTTTCCGACTCACCCATGGGCCAGCCAGGAAAAGCAAACACCAAGCTTTGCCGGGCTATGCTTCCGTGGTTGAGCGCAGAGAATTCCGCCCCCTTGTCACTCCCCACTCCACGCCTCCCGTTCTCCAGGCGACCGCGCCGACTGCGCGCCATGGCCTGCCTGCTGCCCGCACTCGCGGTCATGGCGCTCGCCGGCTGCACGGCGCCCGCCATACCCGACCTCAAGCCGTCGGTACCGACGACCTGGCGCAACGCGCCGGCATCGGCAGTCCCGGCCCGGCCCGACCTGCGCGACTGGTGGCAGGCCTTCGACGACCCCGCGCTCAACGCAGTGGTCGGACGGGCCCTGAAGGGCAATCTCACCCTGGCCGGGGCGGCGGAACGGGTGAAGGCGGCACGCCTGCTCGACCGGCACGCCCACGACGACTACCTGCCCTCGCTGCGCGCCGCCACCAACGACGTGATCAACCCGGACACCACGGCGTCCTACTTCATCGTCGGCTTCGACGCGATGTGGGAACTGCCACTGTTCGGTGCATGGCAGAGTTCGGCGCGCATCGCCCAGGGCGACCTGGATGCCAACGAGGCCGACCTTCAGGGCGCGCGTGTCACCCTGATCGCCGAGGTGGTACGCCGCTGGATCGACCTGCGTTCGGCCCAGCAGCAGGAACGCATCCTGGACGAGATACTCGCCGCTAACCGCGAGAAACTGCACCTGCTCGAAGTACGCGAACGGCTGCACCTGACCTCGCCCGACGAGGTCGCCGACGCACAGGCCGACTGCGCACAGGCCGAGGCGGCGCTGGCCGACCCGCGCCAGGCGATCAATGCCAGCGCGCAGCAGCTGGCCGCCCTGCTGGGCCAGCCCGAACCCGACCCGCAATGGCTGCAGGCCGGCGCCCAGCCCAGGCTGGGCCACTGGCAACTCGACGCCGTACCCGCCGACCTGCTGCGCACCCAGCCGCAGATCGCCCGGGCCGAGGCGGACGTGCTCAGCGCCCTCGGCGAACTGGGCATCAGCCGGGCCGACATCTACCCGCACATCGGCATCGGCACATCGCTGCAATGGTCGGTCAACATCGCGCACAACCATCGCTCGCGCACCGGCGAGGGCATCTTTTCGCTGGGCCCGGTGATCGACATGCCACTGTTCGACTGGGGGCAGCGAGTAGCCCGAGCGCATGCCAAGGATCACCAGCTGAAGGCGGCCGTCTACGCCTATCGCCAGGCCGTGCTGCAGGGTGTCGCCGACACCGAGACCGCGCTGGGCGACCTGCACCAGTCGCGGCAGCGTGAAATGGCGCTGGGCCAAGCGGTCCAGGCACTGGACTCGGCCACGGCCTCGGCCCGCAAACGGCAACAGCTGGGCCTGGCCAGCAAGCTGCAGGTGCAGGACCAGCGGATCCGCGAGCAGCAGGCCAGGCAGTCGCTGGTGGCCGCCCGCGCTGCCCGCGACCTGGCCTACGTGGCCCTTTACAAGGCGCTGGGAGGCGCTCCACTGCCGGCAGCGGACGCCGATCATGCGCGCACTCCGGACGCGCATGCCAGGTCGATGCCGACAAAGGCTGCACGCTGATGGTGGCCCTGGCACGCAAGACCCTGATCTACGAATGGCGGCGCTTCCTGCCGGCCATCCTGGCGGTGGGCTTCGCCGGCCTGCTGCAGTTGCTGCAGGCCGCACTGGTACTGGGTATCTTCGGCAGTGCCAGCATCTACATCACTGGCTCCACCGGGGACCTGTGGGCCGGCTATCCCGGCACGCAGAGCGTCAGCCTGGGCCAGCCGATCGACCGCAGCGTCGCCATGCGGCTGTACATGGACCCCGACGTGACCCGGGTCGAGCCGTTCGACTGGGTCGACGGCAACTGGCGCGGCCCGCGCGGCGGTGGCGGCGTGTCGGTGTTCGTGTGCGGCATCGATGCCAATGCCGACGGCATGATGTTCGCCCGCAAGCTCACGCCCGCCATGCGCGAACTGCTGAAGCAGCCCGACTCGATCATCGTGGACGAGGCCGACCTCGGTACGCTCGGCATCCGCCTGGGCGAAACCGCCAGGATCAACGGCCAGCGCGTGCATGTGGTCGGCATCAGCCACGGCCTGCGCGCCCTCGGCGGCGTCAACGTGGTGACCTCGCTGGACACGGCACGCAAGCTCGACGACGACCCGGAAGACCTGCACCGCATGACCTTCTACCTGGCCAAGCTGCGCGACCCCGCGCAGGCCAGCGCGGTGGCGAAGCGGCTGCGCGGTTCGGCTTCGTTCGGTCCGTACACGGTATGGACCGCGCGCGACTTCGCCCGCCGCTCGCAGCTGTACTGGATTCTCGACACCGGCGCCGGCGTCGGCGTGCTGTTCCTGGCTGGCATCGTGTTCCTGGTCGGCGCGGTGATCACCAGCCAGACCCTGATTGCCGCGGTGATCGGCTCGATCCAGCAATACGCCACGCTGAATGCGCTTGGTGTCGGCGTCTGGCCGCTGCGCCGCGTGGTGATGGAGCAGGCCTTCTGGGTGGGCCTGATCGGCCTGGCCGGCAGCGTGCTGCTGGGCGGCATCCTGCTGGCCCTGGGCCAGAGCAACAACGTGCCGGTTTCACTGGACCCGCTGACCGCGCTGGCCTGCCTCGCGCTGGGCATGGGCCTGGCGATCGTTTCCGGCCTGGCCGCCATGCGCAGCCTGAACCGTGCCGACCCGGCGAGCCTGCTGCGATGAACATGCCGGCAACCAGCACCCCGAAGGCACCACACAAGGTCACGCTGCAGGCCCGCGGCATCGGCAAGTCGTTCGTTTCCGGGCAGATCCGCACCACCGTGCTGCACGAGCTGGACCTGGACGTCCACGCCAGCGAGTTGACCCTCATCTCCGGTCCGTCCGGCTGTGGCAAGAGCACCCTGCTGTCGATCCTCAGCGGGCTGCAGAAAGCCGACCACGGACAGGTGCAGGCCCTGGGCCTGGCCCTGGACGGCCTGGACCGACATACGCTGGAACGCTTTCGGCTGCACCACACCGGCTTCGTGTTCCAGGGCTTCAACCTGTTCCCGGCACTGAACGCGCTGGAACAGGTCGCACTGCCGCTGGACTACCTCGGGCTGAGCAAGGCCGAAGCCCTGCAGCGGGCCCGCGCCTCGCTGGAGGAAGTCGACATGGGCCAGCGCATGCACCTGCGTCCGGCCGAGCTGTCCGGCGGCGAGAAGCAGCGCGTGGCGATCGCCCGTGCACTGGCCAAGGAGCCCGAACTGCTGTTCGCCGACGAGCCGACCAGCGCGCTGGACGCCGCCAACGGCCAGACCATCATCGACATTCTGCGCACGATCGCCCACCGGCACGGCGCCACGGTACTGTGTGTCAGCCACGACCCCCGGCTGGTCGCCCACGCCGACCGCGTCCTGGCCATGGAAGACGGCCGCATCCTCAGCGACCACCATCCTGGCGTACCGGCCGCCTCCCGTGTGGAAACGACGCCATGACATCGACCACCGAGCTTATGCAAACCCATTCCCGCTTCCGTACCGTATTGCGCCTGGCTGCCGTGGCCGCGGGCATCGCCATGGCCTCGGCCTGCTCCAGGCATGCCGACACGCCGGACAAGGCCCCGGCGACCGTCGCGTCGCGCTATGCCGCCATGGCACAGGGCCGCATCGACATTGAAGGTGGCCTGCTTCACCTTTCCATCCCCGGCAGCGGCATGCTGGCCCGCGTGCCGGTACGCGACGGCGAGACGGTCACGCGCGGCCAGTTGCTGGCGCAGTTGAACGAAGAGCCGGCCCAGCTCGCGATCAAGGCCGCGCAGGCACAACTGGAGAACGCACAGGCGCAGCTGAAGTTGACCCAGGTCGAGCAGGCGGCCGCCAAGGTCCGCGCCAAGCGCCTGGCGGCCGCTGCCGCCAGCGGTGCCGATGCCGGCCAGAATGCCGACAATGCACGTACCGCCAGCGAACAACTCGCGGCGCAGGTGAGTGCCGCGCAGGCCGGCGTCGACCTGGCCCGGCAGAAGCTGGCCGAGGCCCATTACCGCTTGCAGCAGGACAGCCTGCACGCGCCGGTCGACGGCGAGCTGGTCCACGTGGCCGTGCAGGCCGGCGAGGCCATCTCCGCCGGCAGCACCGCCTTCGTGCTGCTGCCCGACAAGCCGCGCATCGTCCGTGCCGAGCTCAACGAAAGCTTCGTCGGCGCCGTCCATCCGGGCATGCGCGCCGAAGTGCTGATCGACGGCGGCCCTGACGCTGCCACCTGGCCGGCCCACGTGGTACGGATCGGCCAGGTGTACGGTCCCGACACGCTGGACAACGACCCGCAGATCCGCGCCAACTCGCGCGCGGTCAGCTGCATCCTGGCCTTCGACACGCCGCAGCGGCTGCGCATCGGCCAGCGCGTGCTGGTGCGCTTTCTGCCGGCAACGGCCGCGAAAGACTGAGGAAACCGCACGCTGCGAAGCTGGGAACGTCGGGGACAGCGCCCCAGCCACGCGGCAGGCGCAGCCCTCCACCTTGAGGATGACCGTGATCCAGCAAACCGATTTCATGTTCGAGGGCGGCCGCGACGGCGTCCTGTTGATCCATGGCCTGACCGGCACGCCGATGGAAATGCGCCTGCTCGGCAAGGGCCTGAACAACGCCGGCTACACCGTTCACGGCATGCAGCTGGCCGGCCATTGCGGCGATGCCGAGGACCTGCTGGCCACCGGCTGGCACGACTGGTACGCCAGCGTGGAAAAGGCCGCCGACGCCATGCTGGAAAAGGTTGACCGGCTGTTCGTGGGAGGCCTGTCGATGGGTGCCCTGCTGTCGCTGAAGCTGGCTGCCGACCGCCCGCAGCAGATCGCCGGCGTGGGCGTCTACGGCGCCACCTTCCGCTACGACGGCTGGAGCATCCCCCGGCTGGCGCGGCTGTCGTTCATGCTGCCGCTGCTGAAGAAAGTGGGCATCGGCCGCAACCGCAGCTTCATGGAACAGCCGCCCTACGGCATCCGCGACGAGCGCCTGCGCGCGCAGATCAGCTCGGCCATGCTGGGCGGCGACAGCGCCGCCGCCGGCCTGCCCGGTAACCCGTGGTATTCGCTGGCCGAGATGTACGGCCTCGCGGCGACGGTACGGCGGCAGTTGCCGCAGGTGGTCGCGCCCTGCCTGATCGCCCATGCCAGCGAGGACGACGTGGCCAGTCTGAGCAACGCCGAGCTGGTGCGCGACAACGTCAGCGGTCCCACCGAACTGCTGCTGCTGCACGACAGCTACCACATGATCACCGTCGACAAGGAACGCCGTACGCTGATCGAGCGTTCCGCCGCCTTCTTCGGTCGCGTCGCCGGCGCGCCGCAGCGGGCCGCCGCCTGAGTCGCGCCCGATGAACGGCGTCTCCTACACCGTCGCGGCCCTGTGGCTGGTCAACGTCGTGCTCGACACCGGCGGCCAGCTCGCCTTCAAGGCGGCTGCCGGCGACCCTGCCGCCGGTGATGGCCTGGCCCGCTGGCTGTACATGGCGCGGCGCCCGTGGATCTGGTTGGGCATCGGCAGCTACGTGCTCGAATTCCTGGTCTGGATCGCCTTCCTCTCGCTGCTGCCACTGTCGCGCGCGATCTTGCTGGGCTCGATCAACATCGTCGCGATCATGATCGCGGGACGCTTCCTGTTCGGCGAGAAACTCACCCGCCTGCGCCTGGCCGGCATCCTGCTGGTGACCCTGGGCGTGGCCATCGTGGGAGTGGCCGGATGAAACGCGGCAGCTTCTACCTGATCGGCTTCCTGCTGCTGATGGCCTTCGACACGCTGGGCGCGGTCAGCTTCAAGTTCGCCGGCATGCATGCACTGCCGGTGCAGGCCAATACCGCCTGGCTGCTGCGCCTGTTCGACAAGCCATGGGTCTATGGTGCGGTGCTGGGTTACATCGGCGCCTTCTTCACCTGGATGACCCTGCTCAAGCACGCACCGATCGGCCCCGCCTTCGCCGCCTCGCATCTGGAGGTGGTCTCGGTGATGCTGCTTTCGGTATGGCTGTTCGGTGACCAGCTGACCGTGCCGCGGGTGCTCGGCGCGCTGGCGATCCTGGCCGGCATTGTCTGCCTCGGCTTTGCCGAAAGCCGCGAGCACCCGGCCGACGACGCCGCAGGCGACTGAGCCGGCGCGATGTCGCCGCCGATCCGCCACCACGAACTGCCACCCACGGCCGGCCTGCCGCCGCGCTGGAGCGACCTGCTGCCAGGCCGCACCTCGCTGGCCGATGGCATCGCCGCGCAGCTGCGCACGCCACCGCTGCAGCTGACCTGCTCCGGCACGGCCGCACTGCTGATCGCGCTGGCGGCGCTGCACGAACGGGCACCGGCCCGCCGGCGCGTGGTGATGCCGGCCTACACCTGTCCACTGGTGCCACTGGCCGTGCACCAGGCCGGGCTGGAACCGGTGCTGTGCGACCTGCGGCCGGGACACTACGACATGGACCCGGCCGCCCTGCGCTCGGTCTGCGACGAACGCACCCTGGCCATTGTCCCCACCCACCTGGCTGGCCGCGTGGCCGCCGTCGGCGAGGCCATCGCCGTGGCCGCGGATGTCGGCGCACGGGTGATCGAGGACGCCGCCCAGGCGCTGGGTGCGCGGCAGCGCGAAACCAGCGTGGGACTCGCCGGCGACATCGGCTTCTTCAGTCTTGCCGCAGGCAAGGGGCTGTCGATCTACGAAGGCGGTCTACTCACCGCACGCGATCCGGACCTGCGCGAACACCTGCTGCACACCGCTGCGCGCATCGCTCGGTACAGCCTGCGCTGGGAACTGCGACGCAGCATCGAACTGCTGGGCTATACCGCGCTGTACCGGCCGCGCGGTCTGCGCCTGGCCTACGGCCAGCCGCTGCGTCGCGCCTTGCGTCGCGGCGACCCGGTAGCGGCGGTTGGCGACGATTTCGGCCTACCCTTGCCGCTGCATGCGGTCGGTCGCTGGCGACGCATGGTCGGTGCCCGTGCCGCCCGGCGCCTGCCTGCCTTCCTGGCCGACACCGCGGCACTGGCACGCCGGCGTCTGGCTCGGCTGCAAGAAATACCGGGCATCGAGGTACTCGACGACCCGGCCGGAGCGACCGGGGTCTGGCCGTTCCTGCTGCTGCTGCTGCCCGACCGGCGCGCACGCGACGACGCGCTGGCGCAGCTGTGGCAGGCCGGGCTCGGGGTGAGCAGGCTGTTCATCCATGCCCTGCCCGACTACACCTACCTCGCCGACATCGTGCCGGCACAGGCCGTGCCTAACGCGCGCGACTTCGCCTCGCGCAGCCTCACCATCGGCAACAGCCCGTGGATGGACGAGGCCGACTTCGAGACGATCTGCCGCGTGCTCGAAGCGGCCAGCGCCTGAGCCGGTACCCGCTCAGCCGGCACGCGCCGCGATCGCTTCCAGCAAATGCAGGTTCAGCGCATGCTGCTGTGCCTGCCAGCCAGCCAGCCGGGCCGGATCGATCTCCGGCTGCTCGTCCAGTGCCGACAGCCGCCGCTTCCACCATGTGGCGTACTGGTAATGCGAAACCTCGCCGTTGACGTCGCTGCCGACCAGGCCCTGGCGCAGGCTTTCGATCACGGCCAGCGCGTGTGGCAGCAGCAGGCGACCCTGATCCCAGTTGGTCTGCGCCACTTCGGGGGCGAACACGTCCTTGTCGATCGTCAGGTAGACCGGCCGCCGCTGCGTGCGCTGGTATTCGACGAAGGCATCGACCAGCGCCTCCGGCGTGTCGAAGCCGCGGAACGCGCGGGCAATGCCCAGCCGCTTCGCCCAGCCGGTGTCCACACCCATGCTCCAGTAGCTGAGCCGGCCGCGCAGCAGCGGAGTCAGATAGTTTTCCCATGCGTGCCCGCCACCGATGTCCGACGAGGTGATGCCGAGCACGTGCACATGCTCCACGAACGGCAGCGCGGCGACCCGACGTACCCACGAACCACAATGCACGCCGAACGGAAAGCGCATGTTGTCGGGATGGTTGTCCAGCACCACCACCTGGATCGGGGTGGAAGGTCGCAGGCGTTCGATCAACGGCCAACTGAGGTGGTGAAAGTCGCCGCTGCCCATGAACACGGTGCCGTGGCGGGCCGGCAGCAGGCGGTCGAGGGCACTGCCGAAGCGGCGCATGGCGGCACCCGAACAGGCGAAGCGCAGGGTTTCCTGCCATTCGTGCAGCGGCAGCACCAGGGCATCCGGTAACTCGCCGGTCGAACGGTCGATGTCCAGCACGACCGGGCGCAGTGCATGGTCAGACGTCATGGTCCTGCTCCTGTCCGGCGAGGCGCTGGCGATCGCCCTCGAAATGGCCGCCCAGCCGCTTCAGCAACCAGCGCAACAAGGGGTTGCGCGCATACACCGCATGGCGCGTGAAGGTCATGCTGGCACCGAGGAACGCCTTGACCTCGGGGTCGGTCCAGCCTGCCACGTAATGGGAAAGGCCGCGTTCGCGGGCATATTCCAGGTTGTGCATCCAGCTGATGAAGTACAGATTGAGCTCGCGCGCCTGCGGGTAGGCGAAGCCGACGTATTTGTCGATCAGCTTGCCGCCGTGCTCGTAGCACAGGTTCCAGCCGATCATCGTTCCCTGGTGACGATAGACGAACACCACCCCGCCACTGTCGGCGTCGCGCAGGATGCGCCGGAAGAAATCCGCACTGAGCCGGTCGAAATGGATCTCGCTCTGTTCGTAGACGTTGTCGAACAGGGCGTGGAATTCGGCGAACACCGCCTCGTCGGAGAAACAGGGGTCGCCGGTGCGCAGCACCTCCACCGACAGGTCCGCGCGCGCGCGCAGCTTGCGCCGGATGTTCTTGCGCCGGCTGTAGGACTGCCGCGCCAGGTAGTCGTCGGTCGAGGCGAAATCGATCGGCACCCAGGCCAGCGCCTGCCCTTCCAGCAGCACGAAACCCTCGCGCCGGCAGGCCTCGGCAAATGCGCTGCAGCGGGCATTCGACGCCGCGTCGAGCAGCGGCGAATCCTGCGCGATGTCCTTCACGATCAGCAGGCGGCAGTCGCGACCGTAGGCCTGCTTCAGGCCACGCGCCAGCGTCGCGGGCTCGCCCTCCGGCGGCAACGGCGCGTATTCCGACACGGTGGTCCCGGCAAACCGCGTGCGCCAGCGCAGCAGGCGACCCCACAGGCGATGCAGCGGCCAGGCCCCTACCCGCCGGCGCAGGGCGTCGTCGGCGGTGGTGAGCAGATCGAACGGCGCCACGAAGCAGGGCATGCCCTGCGGCGAGCGTTCCACCTCGAAACCGAGCGGCGGCTGCGCCATAAATGCCTCGAGCAGGGCGTCGGGTTCCAGTTGCGCGACGAAAGACATGGGAAAGCGAGTTTGCCTAAACTGACGGGGATCCTTCCATTGTCGCCTGCCGCCGAGGGCCACGTACATGACCGACTCTGTCCAGCAGCAAGTTTTCGAGATCATCGCCAAGCAGGCCAAGCTCGACGTGGGCTCCATCAAGCCCGAATCCACCCTGAAAGATCTGGGTGTGGCCTCGCTCGAGGTGATCGAGACGATCTTCGACATCGAAGAGCACTTCGACATCACCCTGCCCGAGCAGGAAAACGCGGATTTCAACGCCGAGACCGTGCAGAGCCTGGTCGACGCGGTCCAGAAGTCGCTGGACGAGAAGGCTGCCGCAGGTAACGGAAACGACGCATGAGCATGGCCGATCGTCGCCGGGTCGTGATTACCGGCATGGGTGCGGCAGGCCCGCACGGGCTTGGCGCAGAGGTCCTGTGGCGACGGTTGCGCGAAGGCAGCGGCATGATCGCGCCGCTGCGCCACCCGTTCCAGGACAAGCTGCGCACCAGGATTGCCGCACAGGTGCCCGACGACGTCGACCTCACCGCCGGCATCGACGAGCGCACCCTGCCGCTGCTCGACCGCGTGTCGATGCTGACCCTGGCCGCGGCCCGCGAGGCGATCGGCCAGTCCGGTCTGGATTTCGCCGCGGACGGGCTTGGCCTGCGCACCGCGGTGGTCATCGGCAGCGGCGTCGGCGGTGACAACACCCACGACGAGCAGAGCCGGCGCCTGTACGCCGAACATGCCACCCGTACCCACCCGTTCACCATCGTGCGACTGATGATGAACGCCCCGGCCAGCCAGGTCAGCATTGCCTGGGGGCTGCGTGGCCCCACCTTCGCGGTGGCCAGCGCCTGCGCATCGACCAACCACGCCGTGATCCAGGCCGCGCAGATGATCCGCAACGGCATGGCCGATGCCGCCGTCACCGGCGGCGCCGAGGCCTGCATCAGCTACAGCGCCCTGCGCGCATGGGAAGCGATGCGCGTGCTGGCCGACGACACCTGCCGCCCGTTCAGCGCGAACCGTCGCGGCCTGGTGCTGGGCGAAGGCGCTGGCGTGTTCGTGCTGGAGAGCCTGGAACGGGCGCAGGCGCGCGGGGCCACCATCCTGGCCGAGCTGGCCGGCGGCGGCATGAGCGCCGACGCGTCCGACATCGTGATGCCCAGCGCCGAAGGCGCATCCTCCGCCATGCGCCAGGCGCTGGACGACGCCGGCCTCGCCCCGGAGGACATCGACTACGTCAATGCCCACGGCACCGGTACGCCGGCCAACGACGTCACCGAGACGCGCGCGATCCGGCTGACCTTCGGCGCCCACGCCGACCGGCTGGCGGTGTCCTCGACCAAGTCGATGCACGGTCATGCGCTGGGCGCTTCCGGCGCACTGGAACTGGTCGCCGCCATCGGCGCGCTGCGCGACGGCGTGGTGCCGCCCACGATGAACCTGGACCAGCCCGACCCGCAATGCGACCTGGACTATGTGCCCGATACGGCACGCGAGATGCCGGTGCGCGCCGTGCTCAGCAACTCGTTCGCCTTCGGCGGGCTCAACGCTGTGCTCGCGCTGCGCCGTGCTCCCTGAGCAGCATCGACCCGAGCCGCTGCGACCGGCACTGCTGACCCTGGCCACGCTGGGCATGGTGCTGACCTGGGCCCAGCCTGCGCACGCGGACGACACCACGCCGGTCTATGCGGTCGGCGGCGGCGTGAACATCATGCCCGGCTGGAGCGGCTCGAAAACCCAGTACGCCAGCCCGGTGCCCTATTTCGACATCGAGGTTCCGAACGTGATCTCGCTGTCCAGCAACAGCGGGCTGCAGGTCGACCTGATCCGCGGCAAGGTGCTGCATGGCGGCATCTACGGCGGCTACGAATGGGGCCGCGAACACGATGACATGGGTTACATCGCCGGCAAGGTGCCCACGTTGTCGCCACGCTTCGATGCCGGCGGCTACCTGGAATGGCAGCTCACCAAAAACATCGACGCCGGCACCAGCCTCAGCCACGACCTCGACGGCGCGACCACCTACTGGAAGGTCTACGCCGAATGGGACCTGCCTTCGGTCGGTTATTTCGAGCACTCGCTGCAGGTCGAGCTGCAGACGCTGAACGGTGCCGGCATGCGCCGGCTCTATGGCATCAACCCCTCACAGGCGGCCAGGCTGGGCACCTCGACCTGGCAGCCCGGCGCCAGTCCGCAGCAGGCGAGCCTGGAGTACGACGTGTTCCTGCCGACCAGCCGCAACACCGGCGTCGCCATGGCGCTGCGCTGCTCGTACCTGCTGGGCAACGCGGCGGATTCACCGCTGGTGCGCCGCTACGGCACGCCGTGGCAGCCATCGGCGACGCTGGCCTTCATCTACCACTACTGAGCAGCGTATCGGCTCAGCGATCGTCGCGGGTCCAGATGGCACCGGCGTCCTCGCGCACCGGGAAGGTGGCGATCGGCTCGTAGGCGGGCGGACAGGTCACCGCACCGGTACGCAGGTCGAAGCGCGCGCCATGCCGCGGGCATTCCACCTCGAAGCCAAGCACCTCGCCGCCGGCAAGATCGCCGCCATCGTGCGTGCAGACATCTTCCACCGCGTACAGGTCGCCGTCGATGTTGTAGACCGCGATCGGGGTATCACCGTCGTAGACCACGCGGAACTCGCCGGGCAGCAGTTCGCTGCGCGTGCCCACGCGGACCCAGCCTTCGTCCAGCAGGCTCATGCCGGCAGCTCCTTCACCAGCAGCTCGAAGCGCAGGTCGTCGCGCAGCGGGATGCCGAAACGTTCGTCGCCATACGGGAACGGCTTGTACTGCCCGGTGCGCCGATAGCCGCGGCGCTCGTACCAGGCGATCAGCTCGGCCCGTTGCTCGATCACTGTCATATGCATGGCACGGCACTGCCAGCGCTCGCGCGCCAGCCGTTCGGCCTCGGCCAGCACCGTCTTGCCCAGGCCACTGCCCTGCTGCGAGGGATCGACCGCGAACATGCCGAAGTAACCGGCTTCCGGCAGGCGCTCGACATGGCAGCTGGCAAGCAGCTTCCCGCCCTGTTCGGCCAGCAGGATCAGGCTGTCGGGACGCCCAAGGGTGGCTGCCACATCGGCGGCATCGGTACGCTGGCCGTCGAGCAGGTCGGACTCGGTGGTCCAGCCGCGCCGGCCCGAATCGCCGCGGTAGGCCGATTCGACCAGGGCCACGATGGCAGGAACATCGGCGGCATCAGCCACGCGGAAAACGGGAGCGGGAACGTCGGTCATGGTCGGATCCTACGCCTGGCCGTGCTGACGGGAACGACCCGCCTCGTAGGCCTTGAGGTGGGCATGCGCGATGGCGAGCATGGAACCGTCGCCCGGCACATGCGCGGAACGCGCCAGCATGTCGCCGATGACATGGTCGCCCTCGGTGGGATAGCCATGCTGCAGATCCCTGAGCATCGAGGCGGTAAGCGACGAGGCAGGATCGGTCAGCACCCCGATGGCCCGCTGCAGCACCTCGTCGGCCGGAGCGTAGCCGGCACGCCCGGCGGTGGCGCGACATTCCTCCAGCAGCGACAGCGTCGCCTCTCGCCCACCCGGGGCCGCCATGATGTCGCCTACCGGAGCGCGCATCAGGCAGGTGATGCCGGCCAGCGAGGCCAGGAACACCCACTTGTTCCACATGTCCTGCATCACTGTGCGGCTGGGCCGGGCGTCGAATCCGGCATCGGAAAGCGCGGCAGTGATCGCCTGCATGCGCGCCGTGTCGTCGCCATCGCGCTCGCCGAACGTCAGGCTGTGCATGCCGTTGAGGTGACGCACGCCACCCTCGGCATCCAGCGTGGCGGCGATCACGCACTGGCCGCCCAGCACCTTGTCGGCGCCGAAGCGCTGGTCCATCAGGTCGAGATGGCGCATGCCGTTGAGCAGCGGCAGGATCGCGGTATGCGGCCCCACCGCCGGCGCGATGTCGTCCATCGCCTGGGCCAGGCCATAGGCCTTGCAGCTCAGCAGAATCAGGTCGAACGACTGATCCAGCCCGCTTGCCTGCACCACTGGCGGCGCGGCCAGGGTGACGTCGCCGGCCGGACTGTGGATCGCCAGACCATGTTCGGCCAGCTGGTGCGCGCGCCGCGCGCGCACCAGGAAGGTCACGTCGCGCCCATGCTGCAGCAGGCGTCCGCCGAAGTAGCCGCCGGTGGCGCCGGCACCCACGATAAGAATTCGCATCGTTCAGCCCCCTTGTATCGACTGTCCGGCCACTTCGAGCATGCGCCCGGCCTGATCGTCCTTGGCCTGCCACATCGCATTGACCCAGGTCTGGAATCGTTCGCGGAACGCCGCGTCGTTTTCGTAGTCGCCGTGCAGCGTGGCATCGATCGCGCACTCGCGCACGTGCAGGCGGATGTCACGGATACGCCCGGCTACCAGGTCCTTCATGCTGCGCGGGCCCTCGCCATAGACGATGGTGACGTCGAGGATCGCATGCAGCGCATCGCCCATCGCGTCCAGCACGAAAGCCAGCCCTCCAGCACGCGGCCGCAGCAGGTACTGGTACGGCGAACCCTGTGCATCGTGCTTGGCCGGCGTGAAGCGCGTGCCCTCGACGAAATTCATCACCGACACCGGCAGGTGCCGGAACTTGGCGCAGGCGTGGCGCGTGGCATCGCGGTCGCGTCCGCGCAGCTCGGGATGCCGCTGCAGCGTCTCGCGCGAGTAGCGTTTCATGAAGGGGAAATCCAGCGCCCACCAGGCCGGCCCCAGCAGCGGCACCCAGATCAGCTGCTGCTTGAGGAAAAAGCGCAGGAACGGGATCCGCCGGTTGAAGACCTTCTGCAGTACCGGAATGTCCACCCAGCTCTGGTGGTTGCACAGCACCAGGTAGTTGCCGTCACGGCGCAGGCCATCGAGCCCCTCCACCTGCCAGTGGATGCGGGTGAACAGCTCGAACAGCAGGTTGTTCACGCCGATCCAGCTTTCCGCGATGGCGACCAGCCCGCGCGAGCAGGCCCGGCGTGCCGCCGCGAACGGCAGCAGCAGCTTCACCAGGGTCAGGGCGAACAGCGGCAGCACATGCACCACGACGTTGAGCGAAAGCAGCAGCACGACCAGCGGAACGCGCAGCAGGCGGGGAAGCGAAGCGAACATCGGGCACCGTATGCAATCGGGAATGCCAAGCGTAGCCGGTTGCCTGGCACAACGGGTCGCACTGCGACCTTCGACCATCGTCCAGCAGCGGGAGGGCGGGAGGCCTACATCAGCAGCTTGCGCACTTTGAGCAGCGCGGCCACGAACGCATCCACCTCTTCCAGCGTGTTGTAGAACGCCAGCGACGCACGCAGCGTGGCCGGCACCCCGTAGAACTGCATCAGCGGATGCGCGCAGTGGTGTCCCGAACGAACCGCCACGCCTTGCAGGTCCAGCAGGGTGGCAAGGTCCGTGGCCTGCGCGCCGTCGAGCAGGAACGAGATCACCGGCTCCTTGTCGGCGGCCTCGCCGATGATGCGCAGGCCGGGGATTTCACGCAGACGCGCGGTGGCGTACTCGAGCAGCGCAGCCTCGTGCCTGCGGATCGCATCGAAGCCCAGCGTGCGGTAGTAGTCGATCGCCGCGGCCATGCCGGCGAAACCGGCGATATTGGGCGTGCCGGCCTCGAACTTGTGCGGCGGGTCGGCGAAGGTGGTGCCGGAGAACTTCACCTCGCGGATCATTTCGCCACCGCCGAAGAACGGCGGCATCGCATCCAGGTGTTCCTTCTTCGCCCACAACATGCCGGTGCCGGTGGGTGCCAGCATCTTGTGTCCGGTGACCACGTAGAAGTCGCAGCCCAGCGCCTGCACGTCGACCGGCCGGTGCGGCACCGCCTGCGAACCGTCCACCAGCAGCGGAATGCCACGCTTGCGGCAGGCCCTGGCGATCTCGCGCACGGGGTTGACCGTGCCCAGCACGTTGGACACATGCGTCACGCAGGCCAGCTTCACCTCGGGGGTGAGCATCTCGATGTAACGCTCGACCAGCAGTTCGCCACGCTCGTCGATCGGCGCTGCCTTGACCGTCGCCCCCGAGCGCGTGGCCACCAGCTGCCACGGCACGATGTTGGCGTGATGCTCCATCACCGTGGTCAGGATCGCATCGCCCGGCTTGAGCATCGGCAACGCGTAGCTGTAGGCCACCAGGTTGACTGCATGAGTGGTGCCCGAGGTAAGCACCACCTCGTTGCGCGACGGCGCATTGACGAAGCGCGCCAGCGCATCGCGCGCGCCTTCGTAGGCGGATGTGGCCTCCTCGCCGAGCTGGTGCACCGCGCGTGCCACGTTGGCATTGTGCTCGCGGTAATGGCGGTCGACCGCCTCGATCACCTGGCGCGGCTTCTGGCTGGTGTTGGCGTTGTCGAAGTACACCAGCGGTTTGCCGTGTACCTGGCGCGACAGCAACGGAAAGTCGGCGCGGATGCGCTGGACGTCGAAGGCAGGGGCACGTGCAGTGGAATCGGTCATGGCATCGGTGGCGCTGGGTGGCTTACACGGGCAACCGGGCCGCCAGCAGCCCGGCAAGATGTTCGCGCAATGCGGCGTCCGGCAGGTCGTCCAGCACGGCGCGGCAGAACGCGGCCGTCAGCAGGGTACGCGCCTCGGCCAGCGGGATGCCGCGCGAACGCAGGTAGAACAGCGCACGCTCGTCCAGCTGGCCGACCGTCGCACCATGCGCGGCCTGCACCTCGTCGGCGTAGATCTCCAGTTCCGGCTTGGTGTCGATCTCGGCATTCGGCGACAGCAGCAGATTCTTGTTGTTGAGGCTGGCATCGCTGCCGTCGGCACCCGGCGCCACCACGATCGCACCACGGAACACTCCGCGTGCACGATCGTCGGCCACGCCGCGCCAGCTGGAACTGGAAGCGGTGCCCAGTGCCTGGTGGCGGATCGCCAGCTGGGTGTCGATGTGCTGGCGTCCGCGCGGCATGAACACGCCGCGCGTATCGAAGCGCGCGCCATCGCCGGCCAGCTCGGCCTGCAGGTCGTGGCGCACCAGCGAACCACCCAGTTCCAGTACGTGCAGCAGGGCCTGCGCAGACGCGCCCAGGGTCAGCGCATCGCGGCGCACCAGCACGGTATCGGTGGCCGCGTCCTGCAACACCGTGTGGTGCAGGCGTGCACCGTCGCGCAGCACGACGTCGGCGACAAGGGTGCCAAGCTGACGTGCGCCGTCGGTGCCGACATGCTGCTCGACCAGCGTCAGTTCGGCGCACTCGGCCAGCTCGATCACCTGGCGCAGATGCCAGGCGGTATCGACCCCGGTGGCCGCACCGATAAACACCAGGTGCACCGGCGCGTCGACCTTGGCACCCGCCGCCACGCGCAGTACCACGCCATCGGCGGCCTGCGCTGCATTGAGGCTGGCAAAGGCATCGCCGCGCTCGCGATAGCGGCGCGACAGCGCGAAACGCAGCGGTTCGGGATCCTGCGCCAGCGCCGCCGACAGCGGCTGCAGCGTCAGGCCTGCGGGCAGGTCGGACAGCGACGAGAGATCACCACGGAACATGCCGTTGACGAACACCAGCCTTGGCCCGTCCACGGCCGGAAGCGCGAACAGGGACGGATCGACCGCACGGACGGCCGCCTGCGCATCACCCTGCTCGAACGCACGCTGCGCCAGGGCACGCAGGGCGGTGTATTTCCACGCTTCCACCCGCGTATCGGGCAGGCCGGCCTGGATGAACGCGGCCAGGTTGTCCCGGCGCGCCTCGTCCAGCCAGCCGATGCCGCTGTGCGGCAGCGGCGCGGCCGCGCTGGCGGCCACGAAGGGGACGCCGGGCTGGGTCATGCCTGCGCCCCGGCCGGCTCGCCGTGTTCGGACAGCCAGGCGTAGCCGTGTTCTTCCAGCCGGTGCGCCAGGGTCTTGTCGCCGCTCTCGACGATCCGGCCGCCGGCCAGCACGTGCACGTAATCGGGCACGATGTAGTCGAGCAGGCGCTGGTAGTGGGTGACCACCAGGAACGAGCGCTCCGACGAGCGCAGTGCGTTGACGCCCTCGGCCACCTGCTTCAGCGCATCGATGTCCAGGCCCGAATCGGTTTCGTCCAGGATCGCCAGCTTCGGCTCCAGCACGGCCATCTGGAAGATCTCGTTGCGCTTCTTCTCGCCGCCGCTGAAACCTTCGTTGACCGCGCGGTGGAGCAGCTCGTCGGAGATCTGCATGATCTTCAGCTTCTCGCGTACCAGCTTGAGGAACTGCATCGAATCGAGCTCGGCCTCGCCGCGCGCCTTGCGCTGCGCATTGAGCGCGGCGCGCAGGAAATAGGTGTTGTTCACCCCGGGAATCTCGACCGGGTACTGGAAGGCCAGGAACACGCCGGCGGCGGCGCGCGCTTCCGGCTCCAGCGCCAGCAGGTCGATGCCATTGAAGGTGACCGAGCCAGCAGTGACCTCGTAGCCGTCGCGCCCGGAAAGCACGTTGCCCAGCGTGGACTTGCCCGCGCCGTTCGGCCCCATGATGGCGTGCACCTCGCCCGGCTTCACGCTGAGCGAGAGGCCCTTGAGGATGTCTTTGCCCTCGACGCGGGCGTGCAGGTTTTCGATGGTGAGCATGGTCATGAATGCCGTAATGGATCGACAGATACGCGGTCAGAGCAGGTTGATGCCGAACCGTCGCATCGCGAGTGCGAAAAGAATGAAAACCAGCACGGTACCGACGCAGAACGCCAGCATCGCAATGGCAAAACCGAAGCGTTGCAGCAACCACGGAAAGCACAGGAACATCGGCAGCGTCGGCAGCACGTACCAGAACGTGTAGAACGCGTAGTTCCCGATCGTCTGCGTGGGCCGGTGTTCGAGGCGCATCCAGATCAGCGCCAGCAGGCTGACCAGCGGCAGCGCGCCGACCAGCGCGCCGATGCGCCCGCTGCGCCGTGCGATCTCGGAAACGGCCACGACCACCGCCGCAGTCACCAGGTATTTGACGAGCAGGTAGGGCATGTCAGCCGACCGCGCCTTCCAGCGAGACTTCCAGCAACTTCTTCGCTTCTACCGCGAATTCCATCGGCAGCTCGCGGAACACCTGCTTGCAGAAGCCGTCGACGATCATCGACACGGCGTCCTCCTCGCTGATGCCGCGCGAACGGCAGTAGAACAGCTGGTCGTCGGAAATCTTCGAGGTGGTGGCCTCGTGTTCGACGATCGCGCCGGGGTTCTTCACTTCCATGTACGGGAAGGTGTGCGCGCCGCACTTCTTGCCGATCAGCAGCGAGTCGCACTGGGTGTAGTTGCGTGCGCCGGCGGCGCCCTTCTCCACCTTAACCAGACCGCGGTAGCTGTTGTTGCTGCGCCCGGCGCTGATGCCCTTGGAGACGATCTTCGACTTGGTATCGCGGCCGATGTGGATCATCTTGGTGCCGGTGTCGGCCTGCTGCCGGTGGTGGGTCAGCGCTACCGAGTGGAACTCGCCCACCGAACGGTCGCCGCGCAGCACGCAGCTGGGGTACTTCCAGGTGATCGCCGAACCGGTTTCCACCTGGGTCCAGCTGATCTTGGAGTCGTCGCCGCGGCACTCGCCGCGCTTGGTCACGAAGTTGTAGATGCCGCCGACACCGTTCTCGTCGCCGGGATACCAGTTCTGCACCGTGGAATACTTGATCTGCGCACGCTCCAGCGCGACCAGCTCGACCACCGCGGCGTGCAGCTGGTTTTCGTCGCGGCGCGGTGCGGTGCAGCCCTCCAGATACGACACCTGGCTGCCTTCCTCGGCCACGATCAGGGTGCGTTCGAACTGACCGGTGTTCTGCGCGTTGATGCGGAAGTAGGTGGACAGTTCCATCGGGCAGCGCACGCCCTTGGGAATGAACACGAAGCTGCCGTCGGAGAACACCGCCGAATTCAGCGCGGCGAAGAAGTTGTCGCCGGTCGGCACCACGCTGCCCAAGTACGTCCGCACCAGCTCGGGATGCTCGCGGATCGCCTCGCTCATCGAGCAGAAGATCACGCCGGCCTCGGCCAGCTGCTTGCGGAAGGTGGTGCCGACCGAAACCGAGTCGAACACCGCGTCCACCGCCACGCCGGCCAGCGCCGCGCGCTCGTGCAACGGCACACCCAGTTTCTCGTAGGTTTCCAGCAGCGCCGGGTCGACCTCGTCCAGCGACTTCGGCGCCTGCTTCGGCGCGGAGTAGTAGCTGATCGCGCGGTAGTCGATCGGGTCGAGTTTCAGCTTCGCCCAGTCCGGCTGCGGCATGGTCAGCCAGTGGCGGTAGGCCTTCAGGCGCCACTCGGTCATCCATTCCGGCTCGCGCTTGATCGCGGACAGCTGGCGGATGGTCTCCTCGTCCAGGCCCGGCGGCAGTCCGGTGCTTTCGATCTCGGTGACGAAACCGGCGCTGTAGCTGCGCCCCAGCGCCTCGGCGACCTCGGCGTTGTCGCGCAGCACGGTAGCCCCGGTACGGCCGGACATGTTGTCGTCGCGTTCGCTGGTCATGCGGTGGTTCTGCCTTTGAGATTGCGGATGTCGACGGTCACTTCCGCGGGCGGGGCCGGATGCAGTACATCGGCCAGGCTCACCGCGCGCAGCGCGCCGTCCAGCAAATGGTTGATGCGCTGCCAGCTGCCGCGCACGCCGCAGCGTGCCTCGCGCTCGCACTGGCCTTCGGTGGTGCCGCACTCGGTCATGCCGATCGGGCCTTCCATCGCCTCGACGATCTCGGCCAGGGTGATCTCGCCTGCCGGGCGTGCCAGCCGGTAACCGCCGTTGACGCCGCGGAACGAATCGACCAGTCCGGCATGCCCCAGCGACTTCAGCAGCTTGCTCACGGTCGGCAGTTCTAGGTGCGCCTCGTCGGCGATCTGGGCGGTGCTCAGCACGTCGCCGGGGTGGCCGGCGATGCAGGTCATCACCACCGTGGCGTAATCCGTGAGTCGGCTGACACGAAGCATGCGATGCGGGTCCGGCACCTTAAATCAGACCAAAATGGTACTAATTTGGCTATGCACGGTCAAATGGCCGTCTTTGCTTCTTGCACTGTTTCAGGGCAACCGTTGCACCTGCATCGTCATTTGGAGCCGCCTCGATGCGCGCGGATTCCCCGTCACGCCTTGTCCTGCGCCGATCCAGCCCGATGGCACGCAACATGCTGTGCTGCAGCAAGACCAACAACAAGGGGTGGGACATGAAGTGGATCACCGCAGTGATCAAGCCATTCACGCTGGACGATGTGCGTGAGGCCCTGGCCGAGGTCGGCGTGCAGGGAATGACCGTCACCGAGGTCAAGGGGTTCGGCCGCCAGCACGGGCATACCGAGCTCTACCGCGGCGCGGAGTACGTGGTGGACTTCCTGCCCAAGCTGAAGATCGAGGTCGCCGTCGCCGACGAGCAGAGCGACCACGTCATCGAAGCGATCTGCACCGCGGCACGCACCGGCAAGGTGGGCGACGGCAAGATTTTCGTCAGCGACCTCGAACAGGTCATCCGCATCCGCACGCAGGAGGTCGATACCGATGCGCTCTGAGAAACCGGAACGGGTAGTGGGCATGCTGCGACGAACGGGGCGGTGGGTGCTGTTCTGCGGCCTGATGGGTCTGACCGTATCGGCGCAGGCACAGGGCACATCCGCCATCAACAGCGGCGATACGGCCTGGATGCTGGTCGCCAGCATGCTGGTGCTGATGATGACCATTCCCGGCGCCGCGCTGTTCTACGGCGGCATGGTACGGGCTAAGAACCTGCTGTCGGTGATGATGCAGTGCTTTGCCATCACCGCGTTGGTGACCGTGCTGTGGATGCTGTACGGCTACTCGATGGCCTTCAGCACCGAAGGCATGCACGCCGGCGTCACCAACCTGCACTCCTTCATTGGCGGCCTCAACCAGGCCATGCTGGCCGGCCTCACGCCTTCGTCGCACTACCAGACGGTGCCGGAAAGCGTGTTCGTGATGTTCCAGCTCACCTTCGCGATCATCACGCCGGTACTGATCATCGGCGCCTTCGCGGAACGCATGAAGTTCAGCGCCATGCTGTGGTTCAGCGGGCTGTGGCTCACCGTCGTCTACCTGCCGGTGGCGCACATGGTGTGGGGCGGCCCGGGCTCGTTCCTGGGCGACCTCGGCGTGCTCGACTTCGCCGGCGGCACGGTGGTGCACATCAATGCCGGTATCGCCGGCCTGATGGCCTGCATCGTGATCGGCAAGCGTCGCGGCTGGCCGCATACGCCGATGCCTCCGCACAACCTCGGCTACAGCGTGATCGGCGCCAGCCTGCTGTGGCTGGGCTGGTTCGGCTTCAACGCCGGCTCTGCCGTGGCCGCCAACGGCAGCGCGGGCATGGCCATGCTGGTGACCCAGATCGCCACCGCCGCCGCCGCGATCGGCTGGACCGCGGTGGAATGGATCTCGCACAAGCGGGCCAGCGTGCTGGGCATCGTCTCCGGCGCAGTCGCCGGCCTGGTGGCGGTAACGCCCGCTGCGGGCACCTGCGGCCCCGGTGGCGCGCTGGTGCTGGGCCTGATCGCCGGCATCGTGTGCTTCTTCACCGCCACCAAGCTGAAGTACCGGCTGGGCTACGACGACGCGCTCGACGTGTTCGGCGTGCATGCCATCGCCGGCATCGTCGGCGCCCTGCTCACCGGTCCGCTGGCCTCGCCGAAACTGGGTGGCTTCGGCACGGTCGAGTCGCTGGGCGGGCAGTTGTGGATCCAGGCCAAGGGCGTGGCCTTCACCATCGTGTGGAGTGCCGTGCTGAGCTGGGTGCTGCTCAAGCTGGTCGACCGCACCATCGGCCTGCGCGTGGATACCGAGCAGGAACAGATGGGGCTCGACCTGGCCGAGCACGAAGAGCGCGCCTACAACCTGTCGTAAGCACGATCGCTGTCCGGGGCGCAGCAGACGCCGCCCCCGGCACCTGCCGCATGGCACATGGATGCCCTTCATGTGCCATGCGCATGCCCCAGCCCACGCATGCGATGCCTTACCATGCGTCCGCATGAACGCCATCGACGAACGCGCCGCAGCGCGCCTGGCCTGGACCCGCTCCGTGCTGGGCGACGCCACGCTTGCCCTCGAACCCGCATCCTCCGATGCCAGCTTCCGCAGCTACTGGCGGACGCGGCACGACGGCAGCAGCTGGATCGTGATGGATTCGCCACCGCAGCGGGAGGACCCGCGCCCCTGGCTGGCGATCGGCACGCAACTGGCGGATGCCGGCCTGCACGTGCCCGCGGTACGCGCCAGCGACCTCGAACAGGGCTTCCTGCTGATCGAGGACCTCGGCAACCGGCTGTATCTGCCGGAGCTGACCCCGGACAATGCTGACGCACTGTACGCCGCGGCGATGGACGCGCTGCTGCGCATGCAGACCCGCGTCGATCCGGCCTGGCTGCCGCCGTTCGACCGCAACGTGCTGGTCAGCGGACTGCAGGTCATGCCCGAATGGTTCCTCCAACGCCACCTCGGCCACACGCCCGACGGCGATGAACGCCGCGTGCTGGACAGCGCCTTCGAGCTGATCATCCGCAACGCGCTCGAGCAGCCACGCTGCTTCGTGCATCGCGACTACCACAGCCGCAACCTGCTGATCGTCGACGACAACACGCCCGGCATCATCGACTTCCAGGGCGCCCTGCACGGCCCGGTCACCTACGACCTCGCCTCGCTGCTGCGCGACGCCTATGTCACCTGGCCGCGCGAGCGCGTCGAAGGCTGGGTCGAGTCCTACCGGCAACGCCTGCTCGACGCGGCGGTGATCGACGGCACGACCACCCGCGAACGCTTCCTGCGCTGGTTCGACCTGACCGGCATGCATCGCCACGTGCGTGTGCTGGGTCAGTTCTACCGGCTGTGGTACCGCGACGGCAAAGCCGGCTACCTCGCCGACGTACCGCGCGTGTACGACTACGTGGTCGCCGTCGCGCGACGCTACCCGGAACTGGCTGAGTTCGCCGCCCTGCTCGAACGGCACGCGGCCGGACGCGACCTGACCCGGGTGGCCGCATGAGGCACGCGCTGATCTTCGCCGCCGGCCTCGGCGAGCGCATGCGTCCGCTCACCGATCTCACACCGAAGCCGCTACTGCCGGTGGGCGGCAAGCCGCTGATCGTGTGGCACCTGGAAAAGCTGGCGGCGGCCGGGGTGAACTACGTGGTGATCAACACCTCGCACCTGGCCGGACAGTTTCCCGAAGTGCTCGGCGACGGTGCGCGCTGGGGGCTGCGCATCCGCTATGCCTACGAGGGACCCGTGCCGCTGGAGACTGGCGGCGGCATGCTCAACGCGCTTCCGCTGCTGGGCCCCGAGCCGTTCATCGCCATCAGCAGCGATGTCTGGACCGATGCCGACCTGCGCGACCTGCCCGTCGAACCTGCCGGACTGGCCCACCTGATGATGGTCGACAACCCGGCCCACCACCCTTCCGGCGACTTCGCCCTGGACGCAGACGGCCAGCTGCATGCGGAAGGCCCGAACCGACTGACCTACAGCGGCATCGGCGTCTTCCGTCGCGAATTCATGCACGGCTGGCGGCAACATGCAGGCGATGCGCCCCCCCCCTCGGCGGAGGCCGCGCCCCGCTTCAAGCTCAGGCCGCTGCTGGTCCGCGCGATGGCACAGCATGCGCTTGGCGGCAATCATTTCCGCGGGCGCTGGACCGACGTGGGCACACCCGAACGGCTGGCCGCACTGGACGCCGAACTGGTCGCATAGACCCGGGCTGGATCACAGCGGTGCTGCCGTGACGGTCACGGTCGGCACCCCCGAAGGTGGCTGTGCAGGCGATTGGGTGGGCGGCTGCGCGGCAGGTGCCGCCGGCGGTGGCACGGCAGGCTGGCTCGAAGCTGCCGGCTGTTGCGGTACCGCGGCGGTTCCGCCTTCCTGCGTGACTGCGGCGTCCTGCGCCTTGCGCGTCAACAGCACGATGCTGATGCGGCGGTTGGTCGGGCTGCCCGGATCGGCCTTGTCGAACGGAACCGAATCGGCCAGCCCGACCACGCTGGCCACCTTGTCCGGCTTCATGCCACCGGCCAGCAACGCACGCCTCGCGGCATTGGCGCGGTCGGCCGAAAGCTCCCAGTTGCTGTAACCACCCTGGCCGCTGTACGGCGCATCGTCGGTGTGTCCGGCGATGCTGATCTTGTTCGGTGCCTGGTTGATGAAACCGGCCAGCTCGTGAAGGATCGCCACCGTATACGGCTTGAGCGTGGCGCTGCCGGTATCGAACATGGGGCGGTTCTGCTTGTCCACGATCTGGATGCGCAGGCCCTGCGGGCTGATGTCGATGAGCAGTTGGTCCTTGAATGGCGCCAGCGCCTGACTGTTCAAGATGGCCGCATGCAGCTGCTGCATCAACTGCTCCAGCCGGGCCTTTTCCTGCTCGCGCGCCACCTGTTCGGCCTGTGCCTTGGAGATCTTCCGCGACGCATGCAGGTCCTTGCCCGGTCCATGCGGCAGATCCATCGCGCCACCCAGCTTGATCATGCTGTCGCTGGCGCCACCCGGGCCAAGCATGCCGGGTGGCGCCACGGTCGCCTGGCCCGGCGTCATGCTGGGATTCTTGAAGTATGCGGAAATCGCCGCGCGCTGCTGGCGCGAGCCAATGCCCAGCAGCCACATGACCAGGAAAAACGCCATCATCGCGGTGACGAAATCGGCGTACGCCACTTTCCAGGCGCCGCCATGATGATGATTCGCCTTGCGGCGTGCCCGCCGTATGACGACCTGGACCTGTTTGTCGTCCTCGATCACGCCGCGGCCCCGTTGCGCGCGCCGTTGAGGTGGTCCTCGAGATCCTGGAAACCCGGGCGGGTATGCGGCGACAAGGTCTTGCGTGCGAACTCCACCGACACCTTCGGGTTGTAGCCGCGCAGCGACGCGAGCAGGGCAACCTTGACGCACTCGAATGCGCGCCCGTCCTCGTGCACGCGGCTTTCCATCGCCGCACCCAGCGGACCGACGAAGCCGTAGCACAGCAGGATGCCCAGGAAGGTACCGACCAGCGCGCCGGCGATATGCTCGCCGATGGTCGAGGTGTTGCCGCTCAACTGCGACATGGTGGTGACGATGCCCAGCACCGCCGCCACGATGCCGAACCCGGGCAATGCATCGGCGGCCTTCATCACGGCCAGCGCGGGCGCCTCGGCCTCCTGCTGATGCGTTTCCAGCTCCAGTTCGAGCAGCTGTTCCAGCTCGATCGGATTCATGTTGCCGCCCACCATCAGGCGCAGGCAGTCGGTGATGAACTCGATCAGCTCATGTTCTTTCATCAACCGCGGATAGGCGGTGAACAGGGCACTCGATTGCGGGTCCTCGATATGCGACTCCAGCCCCAGCAGCCCCTGTTTGCGGATCACGCCGAAGATGTCGTAGAGCAGTTCGAGCAGGTCGACATAATCCTGCTTGCGGTACTTCGGACCTTTCAGCAGCGCCATTGCGTTGGACACCGCATGCTTGACGATCTTCGGCGGGTTGGCCGACAGGAACGCACCGAACGAACCGCCGGCGATGATCATCAGCTCATACGGCTGCCACAGTGCCAGGATATGGCCGTGCGACAGCACGAAACCGCCCAGCACACAGGAAACGACGACGAGGCAACCGACAAGGACAAGCATCTGGACTCCGCGCGGGACCCCATGTCCCCGCAAGCCTTATCGGCACCGCGGCAGTAAAGTTGAACGCGCGTTTAGGCGCTGCGCATGTCCGCAGTCTGGGCCGCTTCGCCACGCTCGAACTGGTGCAGGTCGATGTGATCGGTGGAGACCGGCACGTAGCCCTCGCCGAACGCCACGTCACCGGGACGCCAGCCCGCACGGCAGCGGAAGGCACCCCAGAACCGGCGCAATGCCTCGATCTGCTGGGCCACGATGCCCAGCTCGTTGTCGTGGTCGACCCGCGGATCGCCGACGCCGGTCGGCCGTGGCTCCTCGCCGTAGCGCGCGGTGCCGAACAGGATGTCCCACAGCGGGAATACCTGACCGAAATTGCAGTTGTGCAGGTTCGGCCGGTCCGGGTCCACCCGCATGTGATGCAGCCGGTGATAACGCGGATCGACCAGCAGCTTGTCCAGCACCGGCCCGAAGTTGATCCGCACATTGGCGTGCGAGAAGTTCTGCAGCAGGTTGCCGATCATCACCAGCAGCACGTAGTCGGCAGGCGACACGCCGATCAGGATGCCGACCAGGGCGAAGATCATCGCCTCGAGGAAATCGTCCAGGTAGTGGTCGCGGTCGTTCGACCAGCAATTGAGCTGGCGCTGGCTGTGATGCAGGCTGTGCAGCGCCCACCACCACGGAATCGCATGCTGCATGCGGTGGATCAGGTAATAGACGAAGTCGTAGATGGCGTAATACGCCAGGAACAGGACCAGCGGATGGGAACTGAACCACGGAAACAGTCCCTGCAGGCTGATCAGTCCACCCGGATCGTTGTCGCCGCCGCCGAACAGCATGCCCAGCGGCGACAGCACCAGATAGGTGAACAGCGGCAGCACACCGAGCAGTTTCAGCAGCGTGTAGGCACGGTCGATGCGGGTCAGACTGCGCTCCGGCCAGTGCTCCTGCGGCCACAGACTCTCCATCGGCCGGAACAGCAAGGCGATCACCAGCACCTGGATCACCGCCAGCAGGATGAATGCGGAGATGTCGCGCGGATCGTCCGTCCACGCCGTCATGTGGATGAAAGCCAGTGCAGGCGCGATCGCGTGGACGGCCAGCCATGTCACCAGTTTCGACCAGATTGCCGCCAGTTCGCCCATTGCCGCTACACCCGATGCCGCTTCGGCCTACTCATCAGGACCGGAATTATCGCACCGGCACCATTCATCAGGCTTTCGCATGACGGAAACGACGACGGCCCGGAAGGCATCCGGGCCGTCGCAGGTCGAGCAGGAACCGACGCGCTCAGGGGCGCCGTGCCAGCTCTGGGTTTTCCTTGGTGACCGGCATCAGGTCCTTCTTCGACACGCCCAGCCACAGCAGGATCGGGCTGGCCACGAAGATGGACGACAGCGTACCGACCACGATACCGATCAGCATGGTCACGGCAAAGCCGTGCACGCTGGGGCCGCCGAAGAAGAACAGTGCCGCCATCGCGATGCCGGTGAACAGCGAAGTGATGATGGTTCGCGACAGCGTGCTGTTGATCGAACGGTTGAGGACTTCCTCCGGCTCGGCCTTGCGGGCCAGGCGGAACAGCTCGCGGATACGGTCGAACACCACCACCTTGTCGTTGATCGAGTAACCGATCACCGCCAGCACCGAAGCCAGCACGGTCAGGTCGAACTGGCGCTGCACCAGCGCGATCACGCCCAGCGTCACCAGCACGTCGTGCACCTCGGTGACCAGCGCCGCGATCGCGAAGCGGCGCTCGAAGCGGATCCACAGATACAGTCCGATACCGATGATCACGAACACCGCCGCGTAGACGCCGCTGCTGCGCAGCTCGGCACCGACCTGCGGGCTCTGGTAGCTGGGGCTGACCACCTTGGCGTCCGGCCGCACGGCCTGCAGCGCCTTGGCCACGTCCGCCGCGACCAGGTCGAGATTGACCTTGCCGTCCTTCGGCACGTTGTGGGTGTCGTCCTTCGGCTGGAAGCGGATCAGCACCTGGCGCGTACCGCCCAGGCTCTGCACCACCGGATCCTCGATGCCACCCTTGACCAGCGCATCGCGCACCTTGCCGGTCTGCACCGGCTGGCTGTACTGCGCCTGCACCGAAATGCCGCCGGTGAAGTCCAGGCCATAGTTCAGGCCGCGCACCGAGATCAGAACGATCGAGGCGATCACCAGGATGATCGCCAGGCCGATGGTGTAGCGGCGCAGGCCGAGGAAGTGGATGTTGCTGTTGTGGTTGAAAATTTCCATAGCGTCCGCTTCCCCTTACACCGACAGCGTCTTGAGCTTCTTGCGGCCGCCATGCAGCAGCGCGGTGATCGCGTGCGTCATCGTCACCGAGGTGAACAGCGAGGTGCTGATACCGATGAACAGCGTCACGCCGAAGCCGCGGATCGCACCCGAACCGATCGTCATCAGCGCCAGCGCCGCGATCAGGTGGGTGACGTTGGCGTCCAGAATGGTCGACCAGGCCTTCTCGTAACCCGCGCGGATCGAAGCCAGCGGCGTGGAGCCGTTGCGCAGTTCCTCGCGCACGCGCTCGCAGATCAGCACGTTGGCGTCGATCGCCATGCCCAGCGTCAGCACGATACCGGCGATGCCCGGCATGGTCAGGGTCACGCCGATCATCGACATCACCGCCACCAGGATCACCAGGTTGAAGAACAGCGCGATATCCGCCACCAGGCCGAACAGCTTGTAGTAGATCGCCGCCGCCACCAGCACCAGGCCCAGGCCCAGCAGCACCGCGTCGAGACCCTTGCTGATGTTCTGCTTGCCCATGCTGGGCCCGATCACGCTCTGCGCCACGATGTCCATCGGCGCCGCCAGCGAGCCGCCCTTCAGCAGCAGCGCCAGCTCGGAGGCTTCCTTCGGGCTGCCCAGGCCGTTGGTCTGGAACTTGTTGCTGAAGACGCCCTGGATGGTGGCGTAGTTGATCACCTTGTATTTGACCTTCGGCGTGCGCACTTCCTTGCCGTCCACCACCTTGTTGTCGTAGACGGTTTCGACGTAGACCACCGCCATCGGCTTGCCCACGTTGTCGCGGGTGAAGTCGAGCATCTTCTTGGCGCCGACCGAGTTCAGCGTCACGTTCACGCTGGGCGACCCGTTGTCCGGATCGGTGCCCGACGACGCGTCCACCAGCTCTTCGCCGCTGACGATCACGCGCTTGCTGACCAGGTACGGTTCGCCATGCGTGCCGTAGTAAAGGTGAGCGTTGGGCGGCACGATGCCGGTACGCACCGCATCCTGCACGGCCGGGTCGCTCGGACCGCCCAGGCCTGCCACGTACTGCAGCGTGGCGATGGCGCCGATCACCCGCTTCGCCTCGGCCGGGTCCTGCACGCCAGCCAGGTCGACCACGATCTGGTCGTTGCCCTGGGCCTGGATCACCGGCTCGGACACGCCCAGCGCGTTGATGCGGTTGCGCAGCGTGGCCAGGTTCTGGGTGATGGTGGCCTGTGCCAGCTTGCGCAGCGCCTCCGGCTTCACCACCGCGTCCAGCACGAAGCGGTCGCCGGTGCTGGGACCGTCGCTGACGTCGAGGTCGGTGAAGGCCGTGGCAATGGCATCGGACGCAGCGGTGCGATCGGCCGCCGTCGGCAACACCACCACCACGCCCTTGCCGTGGATGCTGTTGCGGGTCACCGAGGTGTAATGGATCTTCTTGTCGCGCAGCAGCGAGGTGATGTCCTCGGTGTAGCGGATCTCCTGCTTGTTGACCACGTCACGCTGGTCGACCTTCATCAGGAAGTGCACGCCACCCTGCAGGTCCAGGCCCAGCGGCATCGAGCGCGCGCCGATCGCCTGCAGCCAGCCCGGCACGGTCGACTCGAGGTTGAACACCACGGTGTAGTCTTCGCCGAGCGCCGTCTTGAGCGAATCGGCGGCGCTGTTCTGCAGGTCGCCGTTGGCGAAACCGATCAGGATGTAGTCGCCCTTGGCCTTGTTGTGCTTGAGGCTGATGTTCTTGTAGGCGATCTTGTCCTTCTGCAGCGTGGCGACGACCTTCTGCTCCAGTGCCGCATCCACCGGCGCATTGTGCACCGCGGACACCTGCACCGCCGACAGCGGCACGAACGCATTGGGCAACGCATACAGAATGCCGAGCACCATCACGATGGCGACCAGCGCGTATTTCCAGCGTGGAAAATCACTCATGGTTGGGTAATCCCGCAGCGACCGTCCGTGATCGCGAAAATCAGCAGCAGCCGTCCTGGCCGCACCTCTCGACGAATGCCCAGTGACGGGCTCCCCTGGCTCAGGCCGACTTCAGCGTGCCCTTGGGAAGCACCTGCGACACCGCCCCTTTCTGCAGCTTCACCTTGACGTTGGGCGCGATCTCGATGGTGAGGAAGGACTCGCCCACCTCGTCGACGCGACCGGCCAATCCGCCGTTGGTCACCACCTCGTCGCCCTTGGCCAGCGCGGCGACCATGGCGCGATGTTCCTTCTGCCGCTTGGTCTGCGGGCGGATCATCATGAAATACATGGCGCCGAAGATCACCACCATGAAGATGATCATCGACAGTCCACCACCGGCGGCACCGGCGGGTGCGGCCTGGGCGATCACGAAGGGCAACGGAAGACTCATCAGCTTGTCTCGCAAGTTATGGTGCCAGCTGGATTTTCCGGCAGGCAACCGGTAAAAGACCGTGGATTATGCCACGCCCCCCAAGGCCATGCACTGCGCCCATCGGCACGGGTGCGGCCACGTTTGACTCGGTATCGGGGCAGTGGACGCCCCATACAAGCCCCCACAGATTAGGAACGCCGGAGCCCCGCGCCGGTTCCCCGGCACGCCCCTAGCCGACGGCAGCCCCTGCCCGCCGCGCATAGAACGCCGCAACGAAGTCGTCCAGCTTGCCCGCCGCTATCGCCTCGCGCAAGCCGGCCATCAGCCGCTGGTAGTGCCGCAGGTTGTGCATGGTGGCCAGCTGGCTGGCCAGGATCTCGTTGCAGCGGTCCAGGTGGCGCAGATAGGCCCGGCTGAAGCCATTGGCACAGGCATGGCAGTCGCAACCCTCCTCGATCACCCGCGTATCGTCGGCGAATTTCGCATTGCGAATGCGCAGGGTGCCCTCGGGCACGAACAGGAATCCGTTGCGGGCGTTGCGGGTGGGCATCACACAGTCGAACATGTCGATGCCGCGGCGTACCGCCTCGACGATGTCTTCCGGCCGACCCACCCCCATCAGGTAGCGTGGACGGTCGCCGGGCAGCATCGGCACGGTGAAGTCCAGCGTGCGGTTGCGCTCCTCCTCCGGCTCGCCCACCGCCAGACCGCCCACCGCGTAGCCGTCGAAACCGATCCCGACCAGCCCCTCGGCCGAGCGCCGGCGCAGCGTCTCGTACACGCCGCCCTGCACGATGCCGAACAGGCTATTGGGGTTGCCCAGCTCGTCGAAGGCTTGGCGCGAACGCGCAGCCCAGCGCAGGCTCAGCTCCATCGAATCCGAAGCCAGCTTCTGCGTGGCGGGCGCGCCGTCGACCAGGTAGGGCGTGCATTCGTCGAAGATCATCGCGATGTCCGAATCCAGCACGGTCTGGATCTTCATCGACACTTCGGGCGACAGGAACACTTTGGAGCCGTCCACCGGCGAGGCGAAGGTCACGCCTTCCTCGGTGAGCTTGCGCTTGTGCGCCAGCGAGAACACCTGGAAACCGCCCGAATCGGTGAGGATCGGCCGCTTCCAGCCGATGAAACGGTGCAGCCCCTCGAAGGCGCCGACGATATCCAGCCCCGGCCGCAGGAACAGGTGGAAGGTATTGCCGAGGATAATCTCGGCGCCGGTCTCGACGATGTCGCGCGGGGTCATCGCCTTCACCGAGCCATAGGTACCGACCGGCATGAACGCCGGCGTCTCCACCGTGCCGCGGGCGAAGTTGAGGCGGCCGCGCCGGGCCGCGCCGTCGGTGGCCAGAAGATCGAAATTCAGGGAGCTCATCGGCCTATTATCGCCGGCCCGGACGCTCCGTGTCGCGCCGCTACGCCGGCCGCACCATCGAGAAGCGGTCACGGGTGGTGGTGTAGTGGCTGCCGCCCAGGCGACCGACCAGGTCGAGCCGGGCCGTGTCCACATGGCGACCGTCCGCCAGTACCGCGTCGTCGATGTGCGCCAGCAGCACCCGCGCGAACAGCAGGAACTGGCGCGGCTGTTCGGCCGGATACGGCAGCACGTCGGCCAGCGTGCACTCGAAGGCCACCGCCGCGTCGCGCACCCGTAGCGGCGCCACCCGCACGGCCGGCAGCGTGGCGATGCCGCAGCGTTCGAACTCGCTCACGTCGTTCGGCAGGCTGGCGGCGGTGGCGTTCATCGCCTCGGCATGCGCGCGATCGACCAGATGGATCACCAGTTCGCCGGTAGCCCGCGCATTGCGCAGCGTGTCCTTCAGGCTGCCATCGGGACGCAGGCCCACGTTAACCATCAAGGTGGGCGGCTCGTCGCAGATCACCTGGAAAAAGCTGAACGGCGCCAGATTGCTGGTGCCATTCGCGGACAGGGTGGACACCCAGGCGACCGGCCGTGGCGTCACGGTGGCGGCCAGCCAGCGATAGGCGTCGGCAGCGCCGAGCGTGGCGAAATCCAGTTCCATCGACGCGCCTCCGGTCAGACGCCTTGCGGCAGGATCAGCATGGCATCGCCATAGGAAAAGAACCGGTAGCGCTGCTCGACCGCATGACGATAGGCGTCGAGCATGAACTCGCGTCCGGCCAGCGCCGAAACCAGCATCAGCAGGGTCGACTGCGGCAGGTGGAAGTTGGTAATCAGGCCGTCGATGCTGGTGATGCGGTAGCCGGGGAAGATGAAGATCTGCGTTTCGCCCGCGAACGGATGCAACTGGCCATCGACGGTCGCGCTCTCCAGCGCGCGCACTACAGTGGTGCCGACCGCAATGACCCTGCCGCCGGCCGCACGGGTACGGTGGATCTTCTCGATCAGCCCCGCCCCCACGTTGAGCCACTCGCTGTGCATGTGGTGCTGGCTGATGTCGTCCGCCCGCACCGGCTGGAACGTGCCGGCGCCCACGTGCAGGGTCACGTAACCGAAATCCACCCCGCGCTCGCGCAGCGCGGCCAGCAGCGGCTCATCGAAATGCAGGCCGGCGGTCGGCGCGGCCACCGCGCCGGGCTCGCGTGCGTAGACGGTCTGGTAGCGCTCCATGTCGGCCGCGTCGGCGTGCCGCTCGATATACGGCGGCAGCGGCATCTCACCCAGCTTCAGCAGCAGCTTCTCGAGCGGCTCGGGCGCTTCGAAACGCAGCCGGAAAAAGCCTTCGTCACGCCCCAGCACGGTGGCGTGGCTACCATCGGCCAGCTCGATGCGACCGCCTTCCCTGGGCTTCTTGCTGACCCCCAGCTGCACTACCGCCTCGTGCGCACCGGTCACACGCTCGATCAGGATCTCGACCGCGCCGCCAGTGTCCTTGCGCCCGTACAGCCGGGCCGGCAGGACGCGGGTGTCGTTGAACACCAGCAGATCGCCAGGCCGCAGGAACCCCGGCAAATCGCGGAAAAGCCGGTCCTGCCGCGACTGCGCCGGCACGTCGAGCAGCAGCAGGCGACTGGCGGACCGCTCCGGCAACGGCGCCTGGGCAATCAGCTCGGGAGGCAGGTCGAAATCGAAATCGGACTTCTTCAATGGAACAGCTTCCGGCACGGTGAAAGGGTAATTATCCCTCCGATTCGCCGCCGCGTGCTGGAGGCACCTACAGCCAGCCTTTCTGTCGTGCCAGACGGTAGGCCTCAATGCGATTGGCCGCGCCCAGTTTGCCGATCGCTTCGGAAAGATAATTGCGCACCGTGCCGTGCGAGAGGCTGAGTTGCGTGGCGATGTCGTTGGCGGACTGTCCCTCGCCGGCCATGCGCAGCACCTGGCGTTCGCGGTCGTTCAGCGGATCGGCCTCGGACCAGGCTTCGACCGCCAGTTGCGGATCGATTGCACGACCGCCGCGATGTACGGTGCGCAGGGCTTCCGCCAGGTTCTCTGCCGGTGCGTCCTTGAGCAGATACCCGGACACGCCCGCATCCAGTGCACGGCGCAGGAAGCCGGGCCGGGCAAAGGTGGTGACGATGATCACCTTGATGCCCAGCTCGTCATGGCGCTGCAGACGCTGGGCCAGCTCAAGCCCGGTCAGTCCCGGCATTTCGATGTCGGTGACCAGCACGTCCGGCTTCAACCGCTGGATCTCGCGCCAGGCCGCCTCGCCGTCGGACGCCGAACCGAGCACCTCGATATCGGATTCCAGGTTCAGCAGTGCCGACAGTGCGCCGCGCACCATGGCCTGGTCCTCCGCCAGCAGTACCCGGATCACGCGGCACCTCCATGACGCGCCCGCGTCACCCCGGGGCACGGCGCACTCACTCGCACGCGCGCGCCTTTGACACAGCAGTCATGGGTGGCCATGCCACCCCGTCCATCGTCATCGATCCACATGCTGAAGGTTTCCATGTCTTCGCAAGGCGGCGTGCTCAAGCCCGCGTATGCCGGCGCATGCCCCGCCTCATGCGGCATGCCCCGGCGCCAATGTGCCCACGTCGGCGGGCGGCGATGCCTCCACTGCGTCCGCACGCGCCACCGGGCAGGGCACGCGAATCAGCAGGCGGGTTCCGCGGCCGCGGGACGAGTCGATCTGCAGCCGGCCGCCCAGTGCACGCACGCGTTCGCGCATGCCGGACAGTCCGTTGCCCTCGGCGGCCACGCCACCGCGCCCGTCGTCACTCACGCACAGCAACAGTTCGCTGTCCTGATGCGTCCATTCGATCTGTGCGCGACCGGCCTGTGCGTGACGCGCGATGTTGGTCGCCGCCTCGCGCAGCACCAGGGCAAGGCTCCGCTCCACCTCGGCCGGCAGACCGGGTGGCGGCGACCCGTAATCCAGATGCACCTGCGACGACCCGAGCAGCAGTCGCGCCGAGGCCAGCTCGGCGACCAGATCGGTGGCGCGGATGCCGGTGACGGCCGAGCGCACCTCGGCCAGTGCGTGGCGTGCCACCTGTTCGGCCTCCTCCGCCTCGCGCCGGGCCGCGGCCGGGTCGCGATCGAACAGCTTGCGCGACAGTTCCAGCTTCAGGGTGATCAGCGACAGCGTGTGGCCGAGCAGGTCGTGCAGGTCGCGGCCGATACGCTCGCGCTCGGCGGTGGCCGCCAGCCGACGCACCTCTTCGTGCGAAAGCCGCAGCTCGGCGTCCTTCTCATCGCTCATGCGTTCGGCATTGACGATCGCACCGATGATCAGGGTCATGCTGGCGATCATGATCGTGGCCTGCCACGGGTAATGCAGCAGCCAGCCCTCGAGCAGCAGCAGCATGTCGGCAAGCAGCAGCGAGGCCAGGTAGCGCCGGAACGACATGCCGCAGACACGCAGCATCACGCAACCGAACACGAAGTAGGTCAGGCCGCTGGGATACCACGGCATCAGCATCTGGCACAGCAGGATCATGCCGATTGCGTAGACCCGCGACACCCGTCGCCGCGCCACGATATTCCCAGCATAAAGGCACAGGAACACCGGATAGGAAAATGCCGTGAGCAGGCACCAGCGCAGGTTCCAGGCTGAGGGATCGAACGCTGGCGTGATGAAGATCCACACCGTCCACAGCAGATGCACGGCATCGATCCACGGCGACTTGCCCCGACGGATGCTCTGCGCCGCCAGCGAGTCCGGCGCCGGCGACAACCAGCGGGCCAACAGGCGGCACAGCGCGGACGGGACAGCAGGCATACCCGGCATCCTACTTCAACCGGACCGGCGCAGACGCCGCGCGGCCAGCATGAAGAACACCGCGGTAAAGCCGGCCAGCACCAGCGCATGCGGCCAGCACGTCCCCTGCGCCATGCCCACGACTGCCAGCGCGATGCGGTCGAGGTGATAGCTCGGCCACAACGGCGCGACCTGCTGCAGCGCCTTCGGCAACATCGGCAGCGGAAACCACAGACCGGACAGGAAAGACATCGGCAGGTAGATCAGTTGCAATACGGCCGGCGCCCCCTGCCCCTTGACCAGGGTGCCGACGAACATGCCCAGCGCGCAGAACGGCAGCACGCCCAGCACGCCGGTCAGCAGCAGCCCGCCGACCTGCACCATCGTCAGCGACAGGTGCGCCAGTCCCAGCGCCATCGCCAGCAACATCAGCATCACTACTCCGGCGGCGGCCATCGCCATCAGCATCTTGCCAAGCAGGTAGGCCCCGGGTGGCATCGGCAACGCCCGCTTCAGCGTGAGCAGGCCGCCGTCACGTTCCAGCGCCAGCGACACGCCGAAGCCGAACAGGCCCGGACTCATCACGCCGAACACGCCGTAGCTGGCCAGCAGGTAGCGCGCCGCATCGGCGCCATTGGCCTTTGCCATCAGGATGCCGAACACCAGGTAGAACAACCCCGGGAACAACATGATCGGCAGCATGAAAGACGGATTGCGCAGGTAGCGCAGGCACTCGCTGCGCGCCTCGGCGAGGTAAGCGCCAAGTACGCGCCCCTTCGGCATGCCGACCGCGTCGGCGGGCACCACGGCATAGGTTGCAGTGTTCATCAGGCGGCCTCCTGCAGGGATGTGTCACGGGTAAGTTCGGTGAATGCCTCGGCCAGACCGGCGCGTTGCACTTCCAGCTCGCCGAGCGCGGGGTCGGCATCGAGCAGGCGACGCACCACCGCCTCGGCCTGTGCGGTGGCGATCTGCAGATGTCCGTCGACCTGGCTCGTAGAGGCAACCTGCGGCCACTGCGCCACCGCAGCGGGATCGAGATCGCTGCGGCAACGGATCCGCGACAGCCCGACCCGGGCGCGCAAATCGTCCACACTGCCCTCGCTCAGTACGCGGCCCTGCCCCAGCACCACCACGCGTTGCGCCAGTGCCTCGGCTTCTTCCAGGTAATGCGTGGTGAGCACCACCGAGCAGCCGTCGGCGACCAGTTCGCGCATCGTCGCCCACAACTTGCGGCGCGCATCGATGTCCATGCCAACGGTCGGCTCGTCCAGAAACAGCAGCTCGGGCCGGCCGCACAGCGCCAGTGCGAACTGCACGCGCCGCTGCTGGCCGCCGGACAATTTGCCGTAGAGCCGTTTCAGCAGGTCACCGATGCCGGCCAGTTCAGCACTTTCGGCCAAGGTACGGGGAGCGGGATAGTAACTGGCGGTCAGTCGAAGCAGTTCGCCCACGCGCAGCGCCGGCGGCAGGTTGGCGGACTGCAGCATCACGCCGATGCGTCGTCGTGCCTCGATCCGCTGCGGGTCCTGGCCAAACAGTTCGGCCTGGCCGGTATCGGGCCGGATCAACCCCAGCAGCAGGCCGATACTGGTGCTTTTTCCGGCGCCATTGGGCCCCAGCAGCGCCAGCAGTTCGCCGCGGCGCAGCATGAGATCGACTCCATCCAGTGCGGTCAACGGACCATAGACTTTGGCGGCCTGCACGAGGCGCGCGACAAATGGCGATGCATCGTTCATGGTGAATCCTCCTTGCATCGCAGCGTAAGGATGACCGGTTCCGCCACCCAGTCGTAGGCGTCAGCCATCGGGTATGACAGCCGTCATGCGGGGGTACCGGCCACCCCGGTCAGCGCGTTATGCTCGGTGGTCATGACCGCACCTGACGTACCCACGACAGGTGCTGCGGGCAAACGACGCGGGCGGTCAGCCCCGTATCGCCCGGCACTGACATGCGTCGGCCTGCTTCGCGCTGGGTGCGAGGCGCCGGCGGATTCGAGGAGAGAACCATGGGTTTGATTGAACAGTTGCGCGAACTGCGCGAATTCGGCGGCAAGCCGCGCACCACGGGTCTGGACGACGCCAGCATCGAGCGCATGGCGGCCGCCGACTCCATGCTCGGCGAGGCGGTAGCCGCCGCCCTGGCCCACCATCGCGAACTGCGCGCCGAACTGGCCGACTTCCTGAAGCTGGACGAGGCCGAACAGATCACGCAGGCACAAGCCGGCTTCGTGAATTTCTATCCGGACGACGCGGTGAACCCGTACATGCCGGCAGCGGCGCGTGGTCCGTGGATCGTCACCCTGAAGGGTGCGGTACTGCACGACAACGGCGGCTACGGCATGCTGGGCTTCGGCCACAACAACGCGACCATCGACGCGGCCCTGGCACGACCGCAGGTGATGGCCAACGTGATGACGCCCAGCGTCTCGCAGCTGCGCTTCACCCAGGCTCTGGCCCGCGAGCTGGGTCGCAACCGCGACAGCAACCCTTATGCACGCTACCTGTGCCTGAACTCCGGCTCCGAGTCGGTCGGTCTGGCCTGCCGCATCGCCGACGTCAATGCAAAACTGATGACCGATGCCGGCGGCCGTTACGCGGGCCGTGCGATCAAGCGCGTGGCGGTGAAGGGTGCCTTCCACGGCCGCACCGACAAACCGGCGCTGTATTCCGACTCCTCGCGCAAGACCTACCAGCAGCACCTGGCCAGCTACCGCCACGAGGACACCCTGCTGATCGTCGAGCCGTATAACACGGCCCAGCTGGAAGCGGTATTCGCCGATGCCGACAAGCACGGCTGGTTCATCGAGGCGATGTTCCTCGAGCCGGTGATGGGCGAAGGCGACCCCGGCCGTGCGGTGACCCCGGAGTTCTACGCGCTGGCACGCAAACTCACCGAGGCGCACGGTAGCCTGCTGCTGGTCGACTCGATCCAGGCTGGCCTGCGCGCGCACGGCGTGCTGTCGCTGACCGACTACCCCGGTTTTGAAAAACTGCCGGCGCCAGACATGGAGACCTTCTCCAAGGCACTCAACGCCGGCCAGTACCCGCTGTCGGTGCTGGCGGTGAACGAGCGCACGGCCAGCCTGTACCGCAAGGGCATCTACGGCAACACCATGACCGCCAACCCACGCGCACTCGACGTGGCGCTGGCCACGCTGACCGAACTCACCGACGAGGTGCGCAGCAACATCCGCGTGCGCGGCAAGGAGTTCGTGGACAAACTCAACACGCTCAAAGACGAACTGGGCGGCCTGATCACCAAGGTACAGGGCACCGGCCTGCTGTTCTCGTGCGAGCTGGCGCCACAGTTCAAGTGCTACGGCGAAGGGTCCACCGAGGAGTTCATGCGCGAACACGGCATCGGCGTGATCCATGGCGGCGTCAATTCGCTGCGCTTCACCCCGCACTTCAACATCACCAGTGCCGAGGTCGACCTGATCGTGGCGCACGTGCGCCACGCGCTGCTGGAAGGCCCCCGCAAAGCGGAAAGCAAGGCCGCCTGACCTCCCCCGCGCCCGCCGCCCACACGGCGGCGGGCGCCACGCCTACACGACCCGTCACACCAGGCACGGGCAATCCCAACTTACATCGCACAAACTGCAGCTAGCGACTGGCTGCGGTACGAGTAGCCTTGGCGCCATGGTCCATGGAACCAGGAGCATGAATGTCCGGACATCTTCCACGGTGGCGCCCATGGGCGTTAGCCATCATGACGTTGATACTGGCCCCAGGAAGCTGGGCCATGTCATCCTTGGACAATAGCGATTTCAGGCAACCGCCAGCACTGACCAGGGAAGTGCCGCTGCATTTCGTACGACACAACTTCGCCGCGCATTGCTACAACGCGATCGGCTGCAAGATCGTCTATTACATGCGTGAGGTGGACAACGCACCGGATCAGGTTTCGCCGCCACCGCCCGCCGACTTGAAACATGCCTGGGGAGGATACGACCTCGCCATCCCCAGCTTCCCGTGCCCCGTCGAAGTTCGCTGGAAATCGCTCGATGGCGTGCCGCACGATGCCAAAGTAGACCTCGACGCGATCTTCAAGGATCGACTGATCTGGCACAACGTCCCCAAGGCGGACATGACGGATTTCTACGAAGGTCCGGTGGCTGGTGAGCCGGATATCAACCTTGAAGTCGACGACCGCACCATCAGCGTCTACATATCGATGTTTATCCCCACGAAAATGGAACAGATTCCAGGAAACAAATACAGCTACGGACGGGACGACATGTTCCTGGCCTGGCGCCACACCTACTGAGCGAAGGAGCGTGCAATGGGTGACAAGGACAACAAGTTGGATCGCGACGGCATCCAGGACGATGGCGTGTCGTATTACCCGGCAAATGCGCGGCGTACCAGCACGCGTGCCCCGGAACATGCTTCACGACGGCGCCCATGGGCGTTTGCCATCATGGCGTTGATGCTGATCACAGGGAGCAAAGCGATGTCATCCCAGGACAATAGCGATTTCAGGCAACCGCCAGCACTGACCAGGGAGGTGCCGCTGCATTTTGGAGGGCACAATTTCGCGGCGCATTGCTACAACGCGATCGGCTGCCAGATCATCTATTACAGGCGTGAGGTGGACAACGCGCCGGATCAGGTTTCGCCGCCACCGCCCGCCGACTTGAAACATGCCTGGGGAGGATACGACCTCGCCATTCCCAGCTTCCCGTGCCCCGTCGAAGTTCGCTGGAAATCGCTCGATGGCGTGCAGCACGACGCCAAAGTCGACCTCGACGCGATCTTCAAGGATCGACTGATCTGGCACAACGTCCCCAAGGCGGACATGACGGATTTCTACGAAGGCCCGGTGGCTGGTGACCCCGATATCGATCTGGAAGTCGACGACCGCACCATCAGTGTCTACATATCGATGCTCATTCCCACGAAAATGGAACAGATTCCGGGGAACAAATACAGCCACTTCCGGGACGACATGTTCCTGGCCTGGCGCCACACCTACTGAGCGAGGGAGCGTGCGATGGGCGACAAGGACAACAAGTTGGACCGCGACGGCATCCAGGACGATGGCGTGTCGTATTACCCGGCAAATACTTCACGATGGCGCCCATGGGCGTTTGCCATCATGACGTTGATGCTGATCACAGGGAGCAAGGCAATGTCATCCCAGGACAATAGCGATTTCAGGCAACCACCAGCACTGACCAGGGAAGTGCCGCTGCATTTTGGAGGGCACAATTTCGCGGCGCATTGCTACAACGCGATCGGCTGCAAGGTCATCTATTACAGACGTGAGGTGGACAACGCGCCGGATCAGGTTTCGCCGCCCCCGCCCGCCAACTTGAAAGATGCCTGGGGGGGATACGACATCGCTTTACCGAGCTTCCCATGCCCCGTCGAAGTGCACTGGAAATCGCTCGATGGCGTGCAGCACGACGCCAAAGTCGACCTCGACGCGATCTTCAAGGATCGCCTGATCTGGCACAACGTCCCCAAGGCGGATATGACGGACTTTTACGAAGGTCGATTCGCTGGCTTTCCCAACATCGACGTGGAAGTCAACGACCGCACCATCAGTGTCTACATATCGATGCTCATTCCCACGAAAATGGAACAGATTCCGGGAAACAAAGACAGCGATTTCCGTGACGACATGTTCCTGGCCTGGCGCCACACCTACTGAGCGAAGGAGCGTGCGATGGGTGACAAGGACAACACGCTGGATCGCGACGGCATCCAGGACGATGGTGTGTCGTATTACCCGGCCGATGCGCGGCGCCTGCAGACCTACGTGGATGCCGAGCGGCAACTTGCGCATTTTCATGCACCGGTGTTCCTGCATACCGACAACCCGCACGAGCGGCTCTACGTTGCATGCCTGGACGGTACCGGCAACGATGAGACCCAGCCCCAGCTTGGTCCGGAAACCAACGTCGCGAAAATCCGCGACCAAATCCTTGCACTGGATGACCCACGGATACGGCCAGGCTATGTGCCCGGCCCGGGGACACAAGACAACTGGGCGGCGCGTACCTGGGATGGCATGACCGGGGGTACCTACGAGGAGCGCATCGAAACCGCATACAAGCAGTTCATCGACCAGGCCAAGAAGTGGCGCGCAGAAGACCCCCGAGCCGAAATCCGCGTTGTCGATCTCGGCTTCAGCCGCGGCGCGGTGGAGGCTGCCGGCCTGGCTCGGCTGATTCAGGTGCGCGGCATCCAGGATACCTCCGGCGCGAAATATGCCCTCACCCACGACGGTCTCTTGGTCACACACGTCGAATACACCAAGCCTCCGCTGGTGGCTCCGGGCCAGGTGGCGCAGGCGGAACTGCTGTTCGACCCCGTGGGCACGGGTGCGCCGCACGACCACGACCTGCGGCCGCCACCCTCGGTGATCTCGGGCCTGCAGATCACCGCCGAGGACGAACGGCGCCGGTTGTTCAAGTCCGACCACATCATCGACCCGGGCCAGACGCCGGACGGTCGTTTCCTGGGCGTGACTGTCGCCGGCGCGCATTCGGACATCGGTGGTGGTTACTTCCGCGACGGCTTGACGGTACGCAGCGAAAACCTCGCCATCAACTACCTGAATGCGCTGAGCGACAAACCATTCCTGCACAAGCCTGCCGAACCCGACGACCCGCGCTTGAACGTGGTGCACCGATCGGAAGAAGGCGCGTGGTACTACCGCCCGTTCCAAGTGAACCGGGACAAGCCGAGCGGCCATGTCGAACGCCTGGTGCCGCAGATCATCGTTGGCCGCGACAGGCAAACGGATGCACCGGTGTACGGCGAAAGGCCCGGTGTACACGACCCCTTCAATGCGGAACCGCGCGACGAACGGCTGAATGCGGCGTTCACGCGGCAGCCGGTGCGAACCGACCTGTCGCCGGGCACCGCGGCCCCTTCCATCACCAAGGCAAGCTCCATCGACGACATGTTCGACGGCCTGTGCGCGGCTGCGGCCAAGGGCGATTGCGCCGACATGCGCGCGATCGGCAACGCCTACCTCGAATCGTCACAAGGGCAGGCGTGGCTGGGGCAAGGCCAGCAATACAACCTGGAAGTGCAGGCACAGCAGGCCGCGGCGCTGCAGGCTCAGATGCAATCACAACAGGCGGCACAGCAGTGCCGCGGTTTCAGCCTTTGAGGGAAGTTGGCATGGATCAGGATGAGATCAAGGCGCTGGCGGTCAAACTGGCCGCATTCACGGATCTGCTGGAACAACGTGGCGACGAAGCCGTGCGTCAAACCGCACAGGCCGCGCAATCCATGGAGTATTCGGTGCAGCAGGCGAGTGCCGCCGCGGAACGCCTGACGGCGACGGCTGTCGCGGAATTCAAGCGCGCTGCCGCAAACCTGCTGACGGAAGGCCTGCGTCAACCGCTGGAAGAGGCAGGCCAGACCATGCAGGCGGGAACGCGGAATATCCAGTCCGCGACCAGCGCATTGGAACGGCAGATGCAAGCACTGCAAAAAGTGCATGCGGCCAACGCGTGGAAGGCGTTTGTCGCTAGCGCGACAGCGTCCATCGTGGTGATCGCGGCAGCGGCCTACATCGGCATGCGCACGCATCAGGACATGATCCGTTCCGAATGGGTTGGCCTGGTCAATGCGGCGGTTGCGAGCGGCAAGCTGGCGCCTTGCGCGGAAGGTGGCGGCCTTTGCGCGAAGGTGAAGAATCGATGGATGCAACTCGCCCCGTAGCAGCGCAATGACTACGGTGCTCAGGATCGGAGAAGCAGGGAGTCTCCGAGCCACGCTGGCTGGCTGCCGGATAGCCGTGCCTCTGAACGTCACGCTTCACCCCGCACTTCAGCATCACCAGTGCCGAGGTCGACCCGACCGGATCGTGGCGCACGTGCGCAGCGCGCTGCTGGAAGGCCTCCGCAGGACGGAAAGCAGGGCCGCCTGAAACGGCCTCGGCGTCGATTGGCGCCCGAAATAGGAATTATCTAGTCGAAGTGCGTCGCACCCGGCCGGTGCGTTTCTGCATGCAGTACACGGCCATCCTGAGTGCCTGAACACCCCCCTTATCCATCGTGCGGCGCAGCTATCGCTGAACCGCCGCGCAGGCATAGACTGCATCGGCCGGCACATCCGCCGGTCCATCTTCAGGAGGAAGCACCCATGACCATGCGACTCAGCCTGCTTGCCGCCAGCGCCGTACTGGCGCTCGCCACCGTCTCTGCCCATGCGGCGCCGACCGGCAAGAAACTCACTGCGCAACAGCAGCGTATGGCCGAATGCAGCCACCAGTCCAAGGGCAAGAAGGGTGCCGAGCACAAGGCATTCATGAGCGCCTGTCTGAAGGGCAAGAGCATGAGCAGCACGGCTCACTCGAAAATGGCTGCCACCAGCAGCAGCAAGAAAATGGCGCAGCGCGAGAAGATGAAGGCCTGTAATGTCGAGGCCAAGACCAAGTCGCTGAAGGGCGCCGCGCGCAAGACCTTCATGAGCAGCTGCCTCAAGGGGCACTGACCCGCGTCGCATTCGATCTGGGGCGTCGCCAGTCCGGCGGCGCCCTTTTTTTGTTGCCACCGGGCACCTGCCTCGCGCCAGCCGCTATGCTTTGGGTCACTCACCCAGCGAGCAGCGCCATGAAGATCGTCGAGGTCCGCCACCCCCTGATCCGCCACAAACTCGGCCTTATGCGCCGCGCCGGCATCAGCACCAAGGAATTCCGCGAACTGGCGTCCGAGGTGGCCTCACTGCTCACCTACGAAGCCACGCAGGATCTCGAAACCGTCGAGGAAACCATCGAAGGCTGGGCCGGGCCAGTCAGTGTGCAGCGGATCAAGGGCAGGAAGATCACCATCGTGCCGATCCTGCGCGCAGGCCTGGGCATGCTGCCGGGCGTACTGGAGCTGATTCCCGCCGCCAAGGTCAGCGTGGTGGGCCTGCAGCGTGACGAAGAAACGCTGCAGCCGATCGCCTACTACGAAAAGCTAACCGGCCGCATGGACGAGCGCATCGCACTGATCGTCGACCCGATGCTCGCCACCGCGGGCACCCTGGTCGCCACCGTCGACATGCTCAAGGCTGCCGGCTGCACCCGCATCAAGGGGCTGTTTCTGGTCGCCGCGCCGGAGGGCCTGAAGCGGATCGAGGCGGCGCACCCGGACATCGAGATCTATACCGCGTCGATCGACGAACGCCTCAACGAAGTGGGCTACATCCTGCCTGGCCTCGGCGATGCCGGCGACAAGATCTTCGGCACCAAGCAACTGGCCGGCGACTGACCGGCAGCGCTGCGCCGGCCGCGACGTTCATCACACCGCGGCCCGGAAGCTCAGCCGCGGAAGCGGTCCGTGGCCTCCACCAGTTCATGGATGTTGCCCGGTTCGAACGCCGAATGCCCGGCATCCTGCACGATGCTCAGATCCGCCTCGGGCCAGGCGCGATGCAGATCCCACGCGCTGCGCAGCGGACACACCACGTCGTAGCGTCCCTGCACGATCACGGCGGGAATCTGGCGGATACGGTCCACGTTGCGCAGCAACTGGTCGTCGTGCTCGAAAAAGCCACCATGGACGAAGTAGTGGCACTCGATCCGCGCGAACGCCAGCGCGAAGGCGTCCTCGTCATGCGAACCGATGCTGGCCGGGTCCTGATAGAGATAGCTGGTCGAGCCCTCCCACACCGACCACGCGCGCGCCGCCGCCACCCGCACGGCCGGATCGTCGCTGGTCAGCCGTCGGTGGTAGGCACTCATCAGGTCGCCGTGCTCCACTTCGGGAATCGCCGCAAGGAAGGTTTCCCAGGTATCCGGGTACAGCGCGTCGGCGCCCTTCTGGTAGAACCATTCCAGCTCCAAGCGGCGCAACATGAAGATGCCGCGCAGCACCAGTTCGGTCACCCGGTCCGGGTGCGTCTGCGCGTAGGCCAAAGCCAGGGTGGAACCCCACGAACCGCCGAATACCTGCCAGCGGTCGATGCCCAGGTGCTGGCGTACGCGCTCGATGTCGGCCACCAGATCCCAGGTGGTGTTGTCGCGCAGCTCCGCATGCGGCGTGGACTGGCCACAGCCGCGCTGGTCGAACAGCACGATGCGGTAGACCGCCGGATCGAAGAAGCGCCGGCACTTCGGATTGGTGCCGCCACCGGGGCCGCCATGCAGGAACACCACCGGCTTGCCGTGCGGGTTTCCGCTCTGCTCGTAGTAGAGCGTGTGCAGCTCGGAGACCTTCAGCATGCCCCGGTCAAACGGCTCGATTTCCGGGTACAGCGTGCGGCGTTCCTGGGTCATGTGGGAACCTCTGCAGGGTGGCTATGACCGCGCAGGTTATCACGCACGCTGCTGAGCTCAGTCGTCGGCGAACAGCTTGCCCGGGTTGAGGATGCCGTTCGGATCGAACACCGTGCGCACGCCGCGCATCAACGCGATTTCCGCTGCGCTGCGCGTGCTGCCGAGATAGGGCTTCTTGACCAGGCCGATGCCGTGCTCGGCGGAAATGCTGCCGCCGTGCTCCTGCAAGGTCGCTGCCAGCAGCTTGGTCACGTGCTCGCACTGGGTGATGAATTCCGCATCGGCCATGGCCTCCGGCTTGAGCACGTTGATGTGCAGATTGCCGTCGCCGATATGGCCGAACCAGACCACCTCGATCTGCGGATATTCGCGCGCCAGCAAGGCCTGCATCGCGTGCAGGAAACCGGGCACGGCGCCGATCCGCACCGACACGTCGTTCTTGTAGGGACGATGCGGCGCCAGACTTTCGGTAATACCCTCGCGCAGGCGCCACAGCGCCGCGGCCTGGGCCTCGCTCTGCGCGATCACCCCGTCGCTGACCCAGCCCTGCTCGACGCAATGACCGAAGACATCAAGCGCGCGATCCGTAGCCGCCTCGTCCTGTGCGTCAAACTCGGTGACCACGTAATAGGGGTGGTCGCCGTCGATCGCACGCTGCGCGCCATGCGCCAGCACGTGCCTGAGCGCCACGTCGGTGAAGAATTCGAATGCCTGCAATGACAGTTTCGCGCGGAACGCAGCGAACACCTGCATCAACGCATCCATGTCCGGCAGGGCCAGCAGCATCACCTGCGAGGGCGGCGGCGGATCGGTGAGCTTCAGGGTGGCCTCGACCACGATGCCCAGAGTGCCCTCGGAACCGACCATCAGCTGACGGAAGTCGTAGCCGCTGGAGTTCTTCACCAGGCTGCGATTGAGTTCGAGCAGCTCGCCATTGCCGGCCACCACCTTGAGACCGGCGATCCACTCGCGGGTATTGCCATAGCGGATCACCCGAATGCCGCCGGCATTGGTGGCAATGTTTCCGCCGATGGAACAGGAGCCGCGCGCGGCGAAATCCACCGGATAGATCAGGCCGTGCTCGCGTGCCGCGGCATGCACGGCCTCCAGCGCGATGCCCGGCTGCACGGTCAGCGTACGGTCGACCGCATCGAACCCAAGCACGCGGTTCATCCGCTCCAGGCTCACCACCAGTTCACCGTGTGCCGCCACCGCCCCACCGGACAGACCGGTACGGCCGCCCGAGGGCACCAGGGCCACCTCATGCTCGTTCGCCCAGCGGACGATGGCCTGCACCTCCTCGATGCTGGCCGGCAGCGCCACAGCGCAGGGCGCTGGGGTCCAGCGCCGGGTCCAGTCTCGACCGTAATGCTCCAGATCGCCGGCATCCGCAAGCAACCGCAAGCCGGGCAAGCGGCGGGAAAGATCCTCCAGGGGGTGGTTCATGGTGACTCCGTCTACGTTATGACGAGACTGCCATTTGGATGTCCAAACGTCCAGTGCTGCAACGCCGCAGTTCTGGCATAGTGGGGAGTATTCCTCGCCCAGAGACCGCCATGAAAACCTCATTCCCCAAGCAAGACATCCGTGTACTGCTGCTGGAAGGCGTGAGCCAGACCGCCGTGGACACCTTCGAGCGGGCCGGCTACACGCAGATCGAATACCACAAGAAGTCGCTGCCTGAAGACCTGCTGAAGGAGCGCATCGCCGAAGCGCACTTCGTGGGGCTGCGCTCGCGCACCCAGCTCACCGACGACGTGCTGCAGCACGCGCGACGGCTGATCGCGATCGGCTGCTTCTGCATCGGCACCAACCAGGTAGCGCTGGGCACCGCCGAGCGGATGGGCATTCCGGTGTTCAACGCCCCCTATTCGAACACCCGCAGCGTGGCCGAACTGGTGATCGCCGAAGCCATCATGCTGCTGCGTGGCATCCCGCAGAAGAGCGCGCAGTGCCATCGTGGCGGCTGGAGCAAGTCGGCCGTCGGCAGCTTCGAGGCACGCGACAAGGTGCTCGGCATCATCGGCTACGGTCATATCGGCACCCAGGTGGGTGTGCTCGCCGAAAGCATGGGCATGCGGGTGATCTACCACGATGTCGAGACCAAACTGGCACTGGGCAATGCCCGCCCGGCCGACAGCCTCGACGACCTGCTGCAGCGTGCCGACGTGGTGACCCTGCACGTGCCCGAAACGCCGTCCACGCGGATGATGTTCGGCGCGAAGGAAATCGCCGCGATGCGCAAGGGCGCGATGCTGATCAACGCCTCGCGCGGCAGCGTGGTGGATATCGATGCACTGGCCGCGGCGCTTCGCTCGGAGCACCTGGCCGGCGCCGCGGTCGATGTTTTCCCGGTCGAGCCCAAGGGCAACGGCGATCCGTTCGTGTCAGCGCTGGTCGGGCTGGACAACGTCATCCTTACCCCGCATATCGGCGGCAGCACGCTGGAAGCTCAGGACAACATCGGCATCGAAGTGGCCAGCAAGCTGGTGCGCTACAGCGACAACGGCTCGACCCTGTCGGCGGTGAACTTCCCCGAGGTATCGCTGCCGGAGCACTCGCGCAGCCGTCGCCTGCTGCACATCCACAAGAATGTGCCGGGCGTGCTGTCGCGCATCAACGAGCTGTTCTCGGCCGGCAACATGAATATCGACGCGCAGTTCCTGCAGACCGACGCGGAAGTGGGCTACGTGGTGATCGATGTGGCCGCCGACGAAGTACAGGCCAACGCCCTGAAGGAACAACTGGCGGCGATTCCGGGCACGCTGCGCAGCCGCGTGCTGTACTGACGCCGGCCGATCGCAGAAGCCTTTGGCGCGCCCTGCCCCAGGGCGCCGCTCAAGTCATTCCCGTGGGATGCCGATACCGCTGTACATTCGGTATCCCACGGTTTTCCCATGAGTTTTCGTTTTCGTGACCTTCGTATCGGTCTCCGGCTTGCCCTGCTCGGCCTGATCATGCTGCTGGCCACCGCCCTGGTTGCCCTCGGCGGCTGGCGGGGCCTTGCCCGCACACATAACCTGCAGCAGGTATCCGCGCGCACCGCTGCCGCCTATGCCAAAGCGGTCGACACGGCCCGCCTGGCACAGGTCGACTTCAAGAAGCAGGTACAGAACTGGAAAGACACCCTGCTACGCGGCGCCAATCCGGCCGACTTCGGCAAGTATCACGGCGACTTCATGAGACGCAGCAAGGCGGTGGACGCCGACCTTGAATCGCTTAAGAAACAGATGCTTGCACTCGGCCTCGACGCCAAGGGCGTCGACGCGGCACTGGCCACGCACGCCGTGCTGCAGAAGCGCTACGACGACGCGTTGCAGCACTTCGACCGGAACAAACCGGACAGCGTCCACGTCGTGGACTCCCTGGTCAAGGGCATGGACCGTCCTCCAACGGACGCCATTGATGCACTCGTCGCGGGTATGAAGAAGCAGGCCGCCAGAACGATCCACCAGATCGACCTGCAGAGCCAGCAGGCCTATCGCAGCGCCTCGACGCTGCTGGTCGCGGTGGCGCTCTGCGCGCTGATCGCCTGCAGTCTGCTGATCTGGCTGCTGGCCTACAGCATCACGGCACCGATCGGACGTGCCGTCAAAGTCGCCAGGGCCGTGGCCGGAGGCGACCTGCGGACGCGGATACAGGCAGACAGTCGCGACGAGACCGGCCAGTTGCTGGAAGCCCTCGACAGCATGATCGGCCAGTTGTCCGGGGTCGTCGGTTCGATCCGCAAGGGGTCGCAGGAAATTTCCCTTTCCACGCGCCAGATCGCCAGCGGCAACCAGGACCTCTCCGCCCGCACCAGCGAGCAGGCCGCGGCGCTCGAGGAAACCACCGCATCGATGCAGGAATTCACCGGCAGCGTCAACGCCAATGCCACACGTGCGCATGAAGCGAGCCGGCTCGCCACTTCGGCATCGGACGTGGCGCGCCAGAGCGGCATGGCGATGAGCGAGGCCGTGGACGCCATGTCGCAGGTGCAGGGCGTATCCAGCCGCATCAACGAGATCACCGAGACCATGGCGCGTATCGCCAGCCAGACCCACATCCTGGCACTGAACGCCGCGGTCGAGGCCGCCCGGGCCGGCGAGGCCGGCAAGGGCTTCAACGTGGTCGCGTCCGAGGTGCAGGCGCTTGCGCGCAGCTCGCGTTCGGCCTCCGACGAGATCAAGGCCCTGATCGAGGAATCGGTCACCATCATCGACGGCGGGACACGCATGCTCGGCCATGCCGAATCGATGGTCGGCAAACTGCTGGACAGTGTCGGCGAAGTGGCCGGCACCGTCGGGTCGATCTCCTCGCAAAGCCAGGAACAGGCTTCAGGTATCCAGCAGGTGAATCGCGCCATCAGCCAGATGGACGAAGTCACCCAGAGCAATGCCGCCCTGGTCGAACAGGCCGCAGCGGCGGCTGACGCCGTGCAGGTCCGCGCCAGCGCACTGGTCGAAAGCGTCGCCTTCTTCAAAGTCAACGACGATACAGCCCAGGCCAAGGCCGCCTGACGCCCTACCCGGCGCCACGACAAAAAACAAAAACGGCGCCGCAGGGCGCCGTTTTCATGTTTCCCAGCTGATTGGTCGGGGCGGCCGGATTCGAACCGACGACCCTTTGCCCCCCAGGCAAATGCGCTACCAGGCTGCGCTACGCCCCGACGAAACAGTGAGCTGGCAAGTCTAGCAGCTCGAACAACTCCTGCGGAAGACTCAGCGCTTCAGCAGGCTCAGCACTTCCTCGAGCTCCATCCGTACCTGGCGCACGATCTGATGCGACATGCTCGCCTCCATGCGGGCCTGCGGGCCTTCCAGCCGCGCGCGGGCACCGGTGATGGTGAAACCTTCGTCGTACAGCAGCGAGCGGATCTGGCGGATCATCAGCACATCATGGCGCTGGTAATACCGGCGGTTGCCGCGACGCTTGACCGGGTTCAGCGCGGGGAATTCCTGTTCCCAGTAGCGCAGGACATGCGGCTTGACCCCGCAAAGCTCGCTGACCTCACCGATGGTGAAGTAGCGCTTCGCCGGAATGGCTGGCAGTTCGGTGTTATTCCCTTGGTCCAGCATAGCTCTCGACTCGCACCTTGAGTTTTTGCCCGGGTCGGAACGTCACCACTCGACGGGCGGAGATCGGAATCTCTTCGCCGGTCTTGGGATTACGCCCGGGACGCTGGTTTTTCTCGCGCAGGTCGAAATTGCCGAAGCCCGACAGCTTCACCTGCTCCCCCCGTTCCAAGGCTTCGCGCACCACTTCGAAATAAGCGTCTACGAATTCCTTGGCTTCCCGCTTGTTGAGGCCCACCTCTAGAAACAGGCGCTCGGCCATCTCCGCCTTGGTCAGCGCCATCTTATCCTCGCAATCGTGCCATGCATGTCTTCTCCAACGCCGTGACCGCGTCACGCACGAACCGGTCCGCGTCTTCGTCGGTAAGCGTGCGTGATGCGTCCTGCAAAATCAAGCCCATAGCGAGACTCTTGCGCCCGTTTTCGACGCCCTTGCCGCTGTAGCGATCGAACAGGCAGAGTTCCTTGAGCACATCGCCAAGGGTGCTGCGAACCGCCCCCTCGATCCGTGACCAGCTCATCTGTTCGGGCACTTCCACCGCGATATCGCGGCGGACCGAGGGGAAACGCGGCACCGCCTGCGCCTGCGGCAGGCGACGGGCCAGCAGCGGCTCCAGCGCCACTTCGAGCACATGGGCATCAGGCCCGAGGTCGAGCGACTTGGCCAACTGTGGATGCAATGCGCCCAGGTAGCCCACGGTCACATCGTCGCGCACGATCCGCGCCCCGCGCCCCGGATGCAGCCAGCCGGGCAGGTCGTCGGCTTCGAGGCGCCAGCTGTGCGGCTCGCCGCCCCAGGCGATCAGCGCGTCCAGGTCACCCTTGAGGTCGTAGAAGTCCAGCGCACGGGCGGGTTCGCCCCACTGTTCGGTACGGGCGGAGCCACAGGCGGCGATGGCCAGACTGGGCGTTTCCAGCGGCGGATCGCCGGCCGCGAACACCCGCGCCACCTCGAACAGGCGGACCCGTTCCTGCTGACGCGCGCGGTTGCGGCGCAGGGCCTCGATCAGGCCCGGCAGCAGCGAGGGGCGCATCACCGCCAGATCGGCCGACAGCGGATTGGCCAGCGGCACGCCCTGCCCGTCCAGCCCCCAGCGCCCCAGCAGTTCGGGCGCGACAAAGGACAGATTCACCGCCTCGTAATAGCCACGCGCGGCAAGCTGTTCGCGCAACGCCAGCTCGCCGATGCGCGCCTCCGGTTCGATCGCCAGGGCCAGGGCACCGTCCGGAGTCGCAGTCGGAATCCGGTCATAACCGAAAATACGCGCCACTTCCTCGATCAGGTCCTCTTCGCGCTCGATGTCGAAACGGCTGCTCGGGGCGATCACCTGCCAGCCCTCGGTGGCCGCCGTCACCTGCATGCCCAGCGCGGTGAAGATGCGCTCGACTTCGGCATCGGCAACGTCCACGCCCAGCACGCGACGCAGGCGTGCGCGGCGCAACGGCACAGCCACCGGCCGCGGCAGGTCGGCCGGGTTCTCGGCAACCAGCACGGGACCGGCCTTGCCGCCAGCGATCGCCAGCAGCAGCTCGGTGGCACGCTCCAGCGCGCGCTGCGGCAACGCGGGATCGACCCCGCGCTCGAAGCGGTGCGAAGCATCGGTATGCAGGCCTAGCTTGCGCGCACGCCCCATGATCGCGGCCGGCGCGAAATGTGCCGCCTCCAGGAAGACATTGTGCGTGGCATCGGTGACACGCGAATCGAATCCGCCCATCACGCCGGCCACCGCCAGGGCCTTGCTGTCGTCGGCGATCAACAGGAAGCCCTGGTCAAGCGCAGCCTCGCTGCCATCAAGCAGCTTCAACGACTCGCCTGCGCGCGCATGGCGCACCACGATATCGCCCTGCAGTGCATCGTTGTCGAAGGCATGCAGTGGCTGCCCCAGTTCCAGCATGACGTAGTTGGTGACGTCGACCACGGCACTGATCGGGCGCAGTCCGGCACGACGCAGCCGTTCGGCCAGCCACAGCGGCGTCGGTGCCGTCGCGTCGATACCTTCCACGACACGGCCCAGGTAGCGCGGCGCATCCTTGCCGGCCTCGAGGCGGATGCCGCGCCGCGCCGTACCGGTGACCGATGCCGCGCCCTGTTCGGCAGCCTTAACCCGGCTGCCGAACAGGGCTGCCACGTCGTGGGCCAGGCCATGTAGACCCAGGCAGTCGGGCCGGTTCGGCGTGAGCTTCAGTTCGATGCTGGCATCGGGCAACCCCAGGTAGGTGGCCAGCGATTGGCCGACCGGCGCATCGTGCGGCAGCTCCAGCAGACCGGACGCATCGTTGTCGATGCCCAGCTCCTTCGCCGAGCACAGCATGCCCGACGACTCCACGCCACGCAGCTTGGCGGCCTTGATCGCAATACCGCCCGGCAGGCTGGCACCGACCATCGCCAACGGCACCTTGATGCCGACGCGTGCATTCGGCGCGCCGCACACGATCTGCAGCGGCTCGCCCTGCCCTGCATCCACCTTGCAGACCTGCAGGCGATCGGCCTGTGGATGCTTCTCGGCAGCGACGATCATCGCCACTACCACGCCGTCGAGCTGTTCGCCCAGCGGGGTCAGTTCTTCCACTTCCAGCCCGGCCATGGTCAGGGCGTGGGCCAGCTCGGCGCGGCTGGCAGTGATGTCGACCAGCTCGCGCAACCAGTTTTCGGAAAATTTCATCGTGTATGCCCTAGCCGGTTTACGCGAACTGCTTGAGGAAGCGCAGGTCGTTCTCGAAGAACGCGCGCAGGTCCGAGACGCCATAGCGCAGCATGGCGAAGCGTTCCACGCCCAGGCCGAAGGCGAAGCCGGTATAGCGCTCCGGGTCGATGCCGCAGTTCTTCAGCACATTGGGATGCACCATGCCGCAGCCGAGCACCTCCAGCCAGCGGGACTCGCCGTCCTTCGTCTCCCAGCGGATGTCCACCTCAGCCGAGGGTTCGGTGAAGGGAAAGTAACTGGGACGGAAGCGCATTTCGAAATCGCGCTCGAAGAATGCCCGGATGAATTCGGCCAGGGTGCCCTTGAGATCGGCGAAGCTGGAGGTCTCGTCGACCAGCAGACCCTCGATCTGGTGGAACATCGGCGAATGGGTCTGATCCGAGTCGCTGCGATAGACCTTGCCCGGCGCAATGATACGGATCGGCGGCTGCCGACCGGCCATCGAGCGGATCTGCACCGGCGAGGTATGCGTGCGCAGCAGGCGCCCGTCGCCGAAGTAGAACGTGTCGTGCATGGCGCGCGCCGGGTGGTGCGGCGGAAAGTTCAGCGCCTCGAAGTTGTGCCAGTCGTCCTCGATCTCCGGACCGTCGGCACGCTGGTAACCCAGCCGCGCGAAGATCGACGCGATGCGTTCCAGGGCGCGGGTGACCGGGTGGATGCCGCCGCGTTCGCCGTCGCGCCCCGGCAGGGTGATATCGATGGTCTCGGAGGCCAGCCGTCGATCGAGCTCGGCCTGCTCCAGCACATGCTTGCGGACGGCGAGCGCGTCGGCCAGGCGCTGCTTGACCTGGTTCACTTCCGCGCCGCGCGCCTTGCGCTCGTCCGGCGCCAGTGCACCCAGTGCCTTCAGCGCGGCGGTAACGATGCCGCTCTTGCCGAGCAGACCGACGCGCAGTGCCTCCAGCGCGTCGAGCGTCTCCGCCCCGTCGATTTCAGCCTGCGCGTCTGCGGCGCGGGTTTCCAGATCGTCCATCGTGCGATTCTCGCTTCTTACCCCTCGTCCCGCTGGAGAGGGAACCGGTATGCAAGGCGGCTATTGCGCCGACGCCACGTCCGAATCGGACGGCCGGAAATACGGACGCCGGATGCGCCTGGCCCAATAAAACCTGCCCAATGAAATGCCAAATAAAAACGGGGAGAAGGCGCTGGCCTTCTCCCCGCTTGATTCACATCATATCGTCAGTGAACGACGATCAAGCGGCCAGGCTGGCCTTCGCCTTTTCCGCGATGGCGCCAAACGCCTTGATGTCGTGCACGGCGATGTCCGCAAGCACCTTGCGGTCCACCACGATGCCGGCCTTGTTCAGGCCGTTGATCAGGCGGCTGTAGGACAGGCCGAACTGACGTGCTGCAGCGTTGATGCGCTGGATCCACAGGGCGCGGAACTGGCGCTTCTTCTGCTTGCGGCCGATATAGGCGTACTGACCGGCCTTGATGACGGCCTGGTTCGCTACGCGGAAGACCTTGCGACGGGCGTTGTAGTAACCCTTCGCGCGGCCGATGATCTTCTTGTGACGACGACGGGCGGTGACGCCACGCTTTACACGAGCCATGGTGTTTTCCTCCTCGCCTTAGACGTACGGCAGCATGCGGGCCACACCCTTGGTGTCGCATGCCTTCACGTGGTTGGTGGCGCGCAGGTTGCGCTTACGCTTGGTCGACTTCTTGGTCAGAATGTGCGACTTGAAGGCGTGGCCTGCCTTGAACTTGCCCGACGCGGTCTTGCGAAAACGCTTCGCCGCCGCCCGGTTGGTCTTGATCTTGGGCATGGAAATGCTCCGTATCCTGGTTTCTGACTGATCTGGCGGCGGCCTGGGCCACGCTTTCCTTCCTGCCATGATCGGTTCACGACCCATCCTGGCGGGTCGAACCAGCAATTCTACGGAGAAATGGCCGCCAAGGCTAGCCCCTTGACCGGGCTGCCTCGCCGGCAGGCCCGCCTAGGCGGAACCGGCCCGGCGCGCCATGCAAAACGGCGACCCGAGGGCCGCCGTTCGCCTTACTGCTTTTTCTTGGGGCCGATCATCATGACCATCTGGCGCCCTTCCAGCCGGGGGAAGGACTCCACCTGGCCGTTCTCGCCCACGTCCTCCTGGATCCGCTTGGCCAGGGCCTGGCCGAGGTCCTGGTGGGACATTTCGCGACCGCGGAAGCGGATGGTGACCTTGACCTTGTCGCCCTCTTCGAGGAAGCGAAGCATGTTGCGCAGCTTGATCTGGTAGTCGCCCACGTCCGTGACCGGACGGAACTTCACTTCCTTGATCTCGACCTGCTTCTGCTTCTTCTTGGCGGCCTGGGCCTTCTTCTGGGCTTCGAACTTGTACTTGCCATAGTCCATGATGCGGCAGACCGGCGGATCGCCGTTCGGCTGGATCTCGACTAGGTCGAGACCGGCTTCCTCGGCAGCCCGCAGCGCGTCGTCGCGCGAAAGAATGCCGAGCTGCTCGGAATCCGGGCCGATCACGCGTACGCGCGGGACGCGGATTTCATGGTTGCGGCGGTTGCCCTTGTTGTCGGTGGTGGCGATACCACTATCCTCCAGAAGAAGTTGATGACGACCGGACGGGCTTCTCAGCGCCGCGTCTCGGTCTCCAGCCGTTCCACGAAGGCGGCCAGCGGCATGCTGCCCAGGTCTTCGCCGGTACGGGTACGCACAGAAACGGCCCCAGCATCCCTCTCGCGGTCACCGACCACGAGCTGGTATGGAACCTTCTGCAACGTATGTTCGCGGATTTTATAGCCGACCTTTTCGTTGCGCAAATCAGCCTCGACCCGGAAGCCTTTGTCGACAAGGGCTTGCGCCACTTCGGCGGCATACGCGGACTGCGCATCGGTGATATTGAGCACCACCGCTTGCACCGGCGCCAGCCAGGCCGGCAGGTTGCCCGCGTGGTGTTCGATCAGGATGCCGATGAAGCGCTCCATCGAGCCCACGATGGCCCGGTGCAGCATCACCGGATGCTGGCGCTGGCTGTGCTCGTCCACATACTCGGCGCCCAGGCGCTCGGGCATCATGAAATCCACCTGCATGGTGCCGACCTGCCAGGCCCGCCCGATCGAATCCTTCATGTGGTACTCGATCTTCGGACCGTAGAACGCGCCCTCGCCCGGCAGCTCTTCCCATTCGACCCCGGCCGAACGCAGCGCGGCGCGCAGCGCCTCCTCGGCCTTGTCCCAGACCGCGTCGGAACCGATCCGCTTGTCCGGGCGTAGGGCGATCTTCAGGGCGATGTTGTCGAAACCGAAATCGCCGTAGACCTGCATCGCCTGGCGATGGAACGCGGTGACCTCCGGCTCGATCTGCTCAGGGGTGCAGAACACGTGGCCGTCGTCCTGGGTGAACGCACGCACGCGCATGATGCCGTGCAGCGCCCCGGAGGGTTCGTTGCGGTGACAGCCACCGAATTCGCCGTAGCGGATCGGCAAGTCGCGATAGCTGTGCAGGCCGGCATTGAAGATCTGCACATGGCCGGGGCAGTTCATCGGCTTCAGCGCGTAGGTGCGCTTTTCGGACTCGGTGAAGAACATGTTCTCGGCGTAGTTGTCCCAGTGGCCGGACTTCTTCCACAGCGAGACGTCCAGGACCTGCGGGCAACGCACTTCCTGGTAGCCGCTCTTCTTGTACACGTTGCGCATGTACTGCTCGACCTGCTGCCAGATCGCCCAGCCGCGCGGGTGCCAGAACACCATGCCCGGGCCTTCTTCCTGCTGGTGGAACAGGTCCAGCGCCTTGCCGATCTTGCGGTGGTCGCGCTTTTCCGCTTCTTCCAGCTGGTGCAGGTAGGCCTTGAGGTCCTTGTCGTTGAGCCAGGCGGTGCCGTAGATGCGGGTCAGCATGGCGTTGTTGCTGTCGCCACGCCAGTAGGCGCCAGCCACCTTCATCAGCTTGAAGGCGCGCAGCTTGCCGGTGTTGGGCACGTGCGGGCCACGACACAGGTCGGTGAACTCGCCCTGCGTATACAGCGACAGCGCCTCGTTGGCCGGAATCGACTCGATGATCTCGGCCTTGTACGACTCGCCCAGTCCACGGAAGAAAGCCACCGCGTCGTCGCGCGACTTGACGCTGCGCGTCACCGGCAGGGCTTCCTTCACGATCTTGTGCATCTCCGCCTCGATCTTCTCCAGATCATCGGGCGTGAAGGGGCGTTCGTAGGCGAAGTCGTAGTAGAAGCCGTTCTCGATCACCGGGCCGATGGTGACCTGCGCGCCCGGATACAGGCGCTGCACCGCCTGCGCCAGCAGATGCGCGGTGGAGTGGCGCAGGATCTCCAGCGCATCGGGACTCTTTTCGGTGACGATCTCGAGGCTGGCGTCGTGGTCGATGGGAAAGCTGGCGTCCACCAGCAGGCCGTCGACCTTGCCGGCCAGCGTGGCCTTGGCCAGGCCCGCACCAATGGAAGCGGCCACGTCCTGCACGGAGACGGGATGGTCGAACGGCCGCTTGCTGCCGTCGGGTAGCGTGATCTCGATCATGTTGATTCTGCCTGCTGCACCGCCCGAAAGGGCGGTCTAAACCTTGGAAAAAGGCCGGGAGACGGCCACAAAAAAGGGCGCGCGGCGCCCTTCGACAAGCTCAGGCCTTGCGCACGGCATCAAAAATGGAGTCGGCTAGTTTCCATGTCGCACACTCGGCCGGCAGGCAACTGCGGGCCACCTTCGCTCATGTATCGCAAAGGCAGAAAGCTAGCCCGGCCGGGACGGGCTGTCAACGCCACCGGCCGGGCTGGCAGTCACTTCAGAAGTAATAACCGAAGTTGATGTTGATGCGGTGCTCCATCTTGCCGTCACCCGCCATGCTGCCGCCAATGAACGGCTGGTTGCGCGCCGTGACGAAGTCGAAATAGGTGAACAGCCCACCTGCGGCCACCGACACGCCAGTGACGTTCATCCAGGTATTCGGAAGCCCGCCCGACTTGCGGTTCACCAGCGAGTAGTCGTTGTAGAACGTCAGCGCGGTGACGGGTCCCCACGAAACCGGAAGCTTGTAGGCGATGTTGCCGGTATACGTATGTGCCCGCGCGGCAATGGAGTCGTAGAACGCATAGGCCCCTACCGCCAGGCGTGTGGCGCCGCCGTTCACGTGATAGGCGTAGCGGGCGGCCTCCAGTTGCAGGTTCCAGCGACCGAAGTTCGCGTTCGTATGCAGCGCCTCGGCGTCGTAGTGACCGACCTGCCGGATGCTGTTTTCCAGGCTGCCGTTCAATGCCGACGCACCGACTTCGACCGAACCGCCCTGCGCCGGGTGGAAGGTATAGGCAACCCGCGCGGCACCGGTATTGGCCACGCCGATCGGATGTTGCGGATCGGCGTACGTGCCCTCGCCAGCACCGCGCCAGCCCACCACGTTATAGGTGTAGCTGTCGGCCCGGTTGCTGACGTAGCCGTCGACACCGCCCATCGAGTCGTTCTTGAAGAAGCCGATCTGCACATTCCACGGGTCGCCCTTGTGCACGTACAGCGCACCCATCTGGTAGCTGTCTTCCAGCCCAAGGTAATAGTTGGAACTGAAGAAGTAGCTGTGCGAGTCGTACGGCTGGTTGCCGAACGGCACACGCGTGATGCCCAGTTGTCCTTCGTCCCTGGGCGTGAACTTGTAACCGACCCAGGCATGCTGGATGGCGCTCATGTACTGGAACCAGCGGTACTGTGCGGACAGCAGCACATGACCGATCGAACCATTCAGGTCGAGCCGGAAGATGTCGAAGTCCATATCGCCACGACGACGACGATTGCCCTTGTTGTAACCCTCCCGGCTGTACTGGAAGCGCACGGCGCCACCCAGTTTGATGCCTTCCTTCGAGGCCTTGTTGCTACCTGCCTTGGCGGTGTCGGCATCGGCCTTGGCGGATGCCGCGACCTGGGTGGCCTCGGTCGAGGTGGCCACCGCCTTGGCGGTGACCTTGTCCTGCTCGGCCTGATGCTGCTTCATGGCATTGAGTTCGCGCTGCAGGGTGTCGATCTGCGCCTGCATGGCGGCCATGCGTGCCGTCTGGTCACCCTTGCCGGCCGTGTCCTGTGCCGCTTGCGATGGTGCAGCCATGCACACGCCGAGCCCAATGGCGACGGCGCATGCCAACGGTTTGAAGTTCATCGGTCTATCCCTCTCTGAAACATGCAATACGAAAGCGTCGTCACGTCGCGCACCTGCTTTCGGCACGCGACCACCCGCGCCGTCCCTGGCGGACAGCGGGAGTGACGCGATCAAAACCCGGCCCGTGTGGGCCGGGCAGATTTACGGGGCGGGCGTATCCGCCACCCAGGCAGCAACCTGCTGCGGATGCGCCTTGACCCACTGCCCGGCATTGGCTGCCGGGTCGGCGCCTTCCTTCTGGTTCGCGGCCATCACCTGCTGCATCTCCGCGGGGGTCCAGTGGAACCCGTCGAGGATGCGCCACGCACCCGGCATGTCCTTCTTCAGCCCCTTGCGTGCCAGCGTGTCGATGTTCTCGGTATGACCGAACACACCCTGCGGATCAGCCAGATATTTCAGCTTCCAGCGAGCCCACATCCAGTGCGGGGTCCAACCGGTCACCACGATCCACTGATGGTTGTCGATGGCGTTCTTGAGCGCCGCCGTCATGGTCGCACCACTGCCATCGACCAGCTTCAGCGGAAGCTTGTAATCAGCAATGGCTTTCTGCGTGATGCCCATCTCGCCCGCGCCGGGGTCGATGCCGATGATCTGGTCCTGGAACTTGTCGGCGTTGGCCGCAAGCTGGTCGATGGAGTCGATGCTGACGTAGTCAGGCACGACCAGACCGATCTTCGTACCGGCCATGTTCGGACCGAGATTGTCCAGCTTGTCCTTGGTCCGCGCGTAATAGTTGGCCTGTGTGCTGGGCAGCCACGCGCAGACGGTGGCATCGGCATCGCCATTGGCGATCGCCGAGTACATCGCCGCACCGCTGACCGAAAGGGCATCGACCTTGTAACCCTGCTGTTCGAGTGCAGCCTGCACCACGTGGGTTGCAGCGGTACAACTGGACCACTCGACATAAACCAGCTTGACCGTCTTGGACGCGTGCCCGGCCTCAGGTGTCGAACCCTGGCTCGACGATGCGTTCTGGCCCGACGAGCATGCGGCCAGCGTCGCGGCCGCAAGCACGCCGACAACGGCCGCGCGCAGACGATTCTTGTGAATTCCCATTGGATATCTCCTTTGACGGTTCCGCGATGACATCGCGGATCGGACGACCAACCGCTAGAAACCGCTCATGCCGCGAAGGCCCGCTGCGTCCCGGGTACCAGGCGGCAACCGTGATCGCTGACGGGATCGAGGCTTGACCGTTTAGCGGCCAGCCTCCTTGGCGGACGGGCTGCGCCCGATACGTTGGGTGATCCGGTCGAGGATCATGGCGAGAATGACGATGGCGATGCCGGCCTCGAAGCCCTGACCCGGCTCAAGCCGTTGGATCGCGCGCCAGACGACGCCGCCAAGGCCGCCGGCACCGATCATCGCAGCGATCACCACCATCGACAGCGACAGCATGATGGTCTGGTTGACGCCGGCCATGATGGTCGGCACGGCCATCGGCAGCTGCACCTTGAACAGCTTCTGCCGCCGGGTCGAACCGAACGCATCGGCCGCTTCGATCAGATCCTTCGGCACCTGCCGGATACCCAGCGCCGTAAGCCGGATGGTCGGTGGAGTGGCGAAGATCACCGTCGCCACGCTGGCCGACACCGCTCCGAGACCGAAGAACGGAATCGCCGGTATCAGGTACACGAACGCCGGCATGGTCTGCATGAAATCCAGCACGGGCATCACCACGCGGGATGTACGCGTGCTCAACGCGGCAGCAATACCCAGCGGAAGACCGATCGCCACCGCGATCAGCGTGGAGATCAGCACCAGGGTGAACGTTTCCACCGTGGCCGGCCACAACCGCAGGTTCCACAACAACAACAGGCCCAGCAGACTGCCTAGCGCGACCTTCCAGCCCGACACACGCCACGCCAACAGGGCGACCACGACGATCAAGAGCCACGGCGGCAGCCACAGCAAGGCATGGACCAGGGCGTCAATCAGGATCGAGATCACATGACTGAACGCCTTGGTGATGAAGGCGATATGCACGGTGAGCCAATCGAGTGCGATGTCGATGCCATGCGCCAGCGGCAATTTCGGAATAGTGAAGTTCATGCGCCCACACTCCTTTCCGCCGGCTCGACAGCAGAATCATGCGCACGGCTTTGCGCCAGCGCGTTGATTACGCGCGGCCGGGTCACCACACCCAGCAGCTTGCGCTGCCCATCCACCACCGGCAGGCGATACGGCCATTCGGCCATGAGGTTGATGATGTCGGTCAGCGGCGTCTCCGGGCCGACCGATGGCGAGTCACGCTGGATCAGATCACCGATGTCCTTGCGTCCCTCACGCACCGCCGCGTCCAACGCGTCCAGCGTCACCGCGCCCAGCAAGGTGTGATCGCGCTCGACCACCAATACGCTGGTGTCGCTGCTTTCGGTCATCTTGCGCAGGACCGTACGCGGTCCATCCTGCGGGTGTGCCAGTTCACGCGCACGCCCCATCACCGACTGTGCGGTCAGCACGCGCGACATGTCGACGTTCTCCACGAAGCGCTCGACGTAGGCATTCGCCGGATGATTGAGAATCTCTTCGGGAGCACCGATCTGCACCACGCGACCGTCCTTCATAAGCACGATGCGATCGCCGATCTGCAGGGCTTCATCCAGGTCGTGCGTGATGAAGACAATGGTCTTCTTCATGCGCCGCTGCAGCGAGGCAAGCTCCTGCTGCATGTCGCGCCGGATCAACGGATCGAGCGCGCTGAATGCCTCATCCATCAGCAGGATATCGGACTTCACCGCCAGCGCCCGCGCCAAGCCCACACGTTGCTGCATGCCGCCACTTAGCTGGTTGGGACGTGCATCTTCCCACCCCTTCAGGCCGACCAGCTCCAGCGCCTCGACGGCGCGCGCGCGTCGTTCGCCCGCTTCAACACCTTGCACCTCGAGTCCATAGCCCGCGTTGTCCGCCACGCTACGATGTGGAAACAGCGCGAAATGCTGGAACACCATGCTGATCTTGCGCCGGCGGAACTCGAGCAGTTGCTCGTTGTCGTAACGCGTGATGTCTTCGCCATCGACAATGATGCTTCCGCGGCTCGGCGTGTTGAGCCGGTTCAGGCAACGCAGCAGGGTGGACTTGCCGCTGCCACTGAGCCCCATGATCACCAGCAGCTCGCCCTCCTCCACGTCGAATGACACATCGGCGATGCCGACAGCATGCCCCGTCTTGCGGATGCCCGCGTTGTCCACGCCTTCGTCGAGCATGCGCAATGCCTGCTCCGGGTGTGGCCCAAAAACCTTGGTGAGGTGTTCGACCTTGATTTTCTGCATGGCTCCTTTGCCTGGATGGGGACACCGCATTGCAATGCGGGACCGCGTGGCTTCGCTTCAACAGAAACGCCACGGACAAACGCTGGGCAAAAGGACGCCAGGGTCGAGGGCATGACCTGCATGCCGGCCCAGGTTTGGAAGAATGAGTCGCAGCAGTATAGCCGGACAGGCTCGTTAGCTCAAATTCATGGGCGTTGCAATAGCCCTTGCGACACCCTCGCGAGGCCATTTCGCCACCGCTCAGCAAGTCATCCAGACCACCATCCAGAGATGCCCATGCTCGCGGCCGGGCCGTTTCGACAGGTGCGGCCAAACTCGTGCCGCTAGAATCGCCCTTCCTCGCTCAACCGGAACAGATCCATGCGTATCCTCGTCACCGGCACCGCCGGCTTCATCGGCGCCGCGCTTGCCGAGCGCCTGCTCGCGCGAGGTGACGAGGTCTTCGGCATCGACAACCACAACGACTACTACGACCCGAGACTGAAAGAAGCACGGCTGGCGCGTTTTGCCGATCACCCCGGCTACACCCACCTGCGCACCGACCTGGCAGACAGCGCGGCGATCAATAGAGCTTTCGCCACCTTCAAGCCCCGGCGGGTAGTGAACCTGGCCGCCCAGGCCGGAGTGCGTTACTCGCTCAAGAACCCCCAGGCTTATATGCAGAGCAACCTGATGGGTTTCGGCAACATTCTCGAAGCCTGTCGACACGACGAAATCGAACACCTCGTCTACGCTTCATCCAGTTCCGTATACGGTGCCAACCGCAAGCTGCCGTTTGCTGTCGAAGATGCGGTCGATCACCCGGTGAGCCTGTATGCAGCCACCAAAAAAGCCAACGAACTGATGGCCCACAGCTACAGCCATCTCTACAACCTGCCCACCACCGGGCTGCGCTTCTTCACCGTCTACGGCCCATGGGGCCGACCAGACATGTCTCCGATGCTGTTTGCCGACCGTATCAGCCGCGGCGAACCGATCGACGTTTTCAACTACGGTCATCACAGCCGCGACTTCACTTATGTCGACGACATCGTCGAAGGTGTGATCCGCACGCTGGACCACCCCGCCCAGCCTGATCCGGCCTACCGCGCAGATGCACCGAATCCCGGCACATCCAGCGCCCCATACCGCGTCTACAACATCGGCAACGACCAGCCCGTTCAACTGATGCGCTTCATCGAGCTGCTGGAAGAGCACCTTGGTCGCACCGTCGAAAAGCGCCTGCTTCCGATGCAACCGGGCGACGTCGCGGATACCTGGGCAGATGCATCAGCACTGCGCCGCGAAGTCGGCTACGCACCCGACACGTCAATCGAACAAGGCGTAGCCCGCTTCGTGGACTGGTATCGCAGCTATTTCAGGACATAACGCGGACAGGACATAACTGGCACTCGCCCAGCGGATATGCGCAAGGCGCCGCACCGGCCGCCGTCATCGCTACCCGACAATCGACTGATTTCATCGGCGCAATGCCCATGAATGCATCGGCCGCATGCGCCCACACGGCACCGGATAGAGCTCACTCACCAGTCCCCACGACCTGAAACGGGTATCGCGCGCACCTGATCCACAATGCCCGATCAGCCCCGCAGCATCGGCAAATTCCGCCCGATAACCTCAGTAAATCCCCCCGTATCCCCGATTGCCAGCTGTATCACAGTCACAACTCTTGACTTTCTGACAGTGTTACGCTCCGGCTGCCCACCTTTTCGGGCGCCACATCACTATCGAATAAGGGGATTTATCATGAACGCCATTCTTCAGCGTGTTTCGTTGTTCGCAGGCCTGATGGTCGTACTCACCGGCGCAGCCTATGCCGTTCAGCCCGCGCCCGACGGTCTCGGCCAGTCACAGCCAAATACTGCCGACGTCAGCACCAACCCGAACTTTCACGCCTATGTATTCACCCGTGATGGAATCAAATACATCCAGGTGAACGATATCAACGGAAACATTCTGGGCGCGGTCGGCACGCAAAACGGCCACTTCACTACCCGGCCGATTGACCAGTCCTCAGCCCGAGCAAATACTCTCCAGCCCAAGGCCATGACAGCAACATCGTTCAATGGCAAGACTGAGATCCAGGCCGCTAATAAGGACCATACGACTCCGGTTCTGGCAATGACCACACCGCCTTATTGCGATCCGATTGAGTGCGCCAGCAAGAACATCGTTAATTCCAGCGCTGACCAAGTCGTCGCCGTGGTCGCCACCACGCCTTACTGCGACCCGATCGAGTGCGCCAGCAAGAACATCGTCGCACCCAGTGCTGACCAGACCGTCGCCGTAGTCACCAAGACCACCCCTTACTGCGACCCGATCGAGTGCGCCAGCAAGAACATCGTCGCACCCAATGCTGACCAGACCGTCGCCGTAGTCACCAAGACCACCCCTTACTGCGACCCGATCGAGTGCGCCAGCAAGAACATCGTCGCACCCAATGCTGACCAGACCGTCGCAGTAGTCACCAAGACCACCCCTTACTGCGACCCGATCGAATGCGCCAGCAAGAATATCGTCGCACCCAGTGCTGACCAGACCGTCGCAGTAGTCACCAAGACCACCCCTTACTGCGACCCGATCGAATGCGCCAGCAAGAATATCGTCGCACCCAGTGCTGACCAGACCGTCGCAGTAGTCACCAAGACCACCCCTTACTGCGACCCGATCGAATGCGCCAGCAAGAACATCGTCGAGCCTAGCGCTGCCTGACCCCGCTTAGCGCCACAACTCGTCTGAGCTCCATCGCGGACTCAGACGAGAGCGGCCTACATGGCTTGACCCGGCGGGCGATATCAATTCTCGCCGGGCTCCATTGGGTCCAACATCAGGACAGCCAGGCGTCGCCACCCGTGCGAGCTCTTTTCCCGGCAAAAACCCTCATAGGTTGCAGCACGATCCCTTACCGCACTCAAGCCCAGACCGCTGCTAATACGCTCGACTCGCGGCAATAATTCTTCCCAACGCACTTGATTGTCGCTGGATGAATAATTCAGCCCAACCAAAGACAGAACGACCCACCTCCGTCCCTCGCTAGTTCCCGCACGTAGGCGCAATTCAATCTCACGCAGATCCTTATATTCACACCAGCCTGCAACCGCCTCGCCCACGATCCGATAAATCGCCAAATGAAGCGTACTGGAGAGCTGCTCAACCGGCCCACGCACATCACACCGATATGCTACTCCGCATTCTTCAAGCATTCGAGCAAGCGGACCTTCTTGCAATGCCGCAACAAGCCCGCGGTCTCGCCACGTTATCGGATGCAAGCAGTCCGCTAACCGATATAACTGGTCCTGAGCCAATAACGCCTGACGCCCGTATCCACGCTCATCCGGAATTGGCTGAACTGAGCGAAGGCGCCCCATCATTACCTGATAACCGGAACGAACAGTTTCTTGAACGTAATTCAAGCCCTGGGCAGCAACTTTCAACCGGGCCTCACCTGACGCAATATTGCGCTGAGCCAAGGCCAATGTCAGCCTCAGATCCGTTCGCTCCTGCTCAACGCGTCCACGCAGCGCAGCAACCTGCTCCCCAATCAAAAGCATGGTACTGACAGTGAACGCAATAATGATTTCGGCCTGCATTGTGCCTGCATCATCGCGCACAGGCATGAGAGTCATGACAGCGAGGCTTGCAAACATACCCCCGACGGCAGCCCCTATCCACCCATGGCGCAATGCCATCCATACGACAGGAAGGAACATGGCGGCCTGCACGAGTGAATGCACACTCGGCTGCATCCAGCCAAACCACATCAGTACAAGTAATGCTGGAATCAACGAAAAGGCAGCATCCCGCGTCACCGCGCTGGCGAGTAACTTATTCCAAAGAATCCGTAACGACCCGACACGGCCTGACTGAGAAACAGCGAGCACGAAAGGCACGACCGTTAAAATGCCCAGAAAGTTACCGAGAACCCAGCGTGCGGCAACAGGAACAACATTAACCTTATAACCGCTCGGCAAGTTCATTAGCGCAACTTCACCGAAGTTATGAACCGTCATGATTCCAGAGAGAATCAAGGAGCACGCCAGCATACGGCCCACGTTAATGCCCCCCTTAACCTCAATTGGCGCAAATCGCCTAAAGAGATAAACAATCGGCATCATGAAAACGATCGACGGCACCAATACCTGAATCGCCCAAAGGCTACCGAACTGGTGTTCGAAGGTGAGCGCCAGTGGTATCAGCGAAACCGCCTCACCCAGCACCAATGCCGGCCAGTACCGGTATCGGTACAGTAGAAGCACAGCGAAGTGCACACCCGCCAGTATCAGCCAGTGTGAAATGGATATCTGACGAACCAGCGTGACACCCAAGCCATACGCCAGCGCCACCCCAAAAAAACGCCACCACTCTGAGCGCACCATTGACCAACCCCTGTCCCGTGCAGCCTTTGGCAAACAACCAGCGCTTACCCAAGCGCCCCCAGCGAACCGAACTCGAATACTCGTGAAAATATGGTTAAAAATATTTGCACCTACAGTCTACTCCAGACCCGCACAACTTTTGTGATCCATCTGACGAAAGTTCACCACTGCAGCCTGGATTATTCCTAGTTGCCAGCTCTTCGCGCCTCGTCCGACCCCGACTACGGACTCGTGAACAAAAGGACTCAAGCGAAAGAAAGGAAAACCGACAAATGCTTACCCATCCTTTTGCTCGGACATCTTGCTGGAACCACAGCCGGCCGCTACTCAATCAGCACACAAAAAGATCATCAACCATCAAAAACAAGACCTTGCCATGCATGTCTGATCGTTCAGGTACTGCGCCACCCCGGTCCAAATTCAGTGGCGCAACGCCCGGGCAACACCTGACACTCCAGCAACCGAAAGCATTTCGTCGCAGTACAACAATCCTGGTTGCACGACCGACACGCCTCACGACTTGACTCTGCAAACACCCTGACTTGAACGACTCGACGGTCTACGTCAGTAGATCAAGCAAAGACTATGCCGCATGGCACGAACGGCAGGAAACCGAGTCCCAGGTCAAGGTCCAGCGCCGCATTTGATACGCGCGCATCCCGCAATTTGCCTGGATATGCGCCTTGCTCCAGCCGCAGCCCCATCCCGTCTCTCTCGTTAACGGCCGTCGCCGGCCGTACTTGACCTGCGTCGCATACTGACCCGAGCAGGGCCAAACTGACGCTACGCGCAATAGCGAGGTCGGCAGACTGCGGCAATCAAAGCCGTCCCTGAGAGCCGAAACACCCAATGGCCGCCCAGACAAAACGATAACCACGTCACATAAATGAGCTCCCTGCCATGACGGCAGCACATCACGGCAACGGTGATGTCATGCCTGCCGGGGAAGATGCCGGGTATCCCACCCTGGAGCACTCCCCATGCTCTCCCAAACCATGCTCTCCCAGTACGTATTCCCTTCCAAACTCGGCCTGTTCCGCATTGTCCAGCACGGCAGGCGCTGGCGTGCCCTGCACGGCAGGGTGGAGTGCGGCCGCCATGATTCTGCCGAAGCCGCGCTCGCCACACTTCGCAACGTGTGGCCGCGCGCGCGCCTTCCAGCGCAACTAGACGCCTGGCGCCAGCCCGAAATGGCTGCAATACATACCACCAGGCCAGCGTCGCCGCAGTGGTGCATGGCGTACTGATCCCTCGAACGACATAACCCGCTCGACGGCACAGCCCTGACCCCGGGGCTTACCCGGTGGCGTTGATCACTGCCAGGAAATCGCGGCCGTAGCGCTTGAGCTTGGACTCGCCCACACCACTGATCTGGGCAAATTCCTGCTCGTCCGAGGGCAAGGCCCGGAGCATGGCCAGCAGTGTCGCGTCATGAAAGACCACATAAGGAGGCACACCCTGCTGCCTGGCCAACTGGGCACGCAGGGCCCTCAACGCATCCCACATGGGCTGCTCATAGGCCTCGATGCCAATGCTTGCACCGGTCACGAGCTGGCTGTCCCGTCGCCGACGGACCGAACGAACCGGTCGCGCATCTTCGCGCAAATGCACTTCGCGCCCACCGATCAGTACGTCGCGACTGGCAGGGGTCAGTCGCAGGGTGCCGTAGCCCTCTGCATCCGTGGCCAACAGGCCTGCGGCCAGCAATTGCCGAAACACCGAACGCCAGCCTTTTTCGTCGATGTCGGCACCAATGCCGAAGGTACTCAGTTGGTCGTGCCCGTACTGACTCATGCGCTCGCCATCCACCCCGCGCAGGATATCGATGACATGACCGGCGCCGAAACGCTGCCCGCTGCGATAGACCGCTGAAAGCGCCTTCTTTGCCGGCACGGTGGCGTTCCAGGTCTTCGGGGGCTCCACGCAGTTGTCGCAGTGCCCGCACGGACCGTGAAAATTCTCACCGAACGAACCCAGCAGCAATTCGCGACGGCATGTGGTGGCCTCGGCATAAGCGAGCAGCGATTCGAGTTTCTGCCGCTCGATGCGCTTGCGTTCGTCGGCGGACTCGGACTGGGCGATCATCTGGCTCATCGTCACAACATCGGCCAGGCCATAAATCATCCAGGCCTCCGCAGGCAGGCCATCACGCCCAGCCCGGCCGGTTTCCTGGTAATAGCCCTCCATCGAGCGCGGCAGGTCCAGATGGGCCACGAAGCGTACGTCCGGCTTGTCGATGCCCATGCCGAATGCGACGGTCGCCACCATCACCACACCATCCTCACGCAAGAAGCGCTGCTGGTTCTTCGCGCGCGTCGCCGCATCCAGGCCGGCGTGATAGGGCAACGCTTCGATCCCTGCATCGGCCAGCCAGGCGGCGGTATCGTCGACCTTCTTGCGGCTGAGGCAATAGACGATGCCGGCCTCGCCACGGTGTCCCTCGATGAAGCGCATCAGCTGCGTGCGTGGCGAGTGCTTCAACATCACCCGGTAGCCGATGTTGGGACGGTCGAAGCTGGAGACGAACTGGCGCGCCTGCTGGAGCCCGAGTCGTTCCACGATTTCCTCGCGCGTACGCGGGTCGGCGGTCGCGGTCAGTGCAATCCTGGGCACATGCGGGAAGCGCCCGTGCAGAACGGTAAGTTCACGGTACTCGGGCCGGAAGTCGTGCCCCCACTGCGACACGCAATGGGCCTCGTCGATGGCGAACAGCGCGACCTCGGTTCGCTCCAGCAGGCTCAGGAAGCGGCCTGTCAGCAGGCGTTCGGGCGCCACGTAAAGCAAATTCAGCTCGTCCGCCAGCAGTTGGCGCTCGACCTCACGCTGGGATTCCGCATCAAGGCTGGAGTTGAGATAGGCCGCCGACACGCCGGCCTCGCGCAGCGCGTCCACCTGGTCCTGCATCAAGGCAATCAGCGGCGAAACGACAATGCCCGTGCCTTGGCGCAACAACGCGGGAATCTGGAAGCAGAGCGACTTGCCGCCGCCCGTGGGCATCAGCACCAGCGCATCGCCGCCTTCCGCCACATGCTCGACGATAGCCTGCTGTTGACCGCGGAACTGGGTGTAGCCGAAGACGCTGCGAAGTAAGTCGGAAGCCGTTGAGTGCATCCTTGCCATGCTAGCAAACCGGACGACATGATCGATCGGGCCATGTGGCCGGCTTGCGTGGGCAACCGGCACTCAAGCGTGCGGCATGCCCCACAGGGCGCGGTCGATGTCCGCATCCAGGCCAAACGCACTCAGGGCCACACGACCGTTCTTCACGTCCACGCCCTCGGCACGCAGCAGTCGGCACTGTTCACGGAAGCCGCGACTGCCCCTCGGCAAGGCAATCTCGCCACTGGCTCGGAGCACCCGAAACCACGGCAACTGCATCCCCTCGGGAACTTCGCCCAGCAGCCGACCGACCAGTCGCGCGCGTCCCGGCAGCCCCGCGCGGGCGGCGATGGCGCCATAGCTGGCGACGCGGCCCGGTGGAATGGCGGCGATGGCGGCGTAGACGCGGGCGTGTGCGTCCTGCATGGGCAATAACTTGGGATCGGGTGGCGTAGAGGGTACCATCGTGTTCCCAGCAGTCTCAGCGTTTCATGAAGGAAGCCGCACATGCACCACTTCGAAGCCGTGCGCTCCCATATCGGCAGCCTTTACACACTGCGCCAGAACGATCCCTACCTGATCAGTTTTGACCTGCGGCTGCCCGACGGTCGGCATCAGGGCATCTACCTGGCCGAGCTGGAAGGCGATGATGGCCGCCGCTACCTGCGCATATCGACGCCGGTCGGTCCGCTTGCCGGCACCGATCCGCGCCGCTGCCTGCGCTTCAACTGGGAACAGCGCTGCGGCTTCCTGGCCGTGACCGACCTGGATGGCTCGCCTTTCCTGCACCTGTGCGAGAACCGCCCGTACGACCTGCTGGACGAGGCGGACCTGCGACGCCTGATCAGCGAGCTTGGCGTGCTGGGCGACGAACTGGAGCGGGCCATCGCCAACAGCGGCGACTCGCTCTAGCTCCGCCAACACCGGTTGCCAGACAAGCCGTAGTTCCTCGTTGCGGAACGGCATGGCGACATGCAGATGATGGAACGCACGCCAGGCCTTACACTGGCCACATGAAACCCCCTCCCAATCCGCTGCGATGCTGACCGAAGTCGCGCTCGTCCTCATCCTGGCCCTGTGCAACGGTTTCTTCGCGCTGTCGGAAATGGCGCTGGTCGCTGCGCGCAAGAGCCGTCTCAAGCAAATGGCGCGCAGCAGCCGTCGTGCCCAGATGGCACTGCGGCATGCGGAAGCTCCCGAACGGTTCCTGTCCACGGTCCAGGTAGGTATCACCCTGGTAATGCTGATTACCGGCTCGGTGGCCGGCGATGCGGTAGGCACCCATATCGCTGCCTCGCTGCGCATCCACAGTCTGGGCTGGCTGACGCCGTATGCCCATGTCATCGGCATCGTGCTGGGCTTCGTGCTGATCTCGTTCGTACAGATCGTGATCGGCGAACTGCTGCCCAAGCGCCTGGCCCTGACCGCACCCGAGCGCGTGTCCGGCTACGTGGCGATGCCGATGCTGGTGCTGTCGCGCACCACGGCGCCCTTCGTCTGGCTGCTCAATGCGTCCAGCAGCCTGCTGATGCGCCTGCTGCGCATCAGCGACAAGGGCCGTGACGCGATCACCGAAGAGGAAATCCGCCTACTGGTGGCCGAAAGCACGGAACAGGGCGTGCTGGACAGCGACGAACAGGCCATGGTCAACCGGGTGCTCCGCCTGGGCGACCGCAGCGTGGACAGCGTGATGACGCCACGCAAGCGCATCGCCTGGCTGGACATCGCCGCGTCACGCAGCGAGAACATCGAAGTGATGCGCGACACGCCGTATTCGCGCTACCCGGTCTACCGCGGCGACGAGAGCGACATCGTCGGCGTGGTGGAAGTAAAAAGCCTGCTCGGCGGCATGACCCAGGGTGCTCCCGAACTGTTCCGCACCCTGGCCAAGCCCCTGTACGTACCGGCCACCGCCCGCGCGCTGGACCTGCTGGAAGAGTTCCGCGACGCCGAAACGCCGATGGCCCTGGTGGTGGACGAATACGGCGACATCGAAGGACTGGTCACCCTGAACGACCTGCTCGCCGCCGTCGTGGGCGCCAGCCAGCTCGGCCATGGCAGTGGCGAAGAAAGCGCCCCCATCGTGACCCGCGCGGACGGCAGCTGGCTGGTCGACGGCAGCCTGTCGACCGACGACCTGCGCGAACTGCTGCATGTAGACCGGCTACCGGGCGAGGAAGAGCACGACTTCCACACTGCAGCGGGCATGATGATGACCGCACTCGGCCATATTCCGCAGGTGGGCGAAACCTACGAATGGCAGGGTATCCGCTTCGAGGTCATGGACCTGGATGGCGCACGCATCGACAAGCTGCTGGTCGTCCCCGCGCCGGCACACGAGGAAGGCGGCGACGAGGAAAGCGGCTGAGGCGTCGGCTCAGCGTATTCGCAGACTCGACCCGCCTCGCAGCAGCAGACCGGCATCCACGCCGCCAGCGCTCACCCCTCGCGCTGGTTCGCCAGCTGCGCCATCCGCTGCGCATCCGCCAGGATGCCATGCAGTACGCGCAGTTCGCGCTCGTCGGGCTGGGCCCGCTGGAACAGCTTGCGCAAGCGCAACATGATCGTCTCGGGGGAACGACCCTTGTGGAAGTCGATATCGTCCAGCGTATCGGCAAGATGCTGGTAGAACCGCTCCATCTGCGCCGCATCGGCCAGTGGCCGATCATGCTCGGGCGGAGCCTGGAGCGGCGCATCACCGAGCAGCGCCAGGCGCTGCTCGTAGGCCATCACCTGCACCGCCTGCGACAGGTTCAGCGAACTGAAATCGTCCACGCTGGGGATGCGCACCATGGCATGGCAACGGGCCAGTTCATCGTTCTCCAGGCCGGTCCGCTCATTGCCGAACACCAGCGCCACCTGCTCGCCTCGCCGTGCCGCCGCCAACGCCTGCGCGGCACCTTCGCGTGGCGTCAGCTCCGGCAGGTTGATGCCACGACGGCGTGCCGACAACCCCACTACAAAGGTGCAGCCCGCCAGTCCGTCGACCAGCTCCGCATGCACGCCGGCCGTCGACAGCACGTCGTCCGCGCCAGCCGCCAGCGCATCCGCCTCGCGGTCGGGGAAACGATGCGGCGAGACCAATTCCATGCGCGTAAAACCCATCGTGCGGATCGCCCTTGCCGCACTGCCGATATTGCCCGGGTGCGAGGTGCGCACCAGCACGAAGCGGAACAGGGAGACAGGATCGGCAGCAGGAGTCATGGGCATGGGTCGGCGCGAAACAGCCTGCAAGCATAGTCGATGCACAACGCCACCGCAGACAACCGCCGGGCAATGCCTGCCGGTCGACCCTCGCCTCTGCTAGAATCGCCGGCCGCAACCCGTTCTTTCGAAAGCCGAAGCCATGACCAGACCCGCCGTCACCATCGCGGTACGCGCCGCGCGCGCCGCAGGCAACGTGATCCTGCGCTACATGAACCGCATCGACGGCCTCAATGTCGTCGAGAAGCAGCGCATGGACTTCGCCTCCGAGGTCGACAGGCTGGCCGAGGCCGAAATCGTCAAGGAACTGCGCCGCGCCTACCCCGGCCACGCCATCCTCGCCGAGGAAGGTGGCGCCATCGGCAAGAACCCGCTGACCTGGGTCATCGATCCGCTCGACGGCACCCACAACTACCTGCGCGGCATCCCGCACTTCAGCGTGTCGATCGCCCTGCTGGATAAGGGCGTGCCGCAGTACGGCGCGGTGTTCGACCCCCTGCGCGACGAGCTTTACACCGCCAGCAAGGGCGATGGCGCCTACCTCAACGATCGCCGCATCCGCGTCAGCAAGCGCGACAACCTGGGCGGCGCGATGATCGCCACCGGCTTCCCCTACCGCCAGCGCGCCCACCTCGATGCCCAACTGGCGATGACCCGCGCGCTGCTCGGCCAGGCCGAGGACATCCGCCGTTCCGGCTCGGCCGCGCTGGACCTGGCCTATACCGCCGCCGGTCGTTACGACGGTTATTTCGAGATCGGCCTCAAGCCCTGGGACATGGCCGCCGGCGTGCTGCTGGTGCACGAGGCGGGCGGCCGCTACGGCGACTTCGCCGGCCGCGATGGTATTCCCGAGAGCGGCAACCTGATCGCCGGCAACCTGAACGTGGCCAAGGCCATGACCGACGTCATTGGCGCACACGCCACGCCGACGTTGCTCAGGGCCTGAGCTCACAAGTAGCGGCAAGGCTCCGCCGGGAAAGCGGCACGCATACGCCACGGTGCACGCGTGCCAGGTCGATATGCGGACTCAACCCGGTGACGCATCCATCTCGCGCAACAGCCCCCGCAGGAACGGCACCGTGATGCGTCGTTGCGCCGCCAGCGAGGCCTGGTCGAGCCGGTCCAGCAGATCGAGCAAGGCGCCCAGGTCGCGGGCATAGCGGGCAAACAGCCAGTCCAGCACCGTATCGTCCAGCTCGATGCCACGTGCCGCCGCCTGGTGCTTCAGCACATCGCGCCGCTCGGCATCGTCCAGCGGCTTGAGGGCGAATTGTGTGCATGCACCCAGGCGCGAGCGCAGGTCAGGCAGACCCAGCCCAAGCTGGAGCGGCGTCGCCTCGGCCGCGAACAGCAGCGCCGTGCCCTCTGCCTTCGCCCGGTTGTAGAGATCGAACAGCGCGTGCTCGGCCTCGCCGTCCCCCGCGATGGCGCCCAGGTCGTCCAGCGCCAGCAGATCGCTGCCGGCCACGCCGCGCAGGGCCATGGCGCGATCGACCAGCTTGGCCAACGGCAGATACTGCACAGTGCGCCCCAGCTCACCGGCCGCCTGGCAGGCCGCCATCAGCAGGTGGCTCTTGCCGCTGCCGGCAGGCCCATGCAGGTAGACCCATGGCGCCCCGGTCTCCCGCGCCAAGGCCTGCACGGCACCCAACGCAGCGGCATTGGTACCCGGGTGGAAATGTTCGAAGCGCTGGCGACGCGGCCAGCGCAGGGCAAGCGGAAGCTGCGGAATCATGGTGGCGTGCCGGCGTCCTTGGCGTCGGTTTTCAACTGTACGGCCGCGGTTTCCACGCTGCCGTCGCGGGTGGTGAGTATCACGTGCAGTTCGACTGGCACAGGGTCGTCGGGCCCGGCACCGGTATACAGGTCACTGCGGCGGTAGCGCTCGCTGAGGTAGCGCAGCAGCACCAGGATGACCGAGGCCGCAGGCAGCGCCAGCAAGATGCCCAGGAAACCGAACAGGTAACCGCCGGCCAGCACCGCGAAAATCACCGCCACCGGGTGCAGGCCGATCTTCTCGCCCACCAGGCGCGGCACCAGCACGTAACCTTCGAGCAGTTGGCCGACCATGAACACGCCCACCACCAGCAGCACATGCAGCCAGTCGCCGTGCAACACGAGCGCGGCGATGATAGCCGCCCCGAAACCTGTGATGAAACCGAGATAGGGCACAAAGCTGAGCAACCCGGCAACCATGCCGATCAACGGACCCACACTGATACCCACCAGGGTCAGCGATACGCCGTAATAGATACCCAGTGCCAGCATCACCAGCAGCTGACCGCGCACGAAGGCACCCAGCACCGCATCGGACTCGCGCGCCAGATGCGCCACGGTCGGTTCGACCGGACGCGGCAGCATGCCGTCGATCCAGCTCACCAGCCGGTCCCAGTCGCGCAGCAGGTAGAAGGCCACCACGGGAATCAGTACCAGGTTGGTCAGCCACATCACCGCACCCATGCCCGAGCGCGAGAGCTTGCCGAGCACGCTGCCGATGGAACCCAGGTGCTCCTTCACCGCCGCTATCAGGCGATCGCTGTCGAGCGCGTGCGGATCGAGGTGGAATGTGCGCCGCAACCACGGCAGCGCGGTGTCGTGTCCCCACGCCAAGTAGCGCGGCAAGTTCTGTACCAGGCTCTCGACTTGCCTGACGATCAACGGCACCAGCAGCAACAGCGCGCCGGCCGCCACGATCAGCAGCACGATGAACACGATGCTCACCGCCAGCGTGCGTCCGAGCCCCAGCTTTTCGAGGCGATCGGCCAGCGGGTCGCCCATGTAGGCAAGCATCGCGGCAATCGCAAACGGCATGATCACCGGCGCCAGCAGCCACATCAGCGCGATGATCACGGCCACGATCGCCATCATCTGCCAGCGCCGCGAGGCGTCACGCGAAATGTCTTGGTTCATGCGCGTCGATCCGTCGATGAGTAGGAGTCCCAGTGTCGCCGATGCTGCCCCTGGCTGTCAGCGCAGGCGGCGAGCCAGCCTCGCGCGGACCGACCAGCGCACCGCGTAATCCAGCCAGCTTGCGCCACACAACACCGCCACCGCCCAGCCCAACGGCGGCGATGGCAGCGAAAGCCAACCGGCCTGCAGGAAAAGCACATCGAGCAGGTAGAGGATCTGCATCACCGTGCAGACCTTGGAGAGCATGCTGGGCTGCGGCTGGATCGGGCCGACCAGCAAACGCCACAGCAGCGCACCGGCGGCAATCATCAGGTCGCGACCGCAGACCACCCAGGCCAGCCACAGCGGCGTGATATCCAGCCAGGCCAGCAGCACGAAACAGGTCACCAGCAGCAGCTTGTCCGCGCTGGCGTCGAGCATGCCGCCTAGCCGGCTGCGCCAGCCGTAATGGCGAGCAAGGAAGCCGTCCAGCCCGTCGGATGCGCCGGCAACCGCAATCAGGCAGAGCGCTGGAATCCAGCAACGTTGCAGCAACTGCCATGCAATCGGTGCAATCAGGACAATGCGCAGCAACGACACGGCATTGGGCAGATGTCGCCACGGCGACTGCGATGCCGGTTGCATCGCCTGCCTCATGCCATCAGTGCAGCCAGCGCAGGCTGACGTCCGCGCCCTGGTGCGGCGGCGCCTGCAACAGCTGGCCACCGGCCGCAAGATCGGCGGCCAGTGCCGGCAGCGCCAGGCTGCTCTTCACGTCCAGCAGGGCACCATCGTCCTGTGCACCCACGGTCACCACCTTGAGCACCGACGGATCGGCACGCAGCGCGGACAGCATGCCGGCATAGTCGCGTGCCGAGGTCAGTCCGGACACCCAGAAGGTTCCCTCGACCGTCGTGCTGCCGGCGATCACGTTGAGCTGCCGGCCGAGCCGGTCGGCCATGACATTGCCGGCGTCCGAGAGGATGGCACCAGTGCTGCCGGCCTGGTCCGCCCAGTGCTGTGCCTTGCCGCCGCTCAGCAGGGTCCAGTCCGCGCCCCCCTGGCGCAACTGGCCCAGCAGCACCAGACCGGTGTGGTAGGTCCCGGTGATGCTTGCCAGCGCCGACGGGTCGGCGGCGGCCAGCCTGGTCATGTCAGGCAAGGCGGCAGTGTTGTCCGCGTAGACCACGTTGTAGCCACGCTGCCCGGCTGCCGACGCCAGGGGCGCCAGCGCATCCTGGCCCAGCAGACTGCCACCGACGCCATGGACCAGCAGCAACACCGGCGGCTTCACCCCGGCGCTGCTGGCGCCCATCTGGGCGATGGCACGACGGATCGCACCGCTGTCGAACGTCGTCTGCAGCAGCAGGCCGGCCGAAGCACCGGTAGCGCGCTGATACTGGTATTGCTGCACCATGCCGGGCGCATTCTTCAGCGCATCGCTGTAACCCGGGTTGCTGCGCAGGTCCTGCCCCCCCGAAACCCGTGCCAGCACCTGTGCCAGCGCGGTGGAAAAGGCCTGGTCGCGCTGTGCTTCGCTGGTGTCCGAAACCGGCACCACCACCGTGTAGGGCGAGGTGGACTGGGCGAATGCACGCAACGGCGACAACGCGGCGAAGCCAAGCAGCAGGAAAGCAATCAGCGGACGCGACAGGCGCATGATGGGGCGAACCTTGGGGGAAACTCGGGGAAAGTCTGCCCAATCCGGCCCTCAACGTCTATCATTATGCGTTTTCCACGGCCGGTTTCCGCCATGTCCGACGCCCTCACCTACCGCGACGCCGGAGTCGATATCGACGCCGGTAATGCCCTGGTCGAACGCATCAAGCCACTCGTCAAGCGCACCTTCCGCCCCGAAGTCATGGGAGGACTGGGCGGCTTCGGCGGCCTGTTCGCCCTGGGCAACAAGTACCGCGAGCCGGTACTGGTCTCCGGCACCGACGGCGTGGGCACCAAGCTCAAGCTGGCGCAGACACTGAACCGCCACGACACCATCGGCATCGACTTGGTCGGCATGTGCGTGAACGACGTGCTGGTGCAGGGTGCCGAGCCGTTGTTCTTCCTCGACTATTTCGCCACCGGCAAACTGGACGTAGACACCGCAGCAGCTGTGGTCGGCGGCATCGCCAAGGGCTGCGAACTGGCCGGCTGTGCATTGATCGGCGGTGAAACAGCCGAAATGCCCGACATGTACCCGCCTGGCGAATACGACCTGGCCGGCTTCACCGTGGGCGCGGTGGAGAAGGATGGCATGCTCACCGGCGCTTTGATCGCCGCCGGCGACGTGATCCTGGGCGTGGCTTCGAGCGGCCCGCACTCGAACGGCTATTCACTGATCCGGCGCATCCTCGAACGCGCCGGCAGCCCGCTGGCCCTCGACCTCGACGGCACCCGGCTGGTGGACGCGCTGATGGCGCCCACCACCATCTACGTGAAGCCGATGCTGGAGCTGCTGGTCAACCAGGGCCCCGCCATCCACGGCATGGCCCACATCACCGGCGGCGGCCTCAAGGAAAACATCATCCGCGTGGTCCCCGACGACCTGGGCCTGGCGCTGGACGCCTCGGCGATCAAGCTGCCGCTGGTGTTCGACTGGCTGATGCGCGAAGGCAACGTGGCGCGTGAGGAAATGTGGCGCACCTTCAACTGCGGCGTCGGTTTCACCGTGATCCTGCCCGAGAGCGCCGTTAATGCCGCCAAGGCACTGCTGGCCAAGCACGGCCTGGAAAGCGCCGTGATCGGTGTCGTGGAAGCCGCTACGGACGGCGAACGCGTGCGGATCGGTTGATCCGCAGCTTTCGCCCAGCCGTCGACACGCCACGCCATGACACAAGCCCTGAAGATCGCCGTGCTCGCCTCCGGCCGCGGCAGCAACCTTGCCGCGCTGATCGAGGCGCATGCGGCCGGCCAGTTGCCGGTCGAGTTCACCCTGGTCGCCAGCGACAAGGCGGATGCCGGTGCGCTGCAATTGGCTGAAACGGCGAGGATTCCGACACTCGCACTGTTGCCGCGCAACTACGCGGACCGCGCCAGCTATGACCGCGAGCTGTTTGCCCGCATTGCCGCCAGCGGCGCCGAACTGCTGGTGCTGGCCGGTTTCATGCGCATCATCGATGGCACGGTACTGGCACCCTGGGCCGGCCGGATCATCAACATCCACCCATCGCTGCTGCCGAAATACCGCGGCCTGCATACGCACCGCCGCGCACTGGAGGCCGGCGATGCCGAGCACGGTGCGAGTGTGCATTTCGTCACCGCCGAACTGGATGGCGGCCCGGTGATCGCACAGGCAAAACTGCCGGTGCTGCCGGACGACGACGAACACACGCTGGCCTCGCGACTGCTGCCGCTGGAGCACCGCCTGCTGCCAGCGGTGACCGGCTTGATCGCCAGCCATAGGCTCAGCCTGGGTGCAAATGGCATCGAGCTCGACCGGCAGCTGCTGGCGCAGCCATTGCTGCTCGGCGAAGACACGCTGGCCGCCTGAACGCGGCATGGTCGCCATGCCGCGTTCAGGCACGGCCGGTAGACTCTGACCGCATGTCGACCTTCCAGCGTCACCTCACCCTCGCCGCCGGCTTCGCACTGGCTTTTGCCGGCACTGCCGCCCATGCCGCCACCCCGCCGCAGGCGTTCACCGCGACCTATCAGGTACTGAGCGACGGCAACCCGATCGGGCAGGCCACGATCAGCCTCAAGCCGGTCGGCAATGGCGACTATGCCTACAGCAACGAGATGAAGGGCACCTCGGGCTTCGCCGCGATGATCGGTGCCAGCTCCAGCGAAGCCAGCCGCTTCCGCTGGAGCCACGACGCCGCGGAAGCGCTCACCTACGACTACCGCATGGATACCGCCTTCAAGCAGATCCACCGGCACATGCAGGTGGACTGGAACAGGCATACCGTGCAGGTCACCGAGAACCGCAGGCATTTCAGATATGCCCCGGCCCCCGGCATGGTCGACCGCAACATCCTGCCGCTGGCCATTGGGCTGGCCCTGCAGGATGGTGGACGTAGTGTGTCGCTCCCGGTCGGCGTGAGGCAGCGCGTGGAGCGGCAGACGTACCAGGTGAAGGGTAACGCCGCCGTGCAGGTGCCGGCCGGCCACTTCCAGGCCGAACGCGTCGAGCGCAGCGACTCGAGCAATGCCTTCGCCGCGTGGTACGTGCCGTCGAAATACCCGATGCCGGTGAAACTTGCGCAGAAGGGCGGTGGCGACCTGACCCTGCAGCTGGTGAGCTTTCGCCGCCCCTGATCCGCATTTACGGACCGGCAGACCGATCATCCACGGCAGCTTCGCTGCACAGGAACAGCCCGACGCGTGACCATCCGCGCAACCCGGGCGTCGCAGATAGAGGACCGGATGGTGCCGGCGCAAGGCGCCGGCTGACACTCAGGTCGGCAGGCGCCGGATCTTCGCGCCCAGGGCACCGAGCTTCTCTTCGATATTCTCGTAACCGCGGTCGATGTGATACACGCGGTCCACTGTGGTATCGCCCTGCGCCACCAGGCCGGCCAGCACCAGACACGCGCTGGCACGCAGGTCGGTGGCCATGATCGGCGCGCCACTCATGTGCTGCACACCCTGGATGATCGCGGCATTGCCTTCCAGACGGATGTCGGCACCCAGCCGCTGCAGTTCGTGGGCATGCATGAAGCGGTTCTCGAATACCGTCTCGGTGATGATGCCCACGCCCTCGGCCACGCAGTTGAGCGCGGTGAACTGCGCCTGCATGTCGGTGGGAAAGGCCGGGTACGGCGCCGTGGTGATGTTCACCGCCTTGGGCCGGCGGCCATTCATGTCCAGCTCGATCCAGTTGTCGCCGGTGTTCACATGCGCACCGGCATCTTCCAGCTTGGCCAGCACAGCGTCCATGGTGTTGGCGCGGGTGCCACGGGCACGCACCTTGCCGCCGGTCATCGCCGCGCCGACCAGGAACGTGCCGGTTTCGATACGGTCGGGCAGCACTTCGTATTCCGCGCCGTGCAGGCGCTCGACACCGTGGATGGTCATGGTGGAGGTGCCGGCACCTTCGATCTGCGCACCCATCGCGATCAGGCAGTTGGCCAGATCGACCACTTCCGGCTCCTGCGCGGCGTTCTCGATCACCGAGGTGCCGGAAGCCAGCACCGCCGCCATCATCACGTTCTCGGTACCGGTCACGGTGACCATGTCCATCGAGATTCGGGCGCCCTTCAGGCGGCTGGCCTTGGCCTTGATGTAGCCGTTTTCGACCACGATGTCGGCGCCCAGCGCCTGCAGGCCGCGTATATGCTGGTCGACCGGGCGCGAACCGATCTGGCAGCCGCCGGGCAGCGAGACTTCAGCCTGCCCGAACCGTGCCACCAGCGGACCCAGCACCAGAATGGAGGCCCGCATGGTCTTCACCAGTTCATACGGCGCGAAGCAGCGGTCGGTGGAACGCGGATCCACATGGATCTTCATGCGGTCGTCCAGCACCAGCTGCACGCCCATCTGGCCCAGCAGCTCCATCGTGGTGGTGACGTCGTGCAGGTGGGGCACATTGCTGATCGTGACCGGCTCGTCGGCCAGCAGACAGGCTGCGAGAATGGGCAGCACGGCATTCTTGGCGCCGGAGATACCGACCTCGCCGTGAAGCGGCTCGCCGCCACTGATCAGAATCTTGGCCATCGAAAGTCCTTCCAGAAAATGGTTTGAACCGGAGTAGCGCGGCAGCCGTCAACGGCGCGCGGCGGCTTCCCCGGGAGTCAGCGTCTTGAGTGCCAGTGCATGGATCGCCCCACCCATCAGCTCGCCCAGCGTGGCATAGACCAGCCGGTGCCGCGCCAACGGCAATTTGCCGGCGAACTGCTCGGCCACCACTTCCGCCTCGAAATGCACGCCGTCATCGCCCTGCACGCTAGCGCGCGCGCCGGGCAGGCCGTTTTCGATCATTGCCTGGATGGTGGCTGCGTCCATGGTGGTGTATCCGTTACGGGTGATCCTGAACGCCGGCCCCAGGATTGGCGACCATCGGCGTCGGGCATCACGATAGAATGCGAATATGCCATGTTAATGGAAATCAGCGGCCGCAGAAACGACAGGTTTCCCGGTTCTGCCCCCTGCCCCGCACCGCCCGTCAATCTCCGAGAACGCATGAACGTACCCGCAGCCACCGCCCGCAGCACGCCCATGGACGCCGACGAACTGGTGCGCAGCGCCCGCACGGTCATCGCCACCGAGGCGGCCGCGATCCGTGCACTGGAATCGCGCATCGGTCCCGAATTCGTCGAAGCCTGCCGACTGATCCTGGGTTGCCAGGGCCGGCTGGTGGTCACCGGCATGGGCAAGTCCGGCCATGTCGGACGCAAGATCGCCGCCACGCTGGCCTCGACCGGCACGCCATCGTTCTACGTCCACCCGGGCGAGGCGAGCCACGGCGACCTGGGCATGATCCTGCCCCAGGACGTGGTGCTGGCGCTGTCCAACTCCGGCGAGACCGACGAGGTGCTGTTCATCCTGCCGATGATCAAGCGCCAGGGTATTCCGCTGATCGCGATCACCGGCAACCCCGACTCCTCGCTGGCCGGACAGGCCGACGTGCACCTCGATGCCGGCATTTCCGCCGAGGCCTGCCCGCTGGGGCTGGCGCCCACGGCCAGCACCACCGCGGCCCTGGTGATGGGCGACGCGCTCGCCATCGCCCTGCTTGATGCTCGCGGCTTCACTTCCGACGATTTCGCCCGCTCGCACCCGGCCGGCAGCCTGGGGCGCCGGCTGCTCCTGCATATCGGCGACGTGATGCATACCGGCGACGGCATTCCCACGGTGGGGCCGGATGCCAGCCTGACCGAAGCGCTGGTGGAAATGACCCGCAAGCACCTGGGCATGACCGCTGTGATCGACGCCGAGCGCCGGCTGCTCGGGGTGTTCACCGACGGCGACCTGCGCCGCGCACTGGACGACGACGGCGTGGACCTGCGCAATGCCAGCGTGGCCGAGCTGATGACACGCAAGCCCAAGGCGATCGGCGCCGACAAGCTGGCGATCGAGGCAGCCCAGCTGATGGAAAAGCACCAGATCCATGCCCTGCTGGTGGTGGACGACACACAGCGCGTGGTGGGTGCGCTGAACATCCACGACCTGCTGCGCGCCCGGGTGGTCTGAGCGCATGCCGAACTACCTCGCCGACCTGCCCGCCCCCCTGCTCACCCGTGCTGCCGGCATCCGCCTGGCCGCCTTCGACGTGGACGGCACCCTTACCGATGGCCGGCTGTACTACGACGAAAGCGGGCATGAGACCAAGGTATTCCACGTGCACGACGGCCTTGGCCTGAAGCGGCTGCAGGCGAATGGCGTGCAGGTCGCCTTCATCACCGCCCGGATCAGCCACCCGGTAGCCCTGCGCGCCGAGGAACTGGACATCGCACATGTCTACCAGGGGCAAGGCGACAAGCGCACCTGCCTGCTGCAGCTGCTGGAAGCACTGAAGCTCACACCCGAGCAGGCGGCCTTCGTCGGCGACGACCTGCCCGACCTTCCGCCCATGCACATCGCCGGTCTGGCGGTGGCCGTGGCCAATGCGCACCCGTGGGTCGCCGAAGCCGCGCACTGGCAGACCCGGCTTGCGGGCGGCAACGGTGCCGTGCGCGAAGTCTGCGATCTGATCCTGCATGCGCAGGGCAAACTGGCCGCCGAACGGGATCGCTGGAAGTGAGCCATCTCTTCAGTCGTGTGCGCGAATACCTGCGCGACCGCAAGCTGGCCACCGGCATCACCGTGCTTGCCCTGGCCGCCGGCACGTTGCAAGCCGTGTTCTGGTGGATCGCACCCACACCCAGTACCAACGACTTCGTCGGCCCGCCCCGCTCGGGCTACACCCTCAGCAATTTCCGCATGTGGTCGTACGACCCGCAGGGCCGGCTCGGCTTCACCATGCGTGCGCCGCGGCTGGATCGCCGCGAGGGCGACGACTCGCTGTACATCACCTCGCCCCGGTTCACCCTGGCTGCGAAGCAACCCGGCGTACCCGACTGGCAGGGCAACTCGCTCTACGGCTGGGTCAACCACGCCGGCACCCTGCTCAAGCTGCAGGGCCCGGTGCACATGTACCGGCCCGCCTACGGCGACGCGCTGCCCGCCACCCTGGACACCTCCGACGTCACTGCCTGGCCCAAGGAGAACCGCATGGAAACCGCGGCGCCGGCACAGATGACCCAGGGCGCCAGTAGAATGAGCGGCGTCGGCATGCGCGCCGAACTTACCGATAACCATCTGGAGCTTCTCCATGACGTCCACGGCACCTTCGTCCCGCACCCGCGGCCTGCTGCGTCTCGGCGCGCTGGCGCTGGGTCTGCTCATCCTGCAGCCAGCCCTCGCACGGAAGGATGACCGCCAGAAACCGATGAACGTCGAGAATGCACAGCGTTTCGACGGCAAGTACGCACCCAACAGCACGGCCACCTTCTACGGCAACGTCATCATCACGCAGGGCACGATGAAGGTCACCGGCGACAAGGCGGTGGTGCACTTCGATGCCGACCAGAACGTCGACCATGTGCTGATCACCGGTACGCCGGCACACATCCAGGAAATGGATGACAGCGGCAACCTGATGCTCGGCCACGCCAACCAGCTGGACTACGACAACGACACCGGCATCGCCGTGCTCACTGGCCACGCTTTCATCCAGCAGAAGGGCCGCGGCGAAGCACACGGCGACAAGCTCACCTACAACACCCAGACCAGCGAGATGACCGGCGTCAGCGGCACCGACGGCCGCGTGCACATGACCTTCATACCCAAGCCCAAGCCTGCGACCGGCAAGACCGCGTCCAAGCCCGTCGTACCCGCCAGCGCCAGCTCCGCGTCCAACCCGAAGGGACAGCACTGACCCATGCTCTCCGCTGAAGGCCTGCAGAAACGCTTCCGCTCGCGCCAGGTCGTGCGCGATTTCGGATTTTCCATCCGCCAGGGCGAAGTGGTGGGCCTGCTTGGCCCCAACGGCGCCGGCAAGACCACCTGTTTCTACATGGTGGTCGGCCTGATCGAAGCCGATGGCGGCAGCATCCGCCTCGACAAGCAGGACATCACCGGACTGCCGATGCACGCCCGCGCCAAGCTGGGCATCGGCTACCTGCCGCAGGAAGCCTCGGTGTTCCGCCGGCTCAGCGTGGCCGACAACATCCTGGCCGTGCTGGAGCTGCGTGACGGACTCAACGCCCGGCAGCGGGCCGCCGAACTGGAAAGTCTGCTCGACGAGCTGAAAATCGGCCATATCGCCGACCAGAAGGGCGTCAGCCTGTCCGGCGGCGAGCGACGCCGGGTCGAGATCGCCCGCGCGCTGGCCGCACAGCCACGCTACATGCTTCTGGACGAACCCTTCGCCGGCGTGGACCCGATCTCGGTCGGCGAAATCCAGCGCATCGTGCGGCACCTGAAGGAACGTGGTATCGGCGTCCTGATCACCGACCACAACGTGCGCGAAACCCTGGGCATCTGCGATCGCGCCTACATCCTGAACGAGGGCGAGGTGCTCTCGCGCGGCACGCCGGCCCACATCCTGGCCGACGAGAAGGTGCGCGAGGTGTATCTGGGACGCGAATTCAAGCTCTGAAAAACCACACCAGGCCCCTTTCCGTGCACCCCGTCAGACCAGCCAGCGCGGGAACGGAGGGGGCCGCGCAGCTGCGCCGCTAGCAAAATACCGGCCAAGGCTATGGTCGCCTCCGTGGCGAGGGGTTAGGATGACAGCGAGTTCATCCCGACCGGCGGACATGAAACCCGGACTGCAGTTTCGTCTCAATCAGCAGCTTGCCCTGACGCCCCAGTTGCAACAGGCGATCCGTCTGCTGCAACTGTCGCAACTCGAGCTTGAGGCCGAACTGCGCCAGATCGCCGAGAGCAACCCCTTGCTGGAGTTCGCCGAGGACGCCGAGCCCGGCGCCGAAGACGAGCACGAAGGCGAGGATGCCTATACCTCCAACACCGCCGAAGTTGCCGCCGACAACGATCCCGCCGACATCCCGGAATGGACTGAGGGCGACGTCAACAGCGAACAGCCGATCGACTTTTCCGCCAGCCATACCGGCAGCAGCAGCGGATCACGCGATGACGATGGGCTTGAACCGCAGAACGCGGCCCCGGAAACCCTGCAGGAACACCTGCAGTGGCAGCTCAATCTGAGCTCGCTGGATACCCGCCAGAAAACCATTGCCACGGTACTGATCGACGCGCTCAACAACGACGGCTACCTCACCGAGGGGCTCGATGCCATCCTCGCGGCCCTGCCGGCTCACCTCGGTGCCAGCCTGGAGGACGTCGAGTCGGTGCGACGGCAACTGCAGCGCTTCGATCCCGCGGGTGTCGGCAGCCTAGACCTGCGCGACTGCCTGCGCGCCCAGCTGGAACAGTTCGACGAAGCCACCCCGCATCGCGAACTGGCCCTGAGCATTGTCGACGGCGAACTGGACCTGCTGGCCCGCAACGACCTGGCCCGCCTGGCCCGCAAGCTACGCGTGGACGAAGAGGACGCGGCCGGCGCCGCCATGCTGATCCGCAGTCTCGATCCACGCCCCGGCGCGGCGCTGGACACCACTCCGGTGGAATACATCGCGCCGGACGTCTATGCACGCAAGGCCGGCAGTCGCTGGCAGGTCAGTCTGAATCCCGACAGCCAGCCCAAACTCGGCCTCAACCAACACTACTGCAGCCTGATCGCCCAGGCGCGTGGCAATGACGCCAGTTGGATGCGTGGCCAGTTGCAGGAGGCGCGCTGGCTGCTGAAAAGCCTGGAGTCCCGTGCCGAGACGCTGATCAAGGTGGCCGATGCCATCGTGCGCCGGCAGAGCGCCTTCCTCGACTACGGTCCCGAGGCCATGCACCCGCTGGTGCTGCGCGAAGTCGCCGAGGAAGTCGGCATGCACGAATCCACCATCTCGCGCGTGACCACCCGCAAGTACATCCATACCCCGCGCGGCACCTTCGAGCTGAAGCATTTCTTTTCCAGCGGCGTATCCACCGAGGATGGCGGCAGCGCCTCGGCCACCGCCATCCAGGCGATGCTGCGCAAGCTGGTGGATGCCGAAGACCCGCGCAAACCGCTCTCGGACCAGGCCCTGGCCGTGGAGCTGCGCAACAAGGGCATCCAGGTCGCACGTCGCACCGTCGCCAAGTACAGGGAGGCATTGCGTATTCCAAGTTCCAACGAACGTCAGCGCGCCAGTTGAACCGGCTTGTCGATGGAGGGGAACTTGCCCGGCCGGTCCGGCGTCCCAATATCAGGAAACAATGGTTACCGAATGCACTGCCATGACGGTGCATCGACCCACGCCGCCACGGCGGCAAACCACAGGAGGCGCACCATGCAATTCCAACTCAGTGGCCAGCAGATCGAAGTCACCCCGGCCCTCCGCGACCATGTGACCGCCAAGCTCGACCGGTTGACCCGTCTCGACGATCGTCTGGTAAGCCTCACTATCGTGCTCTCCCTGGACAAACTGCAGCAACGCGCCGAAGGCACGCTCGCCGCCAGTGGCGCCACCCTCCACGCCGAAGCAGCCGAGGCCGACATGTACGCCTCGATCGACACGCTGTTCGACAAGCTGGTAAGCCAGCTGCGCCGTCACCGCGAAAAGATCTGCGACAAGCATCAGCGTGAAGTCCGCCAGGAACGCCAGTACGGCTGAACCTGAGCGCAGGCCCGCCACGTCATCCCGATGTGGCGGGCCTTCCCCGCAATTCCGAATGGCACCCCGGCACCTCCATTCAGGGCTGTCCGGCAGGCCTGATCGTACTCGTCGCCTGACCCCGCGCGACATGTCCTGAACACACCCGAACCGCCAAGCTGGCACAATGCCTTCTGCGATCGCCCCTGCGGGCGCTCACGAAAGGAAAACCGCTTGGACCGGCTGACTGCCCGACAACTCTTCGATGGTGTGCACGAGCGCATGTCCCTGCGCTGGGTCGCCGGCATGCGCGGCGAATCACGCGCGCTCGATCCCGGCGCCACCCAGACCCGGCGCCCTTCGCTGATCGGCTACCTGAACGTGATCTACCCGAACAAGGTACAGATCATCGGCAGCGAGGAACTGCGCTACCTCGACAGCCTGGACTCGCGCCAGCGCTGGGAGGCCATCCACAAGATCGCCGCCACCGAGCCGGTCGCGCTCATCGTCACCCGCGACCAGCCGATCCCCTCCGACCTGCGCGAAGTGGCCGAGGAAACCGACACGCCACTGTGGCTCAGCTCGAAGCGCGGCCATGAGCTGCTTACCTGGCTGCAGTACCACCTGGCCCGCACGCTGGCTCCGCGCACCACCCTGCACGGCGTTTTCCTGGAAGTGTTTTCCATCGGCGTGCTGATCACCGGCGAGGCCGGTTCCGGCAAGAGCGAGCTGGCACTGGAGCTGATCAGTCGCGGCCATCGCCTGGTGGCAGACGACGCCCCCGAATTCACCCTGATCGCCCCCGACGTGATCGACGGCACCTGCCCCGAGCTGCTACAGGACCTGCTTGAAGTCCGCGGCCTCGGCGTGCTGAACGTGCGCGAGATGTTCGGCCACACGGCCGTCAAGCCGTCCAAATACCTGCGCCTGATCATCCACCTGAAGCCACTGCGCGAAGGCGAGGAGATCGACGCGATGACCCGGCTCACCGGCGACATCGGGCACCGCGAGGTGTTCGAGGTACCGATCCCCATGATCACCCTCCCCGTGGCGCCGGGCCGCAACCTTTCCGTGCTGGTCGAAGCCGCCGTGCGCAGCCACATGCTGAAGAGCAAGGGCATCGACCCGGCGCAGACCTTCATCGACCGCCAGGCGCACCAGATGCGCCGCCTTCCCCCGTGGTGACCCATGAGTGAACGCGACCTGCCAACGGCTGCCCGTGTGGCCGACCCTGACGCCCGCCGCCTGATCGTGCTGACCGGCATGTCCGGCGGCGGCAAGACCGTGGCGCTGCGCGCCCTGGAAGACCTGGAATTTTACTGCGTCGACAACCTGCCGTCGGCCCTGCTGCCGCAACTGGTGGAGGCCACCGGACGCGACGGCAGCGACCGCAACCGGATCGCCGTAGGTGTCGACGTGCGCAACCGCAGCGAGGATTTCCAGCATCTGCCCAAAGTGCTCGCCGAGCTTGCCGGCAAGGGTGTTCAGGTCCACCTGATCTTCATCGACTGCAGCGACACGGTGCTGATCAAGCGCTACTCGGAAACCCGTCGGCGTCACCCGCTGGCACAGCGCGGGGTGTCGCTGGCCGACGCCATCGTCGAAGAACGCCGCCTGCTGCGCCCGCTGATGGCGATTGCCGACAAGGTGATCGACTCCAGCGACCTGAACGTGCACCAGTTGCGACGGCTGATCGCCACCGGCTACGCACAGGCCACCGAAGGCCTCACCGTGATGTTCCAGTCGTTCGCGTTCAAGCGTGGCCTGCCGCTGGACTCTGACTTCGTGTTCGACGCCCGCTGCCTGCCCAACCCCCACTGGAAGCCCGAGCTCCGCCCGCTCTCGGGCAAGGACGGCCCGGTGCGCGCATTCCTCGAAGCCCAGACGGTCGTGGGCGAGTACCTGTCCGACACCCAGCGCTGGCTGGAGGCCTGGCTGCCGCGCTTCGAGCAGGACGACCGCAGCTACGTCACCGTCTCCGTCGGCTGCACCGGCGGACGCCACCGGTCCGTGTATCTGGTGGAGCAGTTGGCCGCCCACTTCCGTGCCAGCCGCGAGAGCGTGCTGACCTTTCACCGGGAGCTCGCATGACCCGCTCCAGCCCAACCCGGCAGGTGTGCACATGAGCGTCGGCGTGCTGCTGATGACCCACGAATCGGTGGGGCAGGCCCTGGTCTCCGCGGCACGGCACGTCATGCCGACGCTGCCGCTGCGGGTGGCCACCGTGGAAGTGCCCGCGCACTCCGACCTGGATGCGATGCGCGACCTGACCGCCCACCATGCACACGAACTGGACCAGGGTGACGGCGTGCTGGTGCTGGCGGACCTGTACGGCGCCACACCGTGCAACATCGGCCTCTCGCTCGGATCGCTCGGTGTGCGGTTACGCTGTGTCTCGGGCCTGAACCTGCCGATGCTGCTGCGCGTGCTCAACTATGCGGACAAGCCGCTGGACGAGCTGGCTGAAATCGCCGCTACCGGCGGCCGTGGAGGAATCTTCATCGATCATGCATGAGAAAGAGATTGTCGTTTCCAACCGGCTCGGCCTGCATGCACGCGCCTCGGCCAAGCTGGTGCAGCTGGTGCAGGGGTTCAAATCCACGGTTTGGCTGATCAGCAAGGGACGCGAGGTCAACGCACAGAGCATCATGGGCGTCATGATGCTGGCGGCCAGCATCGGCACGCCGCTGACCGTGCGTGCCGATGGGCCGGACGAGGAATCCGCACTGGATGCGGTTGTCGCACTGTTCGACCGCAAATTCGACGAGGGAGGCTGAATGGAGAAGGGACAGGGCTGCATGCCACGTGATACCGACACGGCGACGCATCACCGCGCAGTCGCCGCGCGCCCTGCCCGTCCCCGTTCAACTGCAGCCTGCGCAGGCTGCCGCGCATGAGACAGATACTCGCAGGCACCGTCGCCTCGCGTGGCATGGCCTTGGGCCGCGCCCGCCTGGTGCAGCCCAGTCGCTACGCGGTCGACAACCGGCCGCTGGCAGAAGACGAAATCGGCAGCGAACTGGAGCGCCTGCACAGCGCCCTCGATACCGCACGGCTGGAGCTGCGCGAACTGCGCGGCAAGCTGCACGGTGCGCTGGCGCGCGAAGTGAACGAATTCATCGACGCGCACAGCCTGCTGCTGGACGACCCGGAACTGCTGCGCGGTCTCGACGACCTGGTGAAGATCGGCCACTACCGCCCGGGCGCCGCGCTGAAGAAGCAGCGCGACAAGCTCGCCGCCGTATTCGAGGCCATGGACGACCCCTACCTGCGCAGCCGCAAGGAAGACATCGACCAGGTCATCGCCCGTGTGATCTCCGCCCTGCAGCGCCAGACCAGCGCCGAGGAACGCAAGCTGGCTGCCCGCGTGGGCGAGATCCTGATCGCCGACAGCATCGCGCCGGCGGACATGGCGCACCAGGCCGGCAACGGTCTGCTCGGCGTGGTGGGCAGCTCCGGCAGTGCCTATTCGCACAGCGCGATCCTGGCTCGCAGCCTGGGCCTGCCGATGCTGGTGGGCACCCGCGATGCGCTGTCCAGCATCCATGACGACGACCTGCTGCTGCTCGACGCCGAGCACGGCGAGGCCATCGTCCACCCCACCGCGCAGGATCTGGCGCGCTACCGCGCCTGGCAGCGCGAGTCCGTCGCCGAAGGTCGCCGGCTCGCCACCCTGGCCAACGCGCCGACACGCACACGCGACGGCCGCGACATCCACCTGCTCGCCAATGCCGAATCCACCACCGACGTGGCGCTGGCGCGGGCGCGCGGAGCCGACGGGGTGGGCCTGTACCGCACCGAATTCCTGTTCCTGCGTCGCAAGAGCCTGCCTTCCGAGGACGAGCAGTTCATCGCCTACCGCGACCTGGTGATCGGCATGGGCGGCCTGCCCGTGACCATCCGCACGCTGGACCTGGGCGCGGACAAGGCCGACGCATCCGGACTGGCCCTGCGCGGCGAGGACAACCCCGCGCTCGGGGTCCGCGGCGTGCGCCTTTCGCTGCGTTACCCGGCGGTGTTCACCACCCAGATCCGCGCGATCCTGCGCGCGGCCTGCTACGGACCGGTGCGCGTGCTGGTACCGATGGTCACCCAGCCGGACGAACTGATCGCGGTCCGCACCCTGTTCAAGCTGGCGCGGACGGAACTGGAACGCGAGCACGTGGATCTGCCCGAGAAGCTGCCGCTGGGCGCGATGATCGAGGTGCCGGCGGCCGCGCTCAATGTGCGCGCCCTGCTCGACCACGCCGACTTCCTGGCCATCGGCACCAACGACCTGGCCCAGTACGTGCTCGCCGCGGATCGCGGCAACGACGCGCTGGACAACATCTACAACCCGCTGCAGCCGGCATTGCTGCGGCTGATCGCCTACGTCATCACCAGCGGCCGGCGGGCCGGACGGCCGGTCAGCCTGTGCGGAGAGATCGGCGGCGACACCCGCTTCACCGCACTGCTGCTTGCGCTGGGCCTGACCGAGTTCAGCATGCATCCCAGCCAGTTGCTGCTGGTGCGCGACCGGCTGGCGGGACTCGACCGCTCGGCACTGCGCAAGGCGGCCATCTCGCTGACCCGCGCCGCCACCCACGAAGACGTCGAAACGCTGCTGGCCCACATGGACCCGGGCTTCGGCCCCGTCGCATCGGGCTGAAACCAGCGCCGACGGTTTCGTGCCTGATTGCCGCATCGGCGCCGCCCGGACACGTCCTGCGTGAATCACAGGTGCGCGGCTAGGGCTTCTTCACTGCCCCGCTGCCCGCCGCATGCGGGGTGTCCTGGATGCTTTCCAGAAACCCGTCGAGCACCGCACCGCGGTATTTCTCCTTGTGCAGGATCAGGTAAAGCTTGCGGCGCAAGTCGAGGAATGGCGTGCGCAATACCCGCAACCGGCCGGTCGCCACGGCATCGGCCACCGCCACTTCGGGCAGGCAGGCAATGCCGAGGCCAGCGGTGACGGCCTGCTTGATCGCTTCGATCTGGTCCAGTTCCAGCACGGTCTCGCCCGGTGGTAACTGGGTCAGCATGTGCTCGCTGGTGGTACGGGTCGCCGAACCGTGTTCCCGCAGCACCCAGCGCGCCCCGGCGAAATCTCCGGGCTTGAGCGCGCGCTTGCGCACCAGAGGGTGATCGGGGGATGCACAGACGACCAGCGCGTCGTCGCGCCAAGGCCGCGTCTCGAGCAGCGGGTGGGTCACCGGCCCTTCCACGCAGCCGATGTCCAGGCTGTGGTCCAGCATCGCGGTCGCGATGCCGTCCGTATTGGCCACCCGCAGGCGCACCGCGACCTGCGGATGACTGCGCACGAAGCCGCCGAGCAACTCGCCCACGAGATAGTTGCCCACGGTATTGCTGGCACCGATACGCAGCTCGCCGACCAGTGCTTCCGCATCGCCCCGCCCCCGCCGGCCGAACTCGGCATAGCGTTCGAGCAGTTCCTGCGCCAACGGCAGCAGTTCCCGCCCCCGCCCGTTCAGGCGAAGGCGGCCACGCTCGCGCGCGAACACCGGCATGCCCAGCTGCCGCTCCATTTCGGCCAGTGCCATGCTGGCCGCCGGCTGCGTGAGGTGCAGCCGATCGGCCGCCGCGCGCACACTGCCCAGCAAGGCGACCTGCACGAAGACATCGAGCTGGCGGGGACTAATGTTGATCATCAGTACATCTTATACAACAAATTAGATATTCCAAGTTTTACTGATAAGAAGCAGCAGGGACAATAGCCGCTCCCTCACCCACCCCATCCGTCTCCATGAGCGCCACACCCATCGCAAGCGTCACACGTCCCTCCCTGCTCAGCCGCGCGCCCGGCATGCTGCTTGCCCTCGGCATTGCCCTGGTCGCCTGGTGGCTTGGCCGCCGGCTGCCGCTGATCGGTGGCCCGGTGTTCGGCATCGTACTGGGCATCCTGGTGCGCAACCTGTTCTCGCCCGGCGTCCAGTTCACGCCGGGCATCCAGTTCGGCGGCAAGCAGGTGCTGCAGTGGTCGATCATCGCGCTGGGCTTCGGCCTGAGCCTGACCCAGGTGGCCAAGACCGGCCTGGAGTCGCTGTCGGTGACACTGGTGACGATGACGGTGGCCTTCGTCAGCGCGCTGCTGCTCGGCCGTCTGCTGAAGGTGCATGGCAAGCTGCAGATCCTGATCGGCGTGGGTACCGCGATCTGCGGTGGCTCGGCGATCGCCGCGGTGACGCCGATCATCGAGCCCGACGAGCACGACACCGCGTTCGCGATCTCCACCATCTTCCTGTTCAACCTGGTCGCGGTGCTGCTGTTTCCCTTGCTTGGCCACCTGATGCACCTGTCCGACCTCGGTTTCGGCCTGTGGGCGGGCACCGCGATCAACGACACCTCGTCGGTGGTGGCCGCCGGCTACAGCTACAGCCATGCCGCAGGCGACTTCGCCACCATCGTCAAGCTGACCCGCGCCACGCTGATCATCCCGGTGTGCCTGATCCTGGCCTTCGCGACCGCCTGGCGCGCCAAGCGCGCGGCACGTCACTCCGACGAACCGGTGAATTTCAGCCTGCGCCGCATCTTCCCCTGGTTCATTCTGTGGTTCCTGGTGGCCTCCGGGCTGCGCACGATGGGCTACGTCCCGGTGGTGGCACTGCCGGCGATCCGCTTCGCGGCGGAATTCATGATCATCGTCGCGCTGACCGCGATCGGCCTGTCGGCCAACCTGCGCAAGATGGCGTCCACCGGCCCCCGGCCGATCCTGCTGGGACTGGGCGTGTGGGCGGCGGTCTCGATCAGCAGCCTGCTGGTGCAGCTGGTGATCGGACAGCTGTAAATACCGGACGCGCCGGGCCTGCCGCATGGGCCGGTCCGGCGTGAACCATCCGGATCAGTGGAATCAGGATCAATGAAATCAGGATCGGGGCATCAGGATCAGGGGACGGGTTTGCCCTGTTCGGCGAGGGTCAGTGCCACCTTGTCGCGCAGGTAGACCGGCAGCGCCTGTTCCGGGGACACGGCCCGGCCGGCCTGGAATTCGCGCACGGCCAGCTCAGCCACATGACGTGCCTGCGGATAGCGGTCGCCTTCGGCCGAGACCAGCGCCCCGGTAAGCCGTCCGCGCAGGATCTGTGCATAGGTCGCCCAACCGCTGCCCACCACGTGCCAGGAGCCTGCTTCGGGCAACTCGAGCAGGTCGGCCGTGCCGACGCGCTCGGCATCGAGCGGAACCAGTACGCCCGCCTCGCGGCGGTAGCTGGCGGCATAGATTTCGCCCATCCGGGCATCGATCACCGCCAGGATCGCCGCATCGTCGTCCGGCGCCTCCAGCGCCAGTGCGGCCAGCGAGGACACCGTCACCACCGGCAGGTCCAGCGCCAGCGCCATGCCCTGCGCCAGCGACACCGCCAGCCGCACCCCGGTGAATGCACCGGGGCCACGCCCCACGGCAATACCGTCCAGCGCATGCCGACCCAGGCCCGCCTCGGCCAGCAGCGCGTCCGCCATCGGCAACACGCGCTCGGCATGCTTGCGCGGGGCGATTTCGCTGCGCTCGATCACCATGTCGCCATGCACCAGCGCGACGGAACAGGATTCGGTAGCAGTTTCGATCGCGAGCAGATTCATCCACGCATTCTCGCATCGGTGCCCTGCACATGACAGTACGGCGGCCCGGAGCAGCCGGACGAGCGCCCGGGCCGGCCGTTCCCCTTCCGGACCGCCTTTGGCAGGCCTGCCGCCCGCCCGTACAATGGCCGCTTTACCGTTCACACCACCGGCGCCCGCCGGTGCGTCATTGCGAGTTCCCGATGGAAAAGAGTTTCGAGCCCCGCCCGATCGAGTCGACGTGGTACGCCCGCTGGCAGGACAGCGGCGCATTCCGCCCATCCGGGCAGGGCGAGCCCTATTGCATATTGCTGCCGCCACCCAACGTCACCGGCACGCTGCACATGGGGCACGCCTTCCAGCAGACGGTGATGGACATGCTGGTGCGCTACCACCGCATGCGTGGCTTCGACACCTTGTGGCAGGTCGGTACCGACCACGCCGGCATCGCCACCCAGAAGATCGTCGAGAACCAGCTCGCCAACGAGAACAAGACGCGCCACGACCTCGGCCGCGAGCCGTTCGTGGAACGGGTGTGGCAGTGGAAGGAGGAGTCCGGCTCCACCATCACCAACCAGATGCGCCGGCTGGGCGTTTCAGCCGACTGGTCGCGCGAGCGCTTCACCATGGACGAAGGCCTTTCCGCCGCGGTGCGCAAGGTTTTCGTGGAGTGGTACCGCGCCGGCCTGATCTACCGCGGCAACCGGCTGGTGAACTGGGACCCGGCGCTGGGCACCGCCGTGTCCGACCTGGAAGTCGACAACGAGGAACGCGACGGCCACCTGTGGTCGATCCGCTATCCCGTTACTGATGCGACCGGCACCGGCAACGACGAGAGCATCGTGGTCGCCACCACCCGGCCCGAGACCATGCTGGGCGACGTCGCCGTGGCGGTGCATCCGGAAGACGAGCGCTACGCCCACCTGGTCGGCAAGACCCTCACGCTGCCGCTGACCGGCCGGCAGATTCCGGTGATCGCCGACGACTACGTCGAGCGCGAATTCGGCACCGGCTGCGTGAAGATCACCCCGGCGCACGACTTCAACGACTACGCCATCGGCCAGCGCCACAAACTGGCGCCGATCACCATCTTCACGCTGGACGCCAAGGTCAGCGACAACGCGCCGGCAAGCTACCGCGGCATGGACCGCTACGACGCACGCAAGGCCGTGCTGGCCGACCTCGAGGCCCAGGGCCTGCTGGTCGAGACCAAGCCGCACAAGCTCAAGGTGCCGCTGAGCCAGCGTTCGGGTGCGGTGATCGAACCGATGCTCACCGACCAGTGGTTCGTCGATCTCACCCGCGACACCCTGGACGACGGCCGTCCCGGCGGCCGCAGCGCGATCACCGCGCCGGCGCTGAACGCCGTGCGCTCGGGCGAAATCAAGTTCGTGCCGGAAAACTGGAGCACCACCTACACCCAGTGGCTGGACAACATCCAGGACTGGTGCATCAGCCGCCAGCTGTGGTGGGGGCATCGCATCCCCGCCTGGTACGACGAGGCCGGCAACATCTTCGTGGGCGAGGACGAAGCCGATGCGCGGGCGCATGCGACCACTCCGCCGGTGGGCGCACTGCGCCAGGACGACGACGTGCTCGACACCTGGTTCAGTTCCGCGCTGTGGCCGTTCTCGACGCTGGGCTGGCCGCTAGACGGCCCGGTGACGGACGCCAGCGGCAACGTGGTTGCCGACTGGACGCACGATCGCATCTACCTGCCCAGTGCCGTGCTGGTCACCGGTTTCGACATCATCTTCTTCTGGGTCGCCCGGATGGTGATGGCGACCAAGTACTTCACCGGCAAGGTGCCGTTCCGCGAGGTCTACATCAACGCCATCGTGCGTGATGCCGAAGGCCAGAAGATGTCCAAGTCCAAGGGCAATACGCTGGACCCGCTGGACCTGATCGACGGCATCGAGCTGGAGCCGCTGGTGGCCAAGTCCACCCGCTCGCTGCTGATTCCGCAGGTGCGCGAGAAAGTGGAGAAGCGCATCTGCAAGGAATACCCAGACGGCATCAAGCCGATCGGCACCGACGCACTGCGCTTCACCTTCGCGGCACTGGCCAGCTACAGCCGCACGATCAATTTCGACATCAAGCGCGCCGAGGGCTACAAGGCGTTCTGCAACAAGCTGTGGAACGCCGCCCGCTTCGTGCTGATGAACATGCCGGAGGGCGACATCGCAGCCCCGGCCGGCGCGCCGGCGACCGAGGCCGAGCGCTGGATCCTCACCCGGCTCAGGCAGACCCTGGGCGAGGTCGAACAGCACTTCGTCAGCTACCGCTTCGACCACCTGGCGCAGTCGATCTACGAGTTCGTCTGGAACGAGTACTGCGACTGGTTCCTGGAACTGTCCAAGCCTGCGCTCAACGGCGACGACGCCACCGCCGCGGCATCCACCCGCCACACCCTGCTGGTGGTGCTGGAAGCGGTGCTGCGCGCGCTGCATCCGATCATCCCGTTCATCACCGAGGAAATCTGGCAGGAACTGCCGCTGCGTTCCTCGCCGCGCATCGGCGCACAGCCCGCATCCGCAGCGAAACACGCAGGCGAGCTGCTGATCGACTGCCGCTACCCGCAGGCTGCCGACTTTGCGGCCGACGAGATCGCCACGGCCGAGATCGAATGGTTCAAGGCGGTGCTGTCCGGCATCCGGAAGATCCGCGCCGAGATGAACATTCCGCCAGGCAAGACCATCCCGCTGCTGTTCGGCGACGGCGACGCCACGGATCGCGAGCGCGCGGCCAAGTTCGCCGCGCAGATCGCCTTCCTGGCGCGCGTGGACGCACCGCAGTGGATCGAACCAGGCACCGACGAACCGGCCACGGCCGCCGCGGTGGTCGGCTCGCTGCGCGTGCTTATTCCGCTGGCCGGACTGATCGACCTGGATGCCGAGAAGGCCCGCCTGGCCAAGGAAGTGGCCCGCATCGAAAGCGAGATCCGGAAGTGCGAGGGCAAGCTGGGCAATGCGAACTTCGTCGCCAATGCACCGGCCGAGGTGGTGGCACAGGAGCGTCAGCGCATCACCGACTGGACCACCCAGTTGGCCGCACTGCGCGAGCAGGCCGCCAAGCTGGGCAGGTAAGGCCAGGGGTTGCGTCCGCCGGACGCAACCCTGCTCTCGCGGGCTTTGCTACACGCTCGGCTTGACCAGCTCCAGCGTCATCACGATCGCGTCCTCGCGGCCGTCCTTCGCCGGGTAATAACGCGGGCGTCGGCCGATCTCGTGGAAGCCGGCCGACACGTAAAGGTCGTGCGCCACCGGGTTGGACGGACGCACTTCCAGAAACACCTGCTGCGCACCGTTCCAGCGGGCAATGTCCAGCAGGCGGCGCAGCAAGTGCCGGCCCAGGCCGCGACCGCGCCAGTCCGGCCCGATGCACAGGTTCAGCAGGTGCGCCTCGCCGGCACCAATCGACAACACGCCATAGCCGGCGACCGCACCGTCGACACACAGCACCCAACATGGATGGCCGGCGCGCAGGCAGTCGGCGAAGATGCCGGCTGTCCATGGAAATTCGTAGGACGCGGTTTCCAGTGCGTGGACCGCCGGTAGATCCTCGCCGCGCATCAGCCGCATCTCCGTCGATGGACGTGCTACCGCGACCATGGATCAGCCCCCGGAAACGGCCAGCGCACGACGCAGGCTGCGCAGCGCGCTCCACAGGCGGCGCTTGCCGTCCGCCCCCGCCAGCACGCTGGCCGGCGTATCCGCCAGCACGATGTGGGCACGGTGCATGGTCTCGGCCGGCAGGTCGCGGCCCAGCGCATGCGCCTGTGCCTCACCCAGCGCCAGGTAGGCGCGGGCATGCGGAATCCGCACTGGCGCCGTACCGATCTCGATGCGTGCGGCCCGCGCCAGGACCGGGCCGAGTGCGCGGAACGCACGGCCCAGCAGGTCCAGTTCCCGCGCGGCGCAACCAGCCGGCAGCAGTACCACGCACTCGGCATGGGCCAACGCATCGGCGGATGCAACAACGGCCTCGCCCTGCCCGGCAGCCGGCATCGCGGGCTGGCGCAGTTGCCATGGTGTGATGTCCATGGCGCGCAGCAGACGCGCACGGTGCGTCGTCGCGGCGGCCATCGCCGTGCTCACGCCCCGCTCCGCTGCAGGCGCCGGCGGCTTGCCACACCCCACAGGGTCAGCGCCGGACCGGACAGCAGATAGATCGAGAACACCACGAACAGCACCCACGGCGGGTCCAGGAACAGCAGCACCAGCAACAGCATCGCGGTGACGATCCACGCGAACGGCACGTGGTCGCCCATCGGCAGCGACTTGAAGCTGTAGTAGCGGACCCGGCTGACCATCAGCAGACCGACCGCACTGGCCATGAAGGGCATCACGAAGCACAGGTCGTTGCCGCTGATGCCGACGACCTGCATGCACCATACGAAGGACATGCACACCGCCGCCGCCGCCGGACTGGCCAGGCCCTGGAAATAGCGCTTGTCGATCACCCCCACCTGGGTATTGAAGCGCGCCAGCCGCAAGGCGCCGCACGCGGCATACAGGAACGCCGCGGACCAACCGATCTTGCCCCACAGCGGACCGTATTCGCGCAGCCCGGCCAGCGACCAGTTGTACATCACCAGGGCCGGTGCCAGACCGAAACTGACCAGGTCGGACAAGGAGTCGTACTGCACGCCGAACTCGCTCTGCGTGCCGGTAAGCCGGGCCACCCGACCGTCCATGCCGTCCAGCAGCGCCGCCACGAACACGGCGATGGCCGCGTCGGTGAAGCGCCCGCCGATACTGGCCACGATCGCATAGAAACCGGCGAACATCGCACCGGTGGTGAACAAATTCGGCAGCAGATAGATGCCGCGGTGCCGCGGCCGCCGTACAGGCGTACTGTCGCTCATGGACCAATCCGTGACGGAATGCGCGCAGTGTAAACCATTCGCCGCTTGAGTCCCGGGCTCACGGGTTGTTAACTAGATGGAGTGCGGGTAAACCTGTTCCGCCATGCCGGCATGTACCGGATGGTCGTCACGTCGTACAGCAACCCGCAGGACCACACCGAATTTCGATGGAGAACGCCATGCGCCGCCTGTCCCTCGCCATTGCCTTGCTGCTGATCGCGCCCCTGGCCTGCGCTCAGGTGTACAAATGGACCGATGCCCATGGCACGGTACACTATTCGCAGACGCCTCCGCCGACCGGCACCAAGTACAGCCGGGTCAACATCGAGGACTCCGGCGCCCCGATGGCTGCGTCGAATGTATCTTCGGAAACCGAAGGCCCGTCGGACCAGAGTCCGCCGCCGTCCGGAAATCTTCCGGTGGCTGACACGCCGGCCAACCGCGCCAAACTGTGCAACTCGCTCCGGAACAACCTGAATCTGTTGAAGAGCACCCGCCCGGTGGTGATGAATACCGGCGGCAAACGCCAGCTGATCAACGCCGAACAGCGCAAGCAGCAGCTCGACGACGCCAACGCGCAATACCAGCGCTACTGCTCGAATTGACCGGTCCGGCCGCACGGTGATTCCGCGCCGCGTGATCCGGGTATGGCGCCGCTATAATCGGTGTCTTTAACCTCCCGGATCACGCCCCATGCGCCTCAGCCAATTCCACCTGGCCACCGTCAAGGAAGTCCCTGCCGACGCCGAACTCGCCAGCCATCGGCTGATGTTGCGTACCGGCATGATCCGCAAGCTGGCAGCTGGCGTTTATACCTGGAGCCCGCTGGGTCTTCGCGTATTGCGCAAAGTGGAACATGTCGTGCGCGAGGAAATGAACCGCGCCGGCGCCATCGAAATGCTGATGCCCACGATCCAGCCGCAGGAGTTGTGGGAGGAAACCGGTCGCTGGCAGAAGTTCGGCGGTCAGCTGCTGAAAATCAAGGATCGCAAGGAACAGGGTTTCTGCTACGGCCCCACCGCCGAGGAAGTGGTCACCGATTTCGCCCGCAACGAGCTCAACAGCTACAAGCAGCTGCCGGTCAATTTCTATCAGATCCAGACCAAGTTCCGCGACGAGATCCGCCCCCGTTTCGGGGTGATGCGCGCGCGCGAATTCCTGATGAAGGACGCCTATTCCTTCCATCTCACCCAGGAATCGCTAGGCGAAACCTATCAGGCCATGTACGACGCCTATTCGCGCATATTCACGCGACTCGGCCTGACATTCCGCGCGGTGCAGGCGGATACCGGCGCCATTGGCGGCAATGCCAGCCATGAATTCCAGGTATTGGCCGAATCCGGCGAAGACGCCATCGCATTTTCCGACGGTTCCGATTACGCCGCGAATATCGAAAAGGCCGAAGCGCTGGCACCGGCCGGCGAACGCCCGGCAGCAAACGCCGAACTGGCGCGCGTGGAAACGCCTTCGCAGAAAACCATCGACGAGGTCAGCGCGTTCCTGAAAGTCGCCCCTGCGCAATGCGTGAAAACACTGCTAGTCAAGGGCCGCGACGGCCTGGTCGCGCTGTGCCTGCGCGGCGATCACGAGGTCAACGAGATCAAGGCCGGCAAGCTGCCCGAACTGCCCGAGGAATCCGTGCTCGCCAGCGAACAGGAGATCCTGGCCGCGGTCGGCGCGCGGCCCGGCTCGATCGGCCCGGTTGGCCTGCCCGCATCCATTCCGGTCATCGTCGACCGCAGCGCCGCCGTGCTGGCCGACTTCGTCTGCGGTGGCAATCAGGACGGTACCCACTACGTCGGCGCCAACTGGGAACGCGACGCGCGCATCACGCGCATCGAGGACATCCGTCAGGTCGTCGATGGCGACCCCTCCCCCGACGGCAAGGGCACGCTGCACCTCGCACGCGGCATCGAAGTGGGTCATGTCTTCCAGCTCGGCCGCAAGTATGCCGAGGCACTGGACGCCACCGTGCTCGACGACCAGGGCAAGGCACAGGTGATGTCGATGGGCTGCTACGGCATCGGCATCAGCCGCATCGTCGCCGCCGCCATCGAGCAGCGTCATGACGACGCGGGCATCCGCTGGCCGGAAGCCATGGCGCCCTGGCGCGTGGCCGTCTGCGTGATCAATCCCAAGCGCGATGAAGCCGTTACCGCAGCCGCCGAATCGCTTTATCGCGAACTCGCTGCGCATGGCGTGGAAACCGTGCTCGACGACCGCGGTCTGCGCCCGGGTGCGATGTTTGCCGACATCGAACTTATCGGCATTCCGCACCGCGTGGTGGTCAGCGAGCGCGGTCTTGCCGCCGGCACGCTGGAATACCGCGCACGCGACGCCGAAGAAAGCCAGGCGATTACCCGGGACCGGTTATTCGAGCTGCTCGGCTAAACCATCTTCCGGACCACATGAAAGCGACCGCCATGGCGGTCGCTTTTTTTATTTATCCGAAGTACATGCGATGTAGCGAAATCGGCCCATCGCAGACGCGAATTTCATCCATGGATCCGTTTAATTAACCATTAGACCATTGCAGTTTCTGATTATGGCTTTGCAATTCAACGCGTCTTCGGAGAGAATCAGCCCCACCCAAGGACGGCCCATTAATCAAAAAACATGCTGTCCGGTTTCACCCCATCTACTGGAGTCATTTCATGGCCATCGATATTAAGAACCTCAACCATAACCAGCTCAACGAGCTGATCAACAAGGCGCAGGTGCGCCAGGGCGAGCTGCGCAAGGAAAAGGTCGCCAAGCTGCGCGAGAAAGTCCACGCGCTGATCAAGGCCGAAGGCTATACCTTCGAGGATATTTTCGGCGGCGCCCGCGCCAAGCGTCGCAGCACCGGCACGGTGGCCCCGAAGTATCGCAATCCGGCCAATCCGGAGCAGACCTGGTCCGGCCGTGGCAAGCGTCCGCGCTGGTTCAACGACGCCCTGAAGGCCGGCAAGAAGGAAAAAGACCTGGCGATCTGATCGCCACCGTCAGGCAGACCCGACGCCGGCTTGCAGCCGGCGTCTTCATGTCTGGCTGCATCAAATGTCTGGCCGCCGGACGGCGGCCAGACGACTCACAGCGATCGCCGCGGCGCTACCAGCAGTTCGCCGAACATCAGTCCGGCCACCAGCGCGATAAGCAGGGTCACCAGCAATACGCCGGTATCCATGCCCAGTTCGGTACTGCGCTCCAGCAGATAGGAAACACTGCGGAAACCCACGCTGCCCGGCACCAGCAACAGGATGCCCGGCTCACGCACCACCGCACCCGGGCGATGCGCATAGCGCGCATAGGCATTCGCCAACGCACTGAGCACCAGTCCGCCGACGAACACACCGAATGGCGCGGCCGGCAAGCGGCCGGATATCTCGCCGCCCCAGCGGGTCGCCAGATAACCAACCACCACCGCCATGATCACCACCGGCCAGTCGCGGCGCGCGGCACGGAACAGCATCGCGAAGGCGACGGCGGCCACCAGCAGCGCCGGGTAATCCATCCAGCCCGGCAGGGGCGGCAGCACGAAGTCGCGTGCATTGATGCCGAACGCTGCACACAACTCGGACCCCGCCAGTGTGCCGAAGGCCAGCTTGAGCAGGGTGGCCATGGCACCACCCATGCGCGCCATGCCGGAGACCAGGTGCTGGCTGGAGATTTCGCGCACGGCCGTGGTCAGCGACATGCCGGGGACCAGCACGATCAGGCTGGAAAGCACCACCGACTTGATCGCCAACGGCTCCACCAGTGCACTGAACGCGATCGTCACCGAGGTGGCCACCAGCGCGCAGATGGCGTCGCTGGCCACCGATAGACGCGGCCGGGTCGCCGATAGCATGGTGATCCAGCCGATCAGCACTCCGATCACACAGGCCACCAGCACATCGAGCCACGAGCTGTGCAGGAACAGCGCCGCCACGCTGGCCGCGGACAGGCCATAGCTGGCGATGATCTTGGCCTGCTCGCGGCGCGAGTCGGGCAGATCCAGCGCCCGCAACTGGCGGAAGCCCTCGCGCAGGTCCAGCTTGCCTTCGATCACCAGGTCGGCGATGTCGTCGGCACGGCACAGCTTCTTGAGGTTCACGTCGCCGGGCGACAGCCGTACCACCTGGGTCACCTGCGCCAGCCCCTCCTCGCCCTGCGCCAGGTCGGCAAAGGAAATGATGATCGCCGTGGGGCTGGACCACACTTCGGCATTCAGGCCCAGCCGCTGGGCCACGCCCGACACGGCGATTTCCAGGCGCGGTGCCGATGTGCCGTACTTGTGCAGCCGGCGCGCCAGCTCGACCAAGAAGGCGATGCGCGTGTTCAGCGCCGCCATGGTCGGCTGCAGCAAGGGGGCGACGTTGCTCATGACCGGCCACCACGGAGGCGATGCGGAACACGGCTGTTCACGAAAGGAAGGAGGCAGGGCGACATGCGGCTAGTAAAGCCGATTTGGACGTCCATGCCTATCGTCCCGACGATGCCCGTCGGCGGCTCAGTCTGCGGCGCGCACCACCAGCGTGGTGCCGTCGACAGCAGTCACCTCGACCGCACTGCCCACCGGCAGGTCCGGGCCGCTGACCAGCCACTGGCCATCGCCCACGCGGGCCTTGCCGCGACCGTTGACGATAGCTTCCGCCAGCACATAGCGCTGACCGATCATCTGCTCAGCCCGCCGGTTCAGGCGCTCGGCCGACGGCTCGCGGGCGCGCAGGCGTGGCCGTAGCCAGATGGCGTAGACCGCGCAGGACGCAAAGGCGAGCAGCGCGAACATCACCGCCTGCAGCAGCAGCGACATGCCCGGAACGATCCACAGCAGCACGCCCATCGCCGCCGCCGCGATGCCGATCCACAACATGAAATACCCCGGCGCAACCACTTCGACGACGATCAGCACCAGCGCAAGGACCCACCACAGGTCATGGCTCATCAGGTTCTCCGGCATGAAGACTTCATCGGATAACCGCCCGACTGCACATCGAGCGACGGGACTCAGCCAATCGACGGCGGGTTGCGCGGCCGGGGCGGCGTGCTGCCGGAGGAAGTGGCCTGCTGGCTCACCGCTTCCTTGGCCAGCTCGGCAATGCCCGCCAGCGAGCCCAGCACACCGGTGGCCTCCACCGGCAGCAGCAGCATCTTCTGGTTGGGCGACTGTGCCAGCACCTTGAGTGCCTCGACGTAGTTGTTGGCCACGAAGTAGTTGAGTGCGTTGACGTTGCCGCCGGCAATCGCCTCGGAGACCATCGTGGTGGCCTTCGCCTCCGCTTCGGCCGAACGCTCGCGCGCCTCGGCGGCACGGAAGGCCGCCTCGCGCTTGCCCTCGGCAGCCAGGATCGCCGACTGTTTCTCGCCATCGGCCCGCAGGATCGCCGACTGGCGCATGCCCTCGGCCTCCAGGATATTCGCCCGTTTCTCGCGCTCGGCCTTCATCTGCCGCGCCATCGCATCGACCAGGTCGCGCGGCGGCGCGATGTCCTTGATCTCGATGCGGTTGACCTTGACGCCCCATGGGTGGGTGGCTTCGTCGACCACGCGCAGCAACTGGGCATTGATCGCGTCGCGCTGGCTCAGCGACTCGTCCAGGTCCATCGAGCCCAGCACCGTACGGATGTTGGTCATCACCAGGGCCAGTGCAGCCTGTTCCAGGTTGGCCACTTCATAGGCCGCCTTGGCCGCGTCCAGCACCTGATAGAACACCACGCCATCCACGCGCACCACCGCGTTGTCCTTGGTGATGACATCCTGCGACGGCACGTCCAGCACCTGCTCCATCATGTTCATCTTGCGGCCGACCGCCTGGTAGACCGGAATCAGGAAATGCAGCCCGGGGGTCAACGTGCAGGTGTAGCGCCCGAACGTCTCCACCGTCCATTCGTAGCCCTGCGGCACGATGCGCACCAGCTTCACCAGCACGACCACCACAAGCACGACCAACACCAACGCGATGATGCCGCTGCCCATGAACCGACTCCTTCCGATTGAGAGTCTGCAGTATAGGCGAGCTGCCGGTCCGCGCCTGTTACGTGATTACGTAACAGCAGCCCTGGCTCAGGCCGGCTGTAGCGGCAGCAGCAGGGTGACCCGCAGGCCGCCTTCGGCACGGTTCGCCAGGGCGATCCGTCCACCATGCGCTTCGGCGATCTCGCGCGCCAGCGCCAGCCCCAGCCCGGTGCCGGAGCGCTTGGTGGAGTAGAACGGCAACAAGGCCTGGGCCAGTACTGTCTGGCTCATGCCGGGACCGCGGTCGGCTACCTCGATGCGCACATCGCGAGCGACGATCGCGATCGCCAGCGTCACGTCGTCCGTGCCGCCCTCGGTCGCCGCTTCGTGGGCGTTCTTGACCAGGTTGATCAGCACCTGCTCGACCTGTGCCGGGTCGAACCAGCCCGGCTGTTCGGGCAAGGCGCCTTCCAGCCGGAACTGGCAATGCAGGGCCAGTGCATCAAGGAAGCCCGGCCACGCCACCGCCACATGCCGCGGCGTCGGCAGCTTGGCGAAGCGGGCGTAGCCGTCGATGAAACCGTGCAGATGCCGCGCACGCTCGCCGATGGTGGCGAACACGCCGGGCAGGCGCTCCAGGTTGCCGCGCCGCGCCAGCTCCGCGCCGGAGTGTGCCAGCGACGAGATCGGCGCCAGCGAATTGTTCAGCTCGTGGCTGACCACACGGATCACGCGCTTCCACGCCGCCACTTCCTGCCGCGACAGCTCGCGCGTCATGCGCCGGAACAGCCTCAGCCGGTGCGGCCGGCCCTGCAGCCGGAACGCCCGTTGCGACAGATGGAAGGTTTCCTCGCTGCCCTCCATCTCCACGGTGAACAGCGCATCTTCCTGGCTTTCCACCGCCACGCGCAGGGCTTCCGGGGTGTCGCCCAGCAGCTGGGCGAACGACAGTCCGTTGAGGCTGCGGCCCTCGTTGAACAGGTGGCGTGCGGCGATATTGGCGTAGGCCACGCGATCGCCCGCATCGGTGAGCACCAGCGCGACCGGCGTGTTCTGCACCACCGTGTCCAGCAGCAGTTCGCGCTGCGCCAGGTGCTGGCGCTGCTCGCGCAGGGTCTGCCCCAGCTCGTTGTGCATGCGGATCAGTTCGCCCAGCTCGTCGCGACGGCGCACGGCGATCGAGAAACTGAAGTCGCCATCGCGATAGCTGGCCACCGCACCTTCCAGGGCGCGCAGCAGGCGCTTCAGCGGCCCCATCACGCCGTGCGCCAGCCACCACGCCAGCGGCAACAGCAGCAACAGGCACACCGCCAGCACACCATAGACACCGAACGTGGCCGGACCACGCAGTTCCATCTTCAGGTCAGTGTGCGCCCACGCGATGATCTGCGGCAACGGCCACTGGGTGATACCCGCGTAGAGCATGGCACCGCTGAGACCGGCCAGCGCCAGCAGGCCGGTCAACCGCCCTTCCAGCGAATTCAGACGACGCATGCCGACGCCCTCCAGCAGGCGGAATGCGGCACCGGGCCGCTCAGCGACATGCACAATCCATCGGCGCGAGGCCACTTGTCCGATACATCCGCATGGGCACTCCAGGCAACAGCGACACGTTTCTATCTACACCAGCCGGGTTCCGACAGCCACTGCCGAAAGCCCGGATCATGCCTGCGCGTGCAGCCCGTAGCGTTCCATCCGCCGGTACAGCGCCTGGCGCGACAACCCCAGCGACTGCGCGGCACGGCTGATCACGCCACCGGCCTTGTCCAGCGCGGACTCGACCGCCTCGCGGCTGGGCTCGTCCAGGTTGCGCGCGGCAGCGACCACGTGCTGCGGCAGGTTGAGCCGCTCCGGGGTCACCACACCGTCGGGCGAAAGCAGGGCCGCCCGCTCGATCGCGTTCTTCAGCTCGCGCACGTTGCCCGGCCACGGGTAGTTGACCAGCGCCTCGCGTGCCGCGTCGCTGAGCTCGCCGCGCCCGTCGAGGAAATGTTCGGCCAGCGGCAGGATGTCGTCGACCCGCTCGGCCAGCGGCGGCAAGTTCACTTCGATCACGTTGAGCCGGTAGTACAGGTCCTCGCGGAAGGTGCCGGCCTGGATCATCGCCTTGAGGTCGGCATTGGTGGCGCTGAGCACACGCACCTTCACCTTGCGCGTGCGACCAGACCCGAGCCGCTCGAACTGGCCTGTCTCCAGCACGCGCAGCAGCTTCATCTGCCCGGGCAACGGCAGGTTGCCGATCTCGTCGAGGAACAGCGTGCCGCCGTCGGCCAGCTCGAAGCGCCCTTCGCGGGCCTTGTTCGCGCCGGTATAGGCACCCGCCTCGGCACCGAACAGCTCGGCCTCGATCAGCTCGCCCGGCAGCGCCCCGCAGTTCACCGCGACGAACGCGCCCCGCTTCACCGCCGAGTTGGCGTGCACGATCGCCGCGATGCGTTCCTTGCCCGCGCCGTTGGGGCCGGTCACCAGCACCGGCACATCCGAGCGTGCCACCTGGCAGGCCAGTTCCAGCGTGCGGGCCATCGCGTCGGAAGCGAACACCAGCCCGTCCAGGTCGTACTGCTGTTCCAGCGCATCGCGGCGACGGCGCCGCTCGCGTCGCGCGCGACTGACCTCGCGGGTCGACTCCGACAGCTCCAGCAGGTTTTCCACCGTGGCCAGCAACTTGCTGTCGTCCCACGGTTTGGCCAGGTAATCGGCGGCGCCGGCCTTGACCAGTTCCACCGCGGTCTCCAGATGGGTCCAGGCGGTCAGCAGGATCACCGGCAAGTCCGGATACTGCTCGCGGATCGCACGGAACAGCGCCACACCCTCTTCGCCCGAGGTGGTGTCGGCACTGAAGTTCATGTCCTGGATCACTACGTCCACGCGTTCGCGCGCCAGTGCGGCCAGCCCTTCCTGCTGGTTGAGCGCCGTCAGCGGTCGGATGTCGTGAAGCGACAGCAGCAGCGACAGCGCTTCGCCGACAGCCGGGTTGTCATCAATGATCAGTACGCTACGCATTCGTCGTCTGCACATGCCGCAATGGATGCAGCCCAGGCCAAAAAGGTTGCCATGACTTTCGGCATCAGAGAACCCCGCCGTGCGACGCCGCAGCCGCGAGCGGCGGTTCCGCGCCGTCGAACCACTGCACGCGGATGCCGCTGACCGCGCCAATATGCGCGTGCCGGCTCACCCACAGGGTGCCGCCGCGCTGCGCCACGATGGCGCCGTCCACGGCTACGCCGGGGCCGATCACCAGCACCGGCAGTCTCTTCCAGACATCGTCGTCGGGACTGGTGGAGGGTTTCGGCTTGTCCAGCCGGATGCTGCCGGCGACATGGGTGATGCCGCGCAATTCGATCCGCCCGGAAACCGTGCGGATCGAACCGCCGATCTGCGCGTCGGTCGCCTGCACGTTGGCGGTGTAAGTGCGCAGGTCGCCGCCCACACGCGCGCCACGCGCCAGCGTCACGTTGCCGTCGACACTGGCCAGCACGCCCCTGCACACCGATTGCCGACCCAGCATGACCCGGCCATCCACCGTCTTGATGGCATGCGCCGTGGCCCAGTCGTCCAGCGTCACGCCGCCATCGACGCTGCGTATCTTGCCGGCATGCGCGTGCGACAGCACCTGCACCGCGCCGTCCACCGCGTAGATCGGATGCGGCAAGCTGCCTGCCGTCACCGTGGTCGCCCGGTCGATATGCATCGTGCACCCGCCGCAGGCCACCAGGGCCAGCAGCCATCCCATTCGAACCCGTCCCCTCATCGCCATCTCCCTTGCTTGCGCATTGTCGTGTTCCACACAGATCCCGTCATCACACCGATCGTGTCGCCACCACCGGCGGCACGCGTGCCGCGCGCAGCGCCGGCGACAGCACCGCCAGCTGACCCAGCAGCAACATCAGCAGCGCGCCGTATGGCAGGTAGGTCCAGGGCAGCCGACTCAGTTCGTAGGCGTGCATCAGCCAGGCATTGCCGACATAGGCCAGCGCCATGCCCAACACCACGCCAAGCCCCACGATCAAGGCGTTCTCGACCAGAAAGTAACGCAGGATATCCACCCGCCGCGCACCGAGCGCGCGACGAATGCCGATTTGCCGCGTGCGCTTCTGTACCCAGAAACCGGTGAGCCCCATGATCCCGATCACCGTCACGATCACCACGGTCAGTGCCACCCCGGCGAACATCCACAGTGCCGCACGCCGACTCTTGAACACCGCCGCACGATGTACGGCATAGAACTCCGCGCGCGGCTTCGTGCCAACCGGCAGCAGGGCGCCGAACTGGCGCTGCAGCGCCTTGCGTATACCGCGCAGCGCCGCTTGGCGCATCGACGGATCGACCCGCACCGCATAGAACAGCCATGATGTCTTGGCCACGCGTTGCGGCAGCAACACCGTGTTGTCGGCACGCCCGCGCGTCGCCATGCCCACCTGGTTACGCAGCAGATGACGCACCACGCCCACCACCTGCCAGCCCGGGTCCTTGTGATCGCCGGGCGCGCGCAGCACCCCGCCCAGCGGCGACGCCTTGCCGAACAGCTGGCGCGCCATCGACTGAGTGATGATCACCGGCTCCAGCGTCCCCTTGCCCTGGTCCGTACCGATATCGCGATATTCATCGGGACGGAAGTTGCGACCGCTGACCAGTTGCAGTCCCAGCGTATCCAGCAGGTCGTAGCCCTGGTATCCATTCGCTCCGAGCTTGACTCCCGTCGGTCCCTGCATGGCCACCATATAGAGATAGTTGGCGATCATCGGCAGTCCATTTGCGGCGCTAACGGCACGCACGCCCGGTACTTCGCGCAACGCCTCGGTGCCGGCCTGCACTTCGGCGGCAGTCCAGGGCCGTCCGGGCGAAGGCAGGTGATCGACCAGCACCAGATCAGCCGTATCGACCCCGCTGGGCGCGAGCATCGGCGCCAGTTGCTGCCAGGTCAGGAACAACACATTGCACAGGATCGCGCAGGCCAGCATGACCTGCAGCAGCACCAGCAGCGGCATCAGGCTATGCCGACGCAAGGTGGAAACATGGATGCGCAGCGACATGACGAGCCTCCTTATTCGCTCTTGACCTGTAGTCCCGGCTCAACCACCGCCACTCGCCAGGCGGGCAACAAGCCCACCAGTACCCCGACGAGCAGCGCCAGCCCGAACAAGGCGCCGAACATCGCCGGATCGAGGCGCGCCAGACCAGAGAAGGCATCGCCCTGCTGGCGCAGTATCCACAGTCCCAGCAGGGTCAACGGCCATGCCAGCACCCCGCCGACCAGGCAGACCAGTCCGGCCTCCAGCACGTGCTGCTGGAACACCGCCCGCCGCGGCGCACCCAGCGCACGGCGTATGCCGACTTCACCGCTGCGGCGCAGGAAGCGCGCCGACAGCAGACCCGCGACATTGACCATGCACAGCAGCAGGAACGACCCGGCCAGCCATACGTTCAGGCGCACGCGGTCCGGCACCACGTTCTTCTGCTTCAGCCAGTCGGCCACGCCGGTCAGTTGCGAACGCGGCGGTTTGCCGAAGCCGGCCAGCGCCGTCTGCTGCTGCACATAACCCTGCAGATAGGCGCGGTAGCCTGCGACCTGTCGCGGTGTATCCAGCTGCACCCAGAGCCCCAGCGTCGCGCAATGCTGCGGATCATTGGCAGCCTGGGTCGCCGACGCCTTGTACGACGCATCGCAGGCGTCCGAATCGTCCGGCACCAGGCCCGCGTCCAGCGCCGCGGTATAGGGCGCATAGAGATTCTCGCCACCGTCGCTGCTGTACGCACCGTGATCCAGTGCGTAGAAACTGGGCTGCGGCGCATAGGGCTGGATCACTCCCACCACGCGAAACAACGTGTGCTTCAGACGCACATCACGGCCCACCGCATCGGGCGTGCCGAAGAGCTTCGTGGCCAGGTCGGTATCGATCACCGCCACCGGCGTCCGGTTGGCGTCCTCGGCAGGTGTCCAGTCGCGACCGTAGCGCAGGGTGACGCCGAACATCGGGATGAAATCTGATGTGGTCGCCAGAATCAGCTGCTGACGCTCCGCATGCCTACCGTCGCCGGAAATCTCGTCAGCCTCCATATCGGCGACCACCGTCTGCCGCACGGCGCGGTGTGCCGCCAGCAATGCCTGCGCATCGGCCAGTTTGATGCGGTGGTAGCCCGTATCGAAGGTCACATGGTTCAGCTCCATCGCCGCCGAGTGACTGTCCATGGGCTTCGCCAGCACCGTATCGACCCAGGCCAGGTAAAGGTTCTGGCTGCGCCCCGGCAACGGATCGGCCGACAGCATATGCAGCAGCGTCAACGTGGTCATGCAGGCCGCCAGTCCGAGCGCCACCGTCAGCAGTACCAGCATCGTGCTGCGGGGGAATCGCCGCAATCCGCGTACGGCCAGTTCAAGGTTGTAATGCCACATGCTGCTCTCCTTTCGCCTGCCCGAACGTCGGCAAGTCAATCCGCTTTTGCAGCGTTCGGCACGCTGACCCGCCCATTCACACCGACCGTGTCGCCACCACTGGTGGCACGCGTGCCGCGCGCAGCGCCGGCGACAGCACCGCCAGTTGGCCCAGCAGCAACATCAGCAGCGCGCCGTATGGCAGGTAGGTCCAGGGCAGCCGACTCAGTTCGTAGTGGTGCATCAGCCACAGATTGACCGCGTAGGCTAGCGCCATGCCCAGCAGGATGCCCGTACCGACCACCAGCAGATTCTCCAGTTGCACGTCGTGCAGGATGTGGCTGCGCTGCGCACCCAGTGCACGACGGATACCGATCTGCCGCATGCGCTGCTGCACCCAGTAACCGGTCAGGCCCATCACGCCGACCACGGTAACCAGCAGCACGATCAGGCTGACCCCCGACAGCAGCCACACGGCCGCCCGGGGACGTGCCAGCATGGCGTCGCGCAGCTCGGCATATCTCTGGTAGTTGGGTTCGATGCCGACCACGATGTCGCTGCCAAGCGCCTGCTGGATGGTGGTCTTGACCGCCTTGAGCACCGCCGGGGCCATCGCGGCATGCGTCACACGAACGCCGAACGAAGGCATGGCCCAGTGCCCCGGAATGCCTGGGAACATCATGCTGTAGTCGATATCGCTGCGGTCGTCCTGACTCATCACATTGCGCATCAGGTGCGCGACCACACCAACCACGGTGCGTCGGCCGGCATCGGGTATGTCGCCGATGCGGATCACCCGACCCAGCACATGCCCGTCGGGGAACAGGCGCCGGGCCAGCGCCTGCGTGATGATGGTGGGACCACTGTTGCTGACGCCGATGTTCTTGTAGCGCGTGGCCTGTTCGGCCGCACTGAAGTCGCGCCCGGCCACCAGTTGGAGCCCCAGGGTGTCGACCAGGTGGTCGCCGATATAGACCGCCGCATTGGCCTTGGTCCCTGCCCCCTGGCCGAACACCTGGCCACCCACACGCACGTTGTCCTCCATCGGCAGCGAAGCCGCCACGCTGACCGAAGTCACCCCCGGGATCGCATGTAGCGCCTGCTCCGTCTCATACAGACGGCTGGTCGACCAGGGTGCACCGCGCGGCACAATGCGCGACGCCACGATCAACCGGGCCGGATGGCCAACCCCGTCTGGTGTCACGATCGGCACCAGTTTCTGCTGCAACAGGAACAGCGCATTGCAGGCGATGGCACATGCCAGCGCCACCTGCAGCACGACCAGCAGCGGCATCATGCGATGACGGAACAGTGGCTTGATGATGTGTCGCATGGCTGCCCTCCTAGGCGATCTTGATCTGCAGGGCCGGCGGCAGCCGGCATACGCGCCACGCCGGCAGGATGCCGACCAGCAGGCCCACCGCCACCGACAACACGAACAACAGCACGAACACGCCCGGGCTGAAGTGCGCGGCGCGTGCATAGCTCACCGGCTGCATGCGCACGATCCAAAGGCCCAGCCAGGTCAATGGCAGCGCCAGCACGCCACCAGCCAGGCCGAGCAGGCCGGTTTCCACCAGGTGCTGGACGAACACGTCGCGCTTCGACGCGCCCAGCGCACGGCGAATGGCGACGTCGCTCTGCCGGCGCAGGAAGCGTGCCGCCAGCAGGCCTGCCACGTTGACCAGGCATAACAGCAGGAACCCGCCGGCCAGCATCAGGTTCAGGTTCACGTCGTCCGGCATCACATGGTGCAAGGCCATCCACGCCTGCGTGCCGTACAGCTGCGCGTGTGGCGGATAAACAAAGCGGCCCGCATCATGCTGGGCATTCGCATAGCTGCTCAGGAACTGCCGGTAAGCCGCGACCGCAGCCGGCGTATCCAGGCGTACCCAGGCCTCGATCCAGCGGCACCGGGCCACTGCCGCGGTCTGGAAACTGATCATCGGCGTATCGCCGCCCTTGCCGCATTCGCCGGACGAGAACGGACCGACGCCCGCATCCAGCGACGCCTGTGCCGGCACGAAGAAATTCTCGTCCTGGCCCAGTGAGCTGCCCGCGTTCTGGCCCAGGTTGAAGATCTGCAGGCGCGGCTTCCAGGGTGCATAGACACCGATCACGCGGAAGCTGCGCTTGCCCAGCGTGACACTGCGACCGACCACGTTGTCCTTGCCGAACAGCTTGTGCGCCACGTGCGTGTCGATCACCACCACCGGCGCACCGGAAGCCTGCTCGGCCGCGGTCCAGGCCCTGCCATAGCGCAACGGCACACCCAGGGTCTGCAGCGCCGGGCCGTAGGCGATCAGGCCGTACGCCTGGGTGGACTTCCTGCCGTCGGTCGTGCCGAACTGCGTGAGGCTCTGCGACAGCGCGACCTGGAGCGCGGCACGGTGCGCATCCACCAGGGCCTTGGCGTCGGACAGCTTCAGCAGGCTGTCCGGTTTCGTGTAATGAGGATCGTCCTTGTCGAGCGCTTCACGCGCATCCATCGTCGCCACATATAGATACGGACTGACACCCGGCAGCGCCGCTCCGGACAAGGCACGGAAAATCGTCATCGCCGTCATGCACGAGGCAATGCCAACCGCCATGGTCAACATCAGCAGTAGCACCATCGGCAAATTCTGGCGGCATCGCCGCAGGGCCAGTCGCAGGTAATAGTCGAACATGCATCCACTCCCTTTGGTCGGAACGCTCCGCGCTCCGTGAAAATCACACCGACCGCGTCGCCACCACCGGCGGCACCGTGGATGCGCGCCGTGCCGGCACGAACACCGCCAGTTGCCCCAGCAACAGCAGCACCGCTACGCCGGCCAGCAGATAAAGCTGCGGCAGGCGTTGCAGCTCGTAGCGGCTCATCAGCCACAGGTTGAGTGCCAGCGCCAGGACCACGCCGAGCGCCACGCCAATCAGCACGATGAACAGGTTCTCCAGCTGGAACTGCCGCAGGATGTCGGCACGCGTGGCGCCGAGGGCTCGCCGAACGCCGATCTGCTTGCGGCGCTGGCCGACCCAGAAACTGGTCAGGCCGACAATGCCGGCCGCCGTCACGCACAACAGGATCAGACTGATCGCGCCCATCAGCACGGCCATGCCGCGGTCGCCGCGATAGGCGCGTGCACGCATGCGCGAAAACGGCCAGATACCCCAGCTACGCGGCATCCAGCGCATCGGATCTACCGCAAACAACGCCTTGCGCGCCTCGCGCATCACAGCCTTCTGCTGCCCAGGCTTCACCCTCACGGCGTAGCTGACGAACGAACCGTCCAGCCGTACCGGTTCCAGCACCGAGTTATACGACCAGCCTGCGACCCACTTGCTGACCCTGGGTGTCTGCAGCCGTCCGACGATACCGATGATGACCGCCGGCTTGCCGTCCTGGTAGATCGTCTTCCCCAGAGCATCGCCATGCGGGAACAACTTGTCGGCCACTGGCTTGTCCACAATGACGAGCGGCGCGGCGGCGGTGCCGCGGATGGTGCGGTGAAGGATCTCGCCAGCGGTGAAGTCGCGCCCCGCAAGCAAGTGAAGACCCAACGTGGAGCGCAGCTGCTCGTCGCCATAGTAATAGGCAACATGTACGCTCAACCCGCCCGGCGTCAGCGACCGGGTCAACTGGCCGCTCCAGATGACTCCAAGTATGGGAAAACTGGTCGATGCGGCCACTTCCTGTACGCCGGGCAGCGCGCGAAGCGTGGCGAGATCTGTACGTTGCATGACATCGAGCTTCTCGACCGCTCCGGCACTGTCGCTCCGGGGTGCATCCAGCCATTGTTGCTCTATATGCAGCAATCCGCTTTCTACGATGCCGCTGGGGCGTTCCATGCGCTCGATACGCTGCGCGATGATGAAGACCGCGTTGCACACGATGGCTAGCGTCAGCGCCACCTGCAACGCGATCAGCAGCACGCCGGTCTTGTGCCGTCGCAACGCGGCGAGGGTCGGATGGAGTCTCATCGCATGCCCCTCATTGGCTCTTCAACTGCCACGCGGGTGCGACGCACGCGGCACGCAGCGCCGGATAGCAACCAGCCAGCAGGGTGGCGGTCACGGCCAACGACATGGATTCGAGCAGCAGTGCCGCATCCACACGCGCCAGACCGGCCAGGTAGATCGGCAGCACCTGGCCCACGCCAAGCACGCCGATGCCGGTGAACAGCAGGCCGAGCAGACCGCCACCCGCACCGATCAGGAAGGCCTCGACCAGAAACTGCACCACGATGGTCATGCGCGACGCCCCCAGCGCCCGGCGCACGCCGATCTCGCCGCTGCGTCGCAGGAAACGGGCCAGCAGCAGGCCCACCGTGTTCACCAGGCAGACCACCAGCAAGCCGATCGCCACCAGCATCGACACCCGGGTATCGCCGGGCACCACATGCTCATGGTCAAGAAAGGCCATGATGTCGCGCAGCCGGTTGTCTGGCGCCCAGTCGAAGCGGCCCAGCTGGCGCTGCTCGCGCGCATAGCCGTCAAGGTACGCCCGATAGCGCCGCACTGCGGCGGCATCGTCCAGCTCCACCATGTAGGAAATCCACACGCACACCGATCGGCGCAGACCGGCAAAGCCCGGCGCGCTGGGCGTCCGCCCCTTCGGACAATTGATGCTGCCAGCGTTCTGCATGTCCGCCGCGATCGCCGTGCCGAACGGCAGGAAGACATCCGGCCCATCGCCGCCGAAGGCACCGGTATCGACCACGTCGAAGAAGATCGGTTGCGGGTTCCAGTACTTCATCACGCCGACCACGCGGTAGTCGTGGCCGTCCATGCTGATCGTCCTGCCCACACTGTCGGCGCCACCGAACAGCTTGCGGTTGAGTGCAGCGCTGATCACCGCCACCGGCGCGTTCCGCGCGTCGTCGGTCTGACTCCAGCCGCTGCCGTATTCGAACGGCACGTCGAGCATGGGGAAGAACTCTCCACTCACCGCGAAGCCGCTGAGCGGAATCGGCGTACGACTGGCATCCGTCGGCAGCACGGCGGGAGCGACCAGGTAGATCGCCGACTGCCACGTGGCCCGGTGATCGCGCATCAGCGCCAGTGCATCGGTGTAGTCCAGCGTGTCCGGCGGCTCGCCATCGGCGGAACGGTCGGCCGGCCCCCACGTGTCGATCTGCGGCACGAACAGCTTCGACGACTTTGCCGGAATTGGGTCGCCCGACACCGCACGGAACACCGACCAGGTGGTCATGCATGCGCCGACGCCGAACCCGATGGTCAGCACCATCAGGGCCGTCAGCCCCGGGCTGCGACGCAGACTGCGTATCGCCAATGACAGGTAGTACCCCAGCACTCGTACCTCTCCTTTATCCCTTCATCGCCTTGCGATCCCACGCATGGGTCGCAAGGCGCTCCATCCGTCAGGCGGTCACACCGACCGCGTCGCCACCACCGGCGGCACGCGTGCCGCACGCAGCGCCGGGCCGAGCACCGCCAGCTGCCCCAGCAGCCACAAGGCCACGGCGCCGATGGGCAGGTAATAGAGCGGCATGCGGTCCACTTCGAAAAGCTTCATCAGCATCAGGTTGATGAGCAGCGCCGCGGCCATGCCCAGTACGACCCCGAAGCTGACGACCAGGAAGTTCTCGGTCAGGAAATAGCGCAGGATGTCGCCGCAGGTGGCACCGACCGCACGTCGGATACCGATCTGCTTGCGCCGCTGCGCCACCCAGAAACTGGCAAGGCCCACGATGCCAAGCGCGGTCACCCCAAGCAGCGCGACGATCACGCCCACCAGCAGACCGGTCATCGCCCGGTCGGTCTTGAAGAAGCGTTCGCGCAGGAACGAAACAGTGTGACTGCTGTGGTAATCGAGCACCGCGTCGGGTGCAATCTTCCTGACGGCCGCGCGCGCCTCGACCATCACACGATTCAGGACCGCCGGATTCGCCCGTATGAGGTACGTACCGGCAAGCGGACCACCAGGCTGCACCGGCACGAACGCGCACCACTCGGCCCCTCGCGCACCGTACTGCGTGTACTGCGACACGGCCAGACTGGCGACAACGCCCATGACACGAAACTGATACGGCCCTCCCCAGAGCTGCTTGCCCAGCGGGTTCTCGCCCGGCCAGAGCTTCGTGGCCAGCGCCTGCGTGATCACGATGCGCGACGACTTGGGGAAATAGTTCTTCGCCGGCACCGGCTGGTAGTCGGCCGCTGCAGGAAAGTGCCCCGCAATCAGTTTCAGCCCGAGCGCCTTTGGCGTACCGGGGCCACCCAAGTAGAAATCAGTCACCACTGCATCGTGCTTGCCTGCCTGATCGAACGTCGTACCGGCCACGAATCCCTGCGGGCCGAACGGCACCGAATTCACGACATGTACCGACTCGACACCCGGAATCGCACGCAGGCCAGCAAGCATCCGCGCATTCAGGTCGTTGGTCAGGGCAGGATCGAAGCCGGTCACCACGATCTCGCCTAGCGAGGCTTCATCCACGCCACTGTTTATATTCATCGCGGAGAGGCGATGGCTGATCATCGAGCAGGCATTGCACAGCACCGCGCAGGCCAGGGCGATCTCCATCGCAATCAGGAAGGTCGCCAGCTTGTGTCTGCGCAGCGCGGCAAGAATGGGTCGGATCTGCATGGCTGGCATCCTCATAGGGTCTTCAACTGCAGCGCAGGCGTGATTCGGCTGGCACGCATCGCTGGCAGCGCCCCTGCCAGCAGACTCACTGCGATTGACAGTGCGAAGGTCACCACGAACATCGCGACGTCCATGTGCACCAGGTCGGCATACGGTGCCTGCTGCCGACGCACCAGCCACAGTCCAAGCAGGCTCAACAGCCAGCCGCCGGCGCCACCGATGAAGCCGATCAAGCCGGCCTCGATCAGGCATTGCGTGAATATCTCGCGCCGCGATGCACCTAGCGCGCGGCGCACGCCGATCTCGCCGCTGCGGCGCAGGAACTTGGCCAGCAACAGGCCCACCGTGTTGAACAGGCAGATCGCCAGGAACGCGAAAGCCAGCCACATCTGCAGGGTCACGTCACTCGGCACAACCTGTTCGAAGCGCAGCCACTGCATCAGGTCGAGCATCCGGGTATCGGTCTGCGCGAAACGTCCCATGGCTTTCTGCTGGCGCGCGTAATCACCGAGAAAGGCGCGATAGGCAGCGACCTTCGAAGGGCTATCCAGTTCGACCCATAACGCAACCCACAGACAGGGCGAATGCTCCAGGTGACCGGGACTGGTCGGCTGGCCCCAGCAGGTGTACTGGAAGAAATGGCCATCGTTGACTTCAAGGCTGGCGGAAAAAGGCATGAACACGTCTTCCGGCCTGCCGTAATTGCCCTTCGATGTCATGTTGCCGTCGACGCTGCCTTCCGGGTCATAGAACATTGGCGACGGTCGCCACGGTTTCAGCACGCCGACGATCCGCACGTCGCTGCCACGGATGCGGATGGTCTTGCCGACGCTGTCCCCGCCGTCGAAAAGCCGGTCGTTGAGGTCGGCCGAGATCACCGCAACACGTGCACGCCCCTGGTCATCCGCAGACGTCCACGGGGCGCCATAGGCAAACGGAACATCGAACATCGGAAAGAAGTCCGACGTGGTGGACTGCATCGACAGCATCAACGGTGCATGATCCACGCCCGGCGCGCTGACCTTCACCGGGCTCTGCACAATCAGCGCCTGACGATCGGCACGATGGGCGCTCCACAGGTCCAGCGCCGAACGCTCATCCATCATCTCCAACGGATGCGAGGCACGGCCCCAGCTGGCCGGCGTGGGGTCCACCTGCGGAAAGAAAATGTGCGCGCTGCGCCCCGGCAGCGGATCGCCCGACAGCACATGCACCACGGTCAACGTGGTCATGCTGGCGCCGATGCCTACCGCGATGGCCAGCACCATCAGTGCGGTGAGCACCTTGTTGCGCTTCAGGCTGCGCAGGGCCAGATCCAGGTAATAAGCCAGCATGCCCATCACTCCTTGCTTGTTTTACTGATGCGGCGGAAGCGCATTCAAACGCTCCTTGTCGCCACTACCGGCGGCACTGCCGCCGCGCGCAGCGCCGGACCCAGCACCGCCAGCTGACCGATCGCCCACAGCGCTATGGCGCCCACCGGGAAATAGATCGCCGGTAGGCGCGGCAGCTCGTAGCGCGTCATCAGGAACAGGTTGATGCCGTAGGCCAGCACCATGCCGAGCGCGATGCCGATGCTCGCCAGCAGGAAGTTCTCGGTGAGGAAGTAGCGCAGGATGTCACCGCGGGTCGCACCGACCGCGCGCCGGATGCCAATGCTGCGACGACGCTGTCCCACCCAGAAACTGGCCAGGCCGACGATGCCCAGCGCGGTGACGATCAGCAGCGCCACGATCACCCCGACCAGGATGCCGGCCATCGCGCGGTCGTTGGCGAAATACTTCTGCCTCACCTGGTCGAAGGTGCGCTGCTCGATTACCACGCGCTCTGGGTTGGCCTTCTTCAGGGCGGCCACCGCGGCCTTCAGAACGCGCTCGCGATCCTGCGGCCGGGTGCGGATGATGTAGCTCTGGTCCCTGCCCGCACCCATGAACAGCGGCATGATCACCGAATACTGCGCAACGGCATCGTTGTAGGGGTTGGCACGCGCCAGATGAGCCAGCACGCCCACTACCCGCAGACCCAGGGTCGGCGTGACATAGACCAGCTTTCCGAGCGGGTTCTGGCCGGGCCACAGGCGCTGCGCCAGTGCCTGGGTCACCAACAGGACTGCGGGCAGGCCTTTCGTTTCGCCCGTCGCCAGGTCCTTGACCACGATGCCCGCATCGACGAATTCGTCAGGGCGCAGATCGCGGCCGGCGACCACTCGCATCCCCATCGTCTGCGGCAAATCCTCCCCGAAGTAGCTGGAGGCGCTGAGAATGGTGTGGGCCTGCGACGGACTGGTGCGGATGCTGACGTTAGACGACGAGGTCTGGAATGGAATCTGGTTGGTGAGCGCCACCGCTTGCGCACCTGGAACGCCACGCAGCACCGCAAGGTCTTCGCGCGCCTGTGCATAGATGTCCGGAATGGGCGCGATCGCCGCCAGCTTGATCTGAACCAATGCGTGTTCGTCAACGCCACTCGGCATGTGCATGCGGTGCAGGCGGTTGCCGATCATGAAGATGGCATTGCAGATGATGGCGCAGGTCAGCGCGATCTCCAGGACCAACAACCAGACAGCAACCTTGTGTCGCCGCAGTGATGAAAGGATCGGCCGGATAGGCATGTCAGTTGCTCTTCAGCTGGAGTGCTGGAGCGACCTGGCAGGCACGCCAGGCCGGCAGCAGACCAGCCAGCAGGCTCGCGCCCAACGCCAGCGCGAATGTGATCAGCAGCATCGCTGGATCAAGACGCGCCAGCGCCGCGTAATCGGATGGCCGGTGGCGGATCAGCCACAATCCCATCAGGGCCAGCAGCAGACCGCCGATGCCACCCACCAGGCCGATCAGACCCGACTCCACCAGCAGTTGCAGAAACAGCGAGCGTCTCGACGCACCCAACGCACGGCGTACGCCCAGTTCACCGGCCCGGCGCATGAACTTCGCCAGCATCAGGCCGACGGTATTGACCAGGCACACCAGCAGGAAGCCGAAAGCAAGTCCGGCCTGAAGGCGCACATCGTCCGGCACCACCATCTGGTAGGCCAGCCACTGCATGACGTTGCGCAGGCGCACGTTGGGCGCCTTCATGAAACGACCCTGCGCTTTCTGCTGTTCCGAGTAATTGACCAGAAAGCGCTTGTAGGCTGTTGCCCGGGCCGGCGTGTCCAACTGCACCCAGAATTGCAGCCACACACACTGGGCCGCCGGGTAGATGCGGCCCACACCGCCGGTGCCGTTGCCCCAGCAGTCGCTCGAACCCTCATGCTTCAAGTGCAGGTCCAACGCCGTCTGCAAGGGCACGAAGACCTGCTCCGCACCACCGTAACTGCCAGTATTGAGGTCGTAGAAATGCGGTTCCGGATGCCAATCGCCGATCACGCCGATGATGCGGAACACCGTATCGGCCATGCGCAGGGTGCGGCCGACGCTGTCGGCACCACCGAACAGACGCTGATCGAGCGAGCGGGTGATGACCACGTCGTGCGCCTTCGCATGATCATCAGTCGCGTCCCAGCCACGTCCATAGAGGAACTTGACGCCGAACATCGGGAAGAAGTCCGCAGTGGTGTAGCGCGCACGCACATAGAACGGATCGATGGCGGTGTCATCCGGCTGGATCGGTACCGAGCCACCGGTCATCAGTGCCTGGCGGTCCGCACGTTTCGCATGCAGCAGGTTGAGGCCATCGATCAGGGTCAGCTGCTCCGGCGGCTCCTTGCCTGACATCTGGCCACTCAGGTCACGCGGGTCGATCTGCGGGTAGTACAGCTTGCTGCTGCGCCCCGGCAGCGGGTCGCCTGACAGCACATGCAACACGGTCAATGTGGTCATGCTGGCACCGATACCCAGCGCGATGGCCAGCACCATCAGTGCGGTGAGCACCTTGTTGCGCTTCAGGCTGCGCAGGGCCAGATCCAGGTAATAACCGAACATCGATCAGCTCCCCTTCTTCTCGATCTTCACAAGGGCGGACAAGGGATGCGCCGGCGTCCTAGACCACGGCTGCAGTCCCCTCCCCGTACCGGCGCATCCACTGTCCATGAAATCTCCCTAGGCCGACCGCGTCGCCACCACCGGCGGCACGTTGGATGCGCGCAGCGCCGGACCCAGCACTGCGAGCTGGCCGAGCAGCCAAAGCGCAACGGCGCCGACAGGCAGGTAATAAAGCGGCAGACGGCCCAGTTCGTAATGCAGCATCAGCAGCAGGTTGAGGCCATAAGTCAGGCCCATGCCGAGCACGATGCCGCCCGTGGCGATGAGGAAATTCTCAACATGGAAATAGGCCAGGATGTCGGCGCGCGTGGCACCGATGGCGCGGCGTATGCCGATCTGCCGACGCCGTTGCGCCACCCAGAAACTGGTCAACCCCACGATACCCACCGCCGTAACCACGAGCAGCAGCAGACACACGCCCACGAGCAGCCAGGCCATGGCGCGGTCGTTGCGGTAATACTTGTCGCGCGCTGCCTCCAGGGTGGTGGCGTACTTCGACGAAACCAGCCGGAGCGGGCCGTCGGTTTTCAGTGCGTGTAGCGCCTCGCCGATGATGGCCTGCCGCTGTGCCGTGTCCTTCACCCGCAGCAGATAGGTGCCATTCGGATACGGCATGTCGACCGGAAACATCATGGCGTATCCATAGTTGCCGGGCGGCCCGTAGTCGAGCGGTTGCACCAGCCGCTTCACCACACCTACCACACGGTTGGCACCGAATGCATAGATGGTCTGGCCGACGGCCGACCGCCCGGGAAACAAGTGATCGGCCAGCGCGCGGCTGATGATCACCGGCACACCGGAAGATCCATTCTCGAGCTTGGCATCGCTGACGAACTCATCCGGCTTGAACCAGCGCCCGGCCGACAGCTTGAGACCCAGGGTACGACCCAGCGACTCGCTGCCGAGATACTGGGTTACCGGAATGCTTGGCGCTTTCGTGTCATCGCGCAGGCGAACACCGCTGAAACTCATAGAGTGGCCGAACAGGGTCTGGTTGACGATGGCCGTGTCGGACACCCCTGGTAGGGCACGCAATGCGGCCAAATCGGTGCGTGTCTGCGCCATCACCGCCTCCGGCGAGCCACGCATGACACTGCGGACACCCACTTCGACCAGATGCGCTTCGTCGACACCGGTGGGCCGCTGCATGCGCTCTAGCCGGGCGCCGATCAGGAACAGCGCGTTGCATACCACCGCGCAGGAAAAGGCGATCTCCAGCACCAGCAGGCCCACCGCGATCCGATGGCGTCCAAGGGCATGGAGAATGTGGCGAAAATGCATCACAGGTGTCCTAGTTCGACTTGAGCGCGGCGGCCGGTGCCACATGCATGGCCTTCCATGCCGGCAACAGGCCCGCCAGCAGGCTGCTCAGCAAGGCCAGCACAAAGGTGGTCAGCAACATGCCGAGGTCCATGTGGATGAAGGCCGCATAGTCGGTAGGCTGATGGCGAACCAGCAGCACCCCCAGGCCCGCCAGTGCCAGGCCGACCACGCCACCTGCCAGGCCGACGATTCCGGCCTCGACCAGGCATTGCATGAAGATCGCCTTGCGCGACGCGCCCAGCGCCCGGCGCACGCCAAGCTCGCCACTGCGGCGTAGGAATTTCGCCAGCAGCAGGCCCACCGTGTTGAGCAGACAGATCCCCAGGAACCCGAGTGCCAGCCACATCTGCAGACGTACGTCCGACGGCACCACGCCCTTGGCGTCCAGCCATTGCATCACGTCCTGCAGCGATACCTGCCCGCGGTGCGTGAAGCGTCCGGCCTGTTGCTGCTGGGCAATGTAGTTGTGCAGGTACTGCCGATAGGCAGCCACCTTCGACGGGGTATCCAGCTCCACCCAGTACTGCAGCCACAGGCATGGGGCGTTCATGGCATGTACGTCGGCACCACTGCCCCAGCAGTTCGTATTGCCGCTGGTCGGCAGATGCAGGTCCAGCGCCGTGGTGATGGGCACGAATACCTGTTCGCTGTCGCCGAACTTGC